>JBBKVQ010000061.1:0-7770 GCA_037968515.1 Bradymonadaceae bacterium
AACTTGGCCTGCCTATAGTATGCGCTTGGCTGTAGGTATGTGTAGTGATTGCGCGGTCGCGCAACGGGAGATAATTAATGTTTTCGAACCGAATTTATTCGAGTGTGGCTGTGGTTATCAGCCTTCTATTTGTGCTGGTTGCGGGCTGTAGCGACGATGCCGCTACGTCACGATCGTGCACATTTGATACGGAATGTTCCCTTGGGACCGTTTGCAGTGCCAACAGCCTTTGTGTGAAGGCGGCATGTGATTTCTGCACCTCTGAACAGGTTTGCCTTGTGACTCCGGAAAGCCCAGCAGGAACTTGCTCGGCGCCAGAGTGTGCATCTGCGGCAGATTGCACGGATAAGGGCGGAGTCTGCAAAGCAGGCCTTTGTACCGACCAACAATGCACCACCAGCGCTGATTGCGCTGCGGGCCAAGTCTGTAACCTTGCCAACCAATGTGTCGCGAGTGATGGAACTTGCGCCAGCGCCGTTGACTGCCCTACCAACCAAATCTGCAAAGATTCTACCTGCGTGCCCGGTTGCGATACCAACGACCAATGTGAAGACGGCAAAGTCTGTAACTCGGACGGTGTCTGCATCACTGGTTGCCGCGACGCTTCGGAATGCGGCACGGGTCAGGCATGTACCGACGGCCGTTGTGTCTGCACTCCGGGTAGTTGTGGCGACGGCAAATTCTGCGACGCAAATGGAACCTGTGCCGTCGTAACTTCTTGTGACCAAGTAACTTGCGTGGGCGACACCGTTTGTGACCCGTTCACATTGGCTTGCGTCGCTAAATGCACGGTGGACTCTTGCTTGGCCGGTCAGGCCTGTAATCAAGCAACCGGAGCCTGTGAGACGACCAATTGTCCGGGTGAAGATCCAACTCAATGTGCTGGGAATGCTCAGCGACCGACTTGGGATCCGCTGCGTTGCTTCTGTGCGGAGTGCCTTTCAACTGCCGATTGCAATATGGCCGCAGGCGAAGTGTGTACGGCAAGCGGTTCGTGTTTCGCATGTCAGCAAGCATGTGACGCTGGAACGCCTGGTGCCTGTGGCGGTGGAACCCCTTACTGCATCAATGATTGCTGCGTTCAGTGCGTAGGCGCTGCCGATTGCCCACAGGGTCAGCTTTGCCTCGAGGGCGCATGTGGCGTGCCACCAAGTTGTGCAGTCGACCCGACTGTTTGTCCTTCGGGAACGACTTGTGAGGCTGGCAACTGCGTTGCCAACTCGGGAGGCGGAGCCTGTGATCCCACCAATCCAACCGGCTGTCCTGCTGGAACTTTCTGTGACCCGACTACCCTGACTTGCAGTGGCGGAATCGGCGGAGGATTTGGTTGCGGTCTGTGTAACGCTGACTGCACCTGTGACGGTGGCCTTTCATGCAACGGCTTCCTCTGTGAGGGCTGTGGTGTCAAAGTGTTCGGTATTCCGGTGGGCGGGCCCGCTTGTCCAAGCGGACAGAGCTGCCTTCCGCTTGAAGCAATTGGTCTCGGAAATATCTGTTTCTGAACCAAACCTAAGAACGGCCGATCCTTCGGCCGTTCAGCCTCCCACCAAGTCTGTGGAATGGCCTCCAAAAGAACAAAAATCGGCTTGATTTCGGATACCCACGGTTGGTTGGACCCGTTTATTCTTGAAGCCTTCAAAGACGCCGACCTCATCGTTCATGCCGGTGATATCGGTGTCATGGATGTGATCGACCAACTCGAAACGGTTGCTCCGGTATCGGTGGTCCGCGGCAATATCGACGGCGGGGACTTGCGTTTTTTTCCGCTCGAACGTGTCGATGAGGTTGGGGGTAAGCGCATTGCGGTGCTGCATATCGCTGGAAATGCCAAACGCCCCAACAAAACAGCGCTGGACTTCATTCGCCGCGAGGCGCCGGACGTCATCGTAGTGGGACACAGTCATATTCCGGTGGTGGGGCGAGTGGAGGGATGCCTTTGGATCAACCCCGGAGCGGCTGGGAAGAGCGGTTTTCACGACCTACGGTTCGCAGCGATCTTGTGGATCGAGCCCGACGGCGTGATCTCCATGGACCGAGTATTTCTGGGCGGCCGCACCAACTCGTGAGTTATACAAGCGTTCGAGTCGACGCGACCTTGCTGCACGGTTATGATGTCGCCGATGCGTTTACTTCCCACAACGCCTGCGTGGCTCTTTGCGCGGCGCCTGCTTACCTTCGCCCTTCGGGTGGTGAAGAAGTTCTTTGGCAACAAGGGCCTGCTGCTTGCTGGAGCCGTTGGGTACAACACACTTCTTTCCTTCATCCCGCTGCTTGCCGTCGTGCTTTACGTCCTGAGTCGCTTTGTCGACCCGCTTCCTATTCTGGAAGTGGTGTCCGCGGAAATTGACCTAGCAATCCCTGGAAATACGCTGGCGCTGACTGAGGCGCTCACTTCGTTCTTGGCTGCAGACGTTGTAGGGCCCATCGGCATTGTGGTTTTGCTCTTCTTTTCCTCATTGGCGTTTCGGATGCTGGAAGACGCAATGGGCGTGATCTTCCAACATCATAAGTCGGTAGCGCCACGGCATCCGTTCATTTCTGCGATGATTCCGTTCGCTTACGTGTCGGTGATTAGCCTTGGCATTCTCGCGCTGACGGTCTTGACCACCACCGTTGAAGCGGCCTCCACGCACATGGCCATCGCCGAGGTGGCTAGTGATGGTGCGGTCGCGTGGCTTTTACGTGCCGCCAATTTTGTCGGCTTCACGATTCTCTTTGCGTCATTCTACCGAGTTATGCCGGTTTCCCGCGTGCGTTACTCGCTGGCGATGATTGGCGGAATCGTCGGAGCGACGCTTTGGGAAATTGTGCGCAGCATATTGGTCTACTATTTCGCGAATATCTCGATGGTGGGCGTGGTCTACGGTTCGTTCACAACGGTGATCATCGTTCTGTTATCGCTCGAAATTGCGGCAGTCATCGTGCTTTTGGGAGCCCAAGTGATTGCCGAGATTGAAATCAGCGCCGAGGCCGAAGTGCCTTGGTATGTGGAGCCGCAGCGGGTCGTTCACGTGATTCATCATGTGCCGTCCGAGGATAAAGCAGCTTAAGCTATCTTTGGTTTCGCAGCGTTTGCGCGGCCTAGCGTCAAAACGTTGTCGTTGACCGATCTCCTTCGTTTGTTAAATCTGAATCATCTCAACCGATGTCGGAGGACGAGTGAAGAAGGCGATTCTTGCTGTGATGTTCGGGCTGATAACCAGCGGATGCGGTGTAGGCTACAAGCTTGGTACTCAAACCCATACGTTCAACGTCGACACTAATGGCAGTGCCATCTTACCCGCCGACCGAGAAATCGAGGTAGGAATGGCCTACCACGAGTTCAGAATCCTCGACACAACGGGGCTTTTGATGGCCGGTTTGGTAAATTCCTCGCGGCAGTACTTGGCGCGCCAAGAGGCTTTGGAGAATGGCCAATATAAGCCAGACACCAACAACGACGGCAAAGTCGAGGTTGAGTACTCTTATAAACCCTACGGTATTTATCCCGGATCGCGAGTCATCGCGGATCTGAGACTATCGGCTGGGACGCCCGAACTGAAGGTTGATGGAACCACGGCCGATAGCGCATCCGTTGACTACTATGGATTGGATGTGATGGGGGAGTTCGCCTCGTCTGAGATCGAATGGCTTCCTGGCGCGCGCGTAGCGTATTTCTTTGCAGCGCGGATCGATAACTTTGATTACGCCGACGTCAGTGACCCCATCAGCTTTAGTTCACTGCCCATCGACGTCACGTTCGGCACGGCCCTTGGTTACTCGCCCATACAAAATTTGATTTTGACGGGATCCGGCGAGATTGGCTGGGTAAGCCCACTGCTGAAGTTGTTGATCGACGATCCGGACATTTATTATTTCAATGGCTTATTGAAGTTCGAAGCCACCTATTACGCGTTAAACTGGCTGGGGGTGAGCGCTGATGCCACGCTTGGACAACTCAACGACGGCTCACGCACCGATAATTTTGGTCGCGTCGGTCTGGGGCTGATCGCCGAATTTGGCAACGCCAACTGAACGAGTTCTCCCATCCATCAGGCTCTGCGCGGGCGACGCGTCACTTAGTTCAACGACTTCTTTGACATGAGAGCTCGTTTCGTCTTCTATTAGCGTAAATGCAGTCCTAATTTCTTCTTGACCTATTTGGAGGTGAACCGTGCGCAATTGGCCGGTCCTCGCGTTGTATCTATTATCTCTCGGTTCGTTGCTGGTCTCTTGCGGAGAATCCAGCGGCCCGTCGCTCGTCGGCAATAACAACACGTTCGTAAATAATGAAACCGAACTGAAGCCAGATGGCGAACAATGCGCTTCGCCCGACGAGTGTTTTGGAGGCAACTGCACTATCGGCCGTTGTACCTCGGCCACCTGCACCGACGGGACGCAAAATGGCAGCGAGTCTGATGTAGATTGCGGCGCGGTTGGATGCGCCCGATGTGCCGTCGGCAAAGCTTGTGAAGTCGATGTGAATTGCGTTTCGGGAATCTGCAACGACAGTATCTGCCGCGATAAGAACTGCGGCGACAGCATCAAAAATGGTTTGGAAACAGACGTCGACTGTGGATTTCTTTGCGGTCCCTGTGAGGACACCAAAAGCTGCAACGAAGATTCGGACTGCATCAGCAACGTTTGCACCGACGATAAGTGTCAGGTTCCGACCTGCAACGACAGCAACAAAAATGGCACCGAGACCGACGTGGATTGCGGTGGTCCATGTGACCCTTGTGGTATCGGCGCTGGCTGTGCGGTCGGCGCTGACTGTGACGAGGGCGTCTGTCTGATGGAAATCTGTCAGGCGTCAACATGCACTGATTCCGTCAAAAATGGCTCGGAAACCGCGGCGGACTGCGGTGGGCGCGATTGTGCACCTTGCACAGCAGGCGTGGCCTGCCTTGTCGCGACCGATTGTGAAACCGGTGTTTGTGACCCCGCTTTGAAGACTTGTTCGGCGGCGTCCTGTACGGACCGCAAACTCAACGGAACAGAAACTGACGCAGATTGCGGCGGCTCGTGTCCTCCTTGCGCCCCTTCAAAGCGATGCGACTTGGGCACTGACTGCGTGAGCGGCATCTGCGGCGCGACCAAAACCTGCACCACACCAAGCTGCATCGACGCCGTCGAGAACGGTGACGAAACAGGGGTCGATTGTGGCGCCCGCTGCGGCGGTTGTGCCGACGGCGCAGACTGTGTTGTCAGCAGCGACTGCCTGAGCCTGGTATGCGGTGGGCTGACCTGTCAGGCCGGCCAGTGTTCCGATATGGCGAAGAATGGCACCGAGACCGACATCGATTGCGGAAGCAATTGCAACAAGTGTTCGGACAACAAAGCCTGCGTGATCGACGGTGATTGCCTGAGCAACAGCTGCAGAAACCTTCGATGCGCGGCACCAACATGCACCGATATGAAGGTGAATGGTTCGGAATCGGATGTGGATTGCGGAGGAAGTTGTTCGAATAAGTGTGGCACCGCAAAAATGTGTAGCTTTGGCGCGGATTGCGAGTCGAAGGTTTGCGGACCGAACGGACTTTGTCTTGCGGCGACTTGTCAGGATCAGGTGCAAAACGCCAATGAAACCGACGTCGATTGCGGTGGGCAGACCTGTTCGAAATGTGTCAATTCGGACACATGCGGCGGCAACCTCGACTGCGTTAGTAATATCTGTGGCGGCGGAGCGGCCGGCCCAATCTGTTCCGAATGCGTTGAAAATCAAAAACAGACCACGACCCGGACTTGCGGTTACAAGCAGCGCGGGCAGGTTCGCCAAAACTGTTTGGCTGGATTCTGGACCGATGATGACTGTGTGAACGTCTGGTACGGCAGCTGCAAAGAGATCTTGGCCGATCAACCAAACGCCCTTGATGGCACCTTCACGCTTGATCCCGACGGACCCGCAACCGCTTTCCCTTCGTTCACCGCATTCTGCGACATGACCACCGACGGTGGTGGCTGGACCGACATCACGCCGTGCATCGCGAAGGATAAGCTCAATGCCGAACTGGTGGCCCTTGAGACCGCCAAGACATCGACCTTCGAGAACTGCCGTCCGAAGACTCAGGACGAGGCTTCAGGCCATGCCTACCATTGGACATTCGACTTCCCGGCTGGTTACCGAGAGTTCTACTTCAAAGATTACGAGGCCAAGGCCAATGCTCGTGCCAACGAGACCAGCGATCTCGGTTGGATCCAAACGTCTTGGACTCAGCAGTATTCGGGCAACAACTTGGGGGATATCTCGTTCGGAACGCCGTTCCAGGCTGGACCCACTTACTCATACAGCCGTTTTGCTGCAGGATCATTTTCCAACGGAACCTCCTGCAACAGCTGTGTGCAGCCATGGCCAGGGCAAGCAACGATCAACCCGATCGGTGGCACTTCGACCAAGTTTCGAATTGGCTGGAGCGAGACAGGGCCTGAGTATGAAGGCTGGTACCCTTGGTGGACGGGGTCCATCCGCTTCCGTTAACTCTTGACACTCACATCGCATTGGTTTTGATTGCCGTCGGGGCTGGAATAGTATCCAGCCCCGACGCATTTCAAGGGTCGACCTACGACTCATGGTGACCCAAGGAGCATTCATGGCCAGTGTGACAATTCCAGCAGAAGACCGCACCCTTACGACGACTGACGAGATCGGTGAATTCTTGGGGCAATTCGGAATTTGGTATCGACGATTTGAAGGCTCAGATTCGTTGAGCGACGACGCCACCAATGAAGAAATTCTTGAGGCCTACGCGGAACCGATCAACCGACTTAAGGCTGAAGGTGGTTACGTTACGGCGGACGTCATCAATATCCAGCCGACGACCCCCAATTTGGACGTCATGCTCGCCAAGTTTGATCGGGAGCACTGGCACGATGAAGACGAGATTCGATTTATCGTCAAAGGCTCGGGTCTGTTTCATGTGCATCCAAAGGAGGGCCACGTTTTTCGCATCGATGTGACCAAGGGTGACATGATCAACGTGCCTCGTGGGACGATGCACTGGTTCCATCTGTGCTCCGACCGCACGATTCGCGCTATCCGCCTCTTTAAAGATGTTTCGGGCTGGACCCCTAATTATTCGGAGTCAGGAGAGGACAGTCAGTTTCAGCCCCTGTGTTTTGGCCCGTCGTACGTCTAGGCTTATGTCGCTACGGCGCATCTATTGTTGACAGAGATAGTCGTCATATGTAGTTTAGCGCGCCCTGTAGCCCGGCATGAGCCGATTATGGGTTGGAGAGCACCGTGCTACTGTATGTCGAAGAATTTAAGGCAACGACCCAACGCCACATTGATTTTGTGGTGGAAGGCGAGGAACGCGATGCCTTATTGCATGAGACCGATTATTCGCTGGACGGTCCTGTGCTCGTTGCTGCCGATATCGAAAGAATTGGCACGACGTTTCGAGTGTCGGCGGAAGTAAAGGCCACAGTCGCTTATGATTGTGGTCGGTGCTTGGAACATCGGGAACAACTTCTGGAAATCAGTCTCGAATGGGTCTTGATGGAAAAGAAGGACTTCGTGAAGAAGTATTCGACGCAAGAGGAATTCGAGCTGTCGGCTGAAGACCTCGATGTCAGCGTCTATGAAGGTGATGAGATCAATCTTAGTGATCTCCTGCGTGAGTCGATTTTGTTGGAGCTCCCTACTTATGCTAGGTGTCCCGAAGACAGCACGCAGTGCGATTCGGACTACGAGCAGAATGTGGGCTCCAAGACGATTATACAAAATGAAGAAGCGTCCGGGGATCTTCGGTGGAGTGCACTGAAGGACCTAAAGCTTTCGAGCAAGAAATA
>JBBKVQ010000062.1:0-2910 GCA_037968515.1 Bradymonadaceae bacterium
CTCGAAACGCTCGAAGAAATCGATATGGAGGGGCGAGAAAGCTTCATGGAGGCCGGCGGCCACGAGTTCACGTACGTCCCATGCCTTAACGACGACGACGTGTTCATCGACGTTCTCGAGCGCATGGTTGATGACTGGCAGAAGGGCCGACTTTGTGCGTGAGCCTTGACATCGCGGCCCCGCACCTCTATTTTGGCGCCGCTTCAGTGAATTGACACTGAAGTCTGCCTTCCAGGGCAGGGCGTTCGCGCCAAAAAATTTCGCACTCCTGGCGAAAGTGGGTTCAATGGACCCGCTTTTTTTATTTTCCGGGATGGGACAAGTGATGGGCAAACGAAGACAAAAATCAGAGGAGAACACTCAAACTCCTCGCAAACCGTCGCGACCAGTGACGCTTGCGGTCTTACGTTCCATCAATGAATGGGCAGATGAGGCGGCGACTTCGCAGGGTCTTGTTTTGTTCGACGTGGAAGTCAACTCTGGTTGGTTGGTTCGCGTTTTTGTAGATCGTCCGGGAGCCGTAGAGCCCGGTAAAGGCATCGTGGTTGACGAGTGTGTCGCCGTAAGCCGTTACCTTGAAACTCTTATGGATGCTGACGATCGTTGCCCCGAAGACTACCGGCTGGAAGTTTCCAGCCCAGGTGTCACGCGTGAGATTACGGCCGAACGACAATACGCACTAGTGGTGGGTCGACGGTTGAAAGTGGTCACACGTGAGAACGTCGAAGGGCAAAACGTACACGAAGGCACACTCCTTGGAGTCGAAGAGCGAACGCTCAAGATTGCCGTGGGAGAAAGTGTGCTTGAGATTGCAATAGATAACGTCGCGAAGGCGAAACTGGTTTTCGAATTTTAGGAGCGAGCAGCGATGGACAGCCTTCTTCAAGAAATCGATCGGGTTGGTAAAGACAAGGGCATCGACCGCGAAGTCCTTATCGATACACTCGAAGCGGCAATTCTTACAGCCGCACGCCGTACATACGGCCAGCAGCGTGAAATTGAAGCGAAATTCAATCGTGAGAAGGGCCGTGTTGAGCTTTTCCAGATCATCACTGTGGTTGACGAGGTCGAGAACCCGTTCCGCGAAGTGACGGTCGACGATATGGAAACTGTCGGATTTAAGTCCGAGGTTGGGGACGAACTTGCGTTCCCCATCTTCTACTTGGCCGACGACCGCGACGAAGCACGCAAACAGGATGCGAAGTTTGGCAAATTGCTCAAACTCGATTCCTACAACTCGACTTTCGGTCGCATTGCAGCGCAGACCGCTAAACAGGTCATCATTCAGCGCATGCGCGAAGCCGAACGCGACATCGTGTTCAATGAATATCAGGGCCGCATCGGCGAAATGATCACCGGCATGGTGCGTCGCTTTGAAAAGGGCGACATCATCATCGACTTGGGTCGAACCGATGCAATTCTTCCACGCCGTGAGCAAGCTCCGCGTGAAAGTTACCGCCCCGGAGACCGCGTTCAGGCGATGATCAAGGATGTCCGACGCTCAAGTCGTGACCCACAGATCGTCCTTACACGCGCCGATCCACAACTGCTTTTCCGCTTGTTTGAAGCCGAAGTTCCAGAAATCTACGAAGGGATCGTACGTATCGTCGCAGTGGCTCGCGAGCCAGGCGTACGTAGCAAAGTGGCTGTTTACAGCCGCGACAGCGACGTCGATCCGGTCGGAGCGTGCGTGGGTATGCGAGGTTCGCGTGTCCAGGCCGTGGTTCAGGAACTACGTGGCGAGAAGATCGATATTGTACCCTACGTTGAGGGACAAGCTCAGTTCGTGTGCAACGCCATTAGCCCTGCTGAAGTAAGCAAGGTGCTGATCGACGAAGGCAACATGACGATGGAACTCATCGTTCCTGACGATCAACTTAGCCTCGCAATCGGCCGTGGTGGTCAGAACGTTCGGCTCGCCGCACAGTTGACTGGTTGGAACCTCGATATCATCAGTGAAACGCGTCTGCGTAACATGATGACCGAAGCTCGAAACAACCTGTTGGAATTCGAAGGCGTCACCGAAGACATGATCGATACGCTGTTCTCGCTTGGATACAACAAGCTGGAGCACATCGCTGCAGCCGAGATTCCTGAATTGGCTCAGATTCCTGGCTACTCGCCGGAAGCTGCAGACAAGATTATCAAGGCTGCTACCGAGATTCTGGCCCGTCCTGCTCAGCGTGAAGGCGCTGAACTGACCCCAGAAGACCGCGAGAAGAAAGCACTTGAACTGATTCGTGGTGTTGGTGCCAAAGTCGCAGGCGCGTTGTTCGACGTGGGTTACAAGTCGATTGCACATATTGCATTCGCTCAGGACCCATTCCGAATGGCAGAAGAAGCCGGCCTTCCTGGAAAGAAAGGTCGTCAGATTCAGAAAGCCGCTATTGATCACCTCATGAGAGCTGAAGGGCTCGATGAAACGACACTTGAAAATCGCCGCATCGGATTCTTAGAATCGATTGGTGTAGTGGTCGACGGTGTGGTTCCAGCAGCTGTTCAAGATGAATCTTCGAACGAAAATGTCGATGAGGACGACGATGATGATGACGAGGAATTTGTTCCCGCCACCATTCTCGAGACTCCTGATGTCGATGAAGACGACGATGATGATGACGAGGAATTCGTTCCTGCCACAATAATCGCGACACCCGTGAGTGAAGAAGCCAAGGCGTCAGCCGAAGCCGAAACCACTGACGATGTCGACAAGGAGTGATCGTCAATGAGCGATTCGGACGAAGGTCCAATTCGGACATGTGTAGGCGGCCAAGGTCGTCATCACCAAGATACGCTGGAGCGGTTCGTCTGGGACGAACGGACAGGGCTGCTCTTTGATGTTCGAAAGAAAGCCCCCGGTCGGGGAGCTTGGGTAACGCCTACGCGGGCTGCACTCAAAAAAGCATTGGCCGG
>JBBKVQ010000063.1:0-2696 GCA_037968515.1 Bradymonadaceae bacterium
GCGCAACCATCTGATGACGTCTACGAAATCCTAGAAAGTGCCGGAACGACTGTGCTGGGCATGTTTGGCCTGCCTGAATCGGGCATTTCACATATCCAGCGGCCTGGCGCGACTCGACGACATTCCGCCGGCCGACCCGTGCAAGGTTATGTCTGCAAAATCGCCGATGCCCGTGGCGAAGAGTCAGGCATGGTGCTGCTGCGCAGTGACGTGCTTTCCGAAGGCTACTGGGACAAAATCGGCCCACGTATGTTGGATGCCGACGGCTACCTCCAGACCCATGTGGTCGGCCATTCAGTGAGTGGCTACCTGTTTTTAGATTCCAACCCCTGAAAAAATATGTCTGAACCCCGCTGGATAGAAGCGCTGAATACGGTTCGAGGAACCCGCTTGGCGTTTGCCATCGTGGCAGTCGTCTCGGCCGTGCTCTTTTTTGGCAATCTGGGTCGAATCGGCATCTGGGAGCCGTGGGAAGCCAACGAAATCTTTGTCGCCAACGAGTACATTGACCGCGGCGAACCTGCACCAAACTCAGACCCAACCGCTGTTTCATGGAACTGGGCCGTCCCAACCTACGAAGGCAAAACGGTCGCTCGACCTCTGCTGAAAACTTGGTTGATTGGATTGGGCGGCGACACCTCCGGCGAGCTCAGTGTGGGCACCTTGGAGCTCAAGGCGCGTGGTGCCATTGCTGGGTTCGTGTGGGCTTTTGTGATGCTCGGCTTCTGGTGGACCCAACGTCGATTCGGGACGGCTGCAGCACTGCTCAGCGGCCTAGCGTTCTCAAGCTTCCCAGTCATCTTCATGGGCGTGCACAACCTCGCCACCGAGATGGTCTTTCTTGTCACGACTTCGGCCGCGCTGATCGCTTGGTTTGAGCTTCAATTCGCCGAATCAAAAAAATGGCTGTGGGCCGGCGCACTTGGTGTGGCCTTGGCTTTGGCGTTTTTAGACCAGCGCTTGATGGGCCTGTATTTGGTGCTGATCATCATGGCAGCCCACGCCGCCACTGAAGTTGCCTTCGAGGCCGCCCAACAAAAGGTTTCATTGATCGGAAAACCCGAAATAGTCGCAGTTGCGGCCGCTATAACCGGCATCGCTGGCGTATTGGCAGTCGGGTATTTTGTGAGCAAAACCGGCGAGAGCTCGGCGATGTTCAAGCCCCACGTGCTGCAGTGGTTTGGGGTTTTGATTCCGTTACTTCTTGCTGTCGCAGGATTTGGCATCGCCCTCAAAACAAGAGCCGTTCGGGTGTTACTCAGTGCGCCAATGGCGCTGGCCTTCGGGATTCCACTGGTCACCTTGGGTGTCGTCGCGTTTGCGTACGGCTCGGCCAATCCGACTCTGCTGAAAAACGGCGAAATCTTTGGCCAAGTGCCGGTGCTGCGATTCTTGCTCGAGAACCATATCTTTGGGCAGAGTCTGGCCGTCAAACACATGACCTTCGACCTATGGGTTCGCCAGATCGGGTTTGCGATCGTGACCTGGGTCGGCATCGCCCCGCTGGCTGTGGGCTATCTTGCGCGGGCCTCCCGCCAAACTTCAGACGACGAAGCAACCTCGGCCCCAGTTGTCGCGCGACGATTCTTGCTGGTTTGGATGGTGTTTGCAGCCATTTTCATGATGGGTGCGGCCGCCTTCAATCATTATTTTTATCCGGCCTATTTCCCGATCGCCGTCGGCATCGGCGTGATGTTGGTGGACACAAAATTCTGGTCCGAAATGCGCAAAGAGCCGCTGGTCCTGCTGGCCATGGGCTTCACCGCGATCACCATCGTGATGATGGTGGGCAAAGACCTCGAGCGATTTCCCGCGCGATTTATCGAGGTCTACACGGTCATGCAAGAGAAGCTCGACCTGAAGGACGACTTCTCTTTTGGCAAGATCATGAAGGTCCTGAAATATGGGCTGATGCTCTTGCTGATGGTCCATTTTTTCGGCCTCGTGTCTTGGGTAGGGCTGACGTGGCAACGCCGCTCGGATATTCTTGGGTCGCTTCGGCATCCTTTGGTCCGATTTCGCGGCTGGATAGCCGGCAGTGCGCGGGTTTCACCTTCGCAGGACCGCGCCGAAGATAAAGAGGCCTATCGCGCCCAAGAGGGTTGGCTGCCGTCGGTCGCCCGCTTTGTGGAGACCCCGACTGGTTTTCCGATTTTGTTGGTCACAGTGTGCCTGGTCGCAACCGCGACCTATATCGTCGAATTCATCCCAGAAATCACAAATCATATGTCGCAACGCGGCGTGTTCGAGACCTACGTAAAAAGCGCTAAGACCGAACAGAAACTGTGGAGCTACGACGTCGCGAGCCGCGATGTTTCTGTGTATCTGAAAGACGTCAAGAAGGTCGGCTCGGCTACAGATTTCCGGAAGATGTTTGAAGCTCCAGAACGTGCTTACGCCGTGATTCCACGCGATAATCTTGCCCGAATTAATTATGAGTACCGCAAAGACACCAAGAAGAATTTGGCGGTCTTAGATGCTCGTTCGAGCAGACTCCTGCTGGTGTCCAATCAATTGGAATTGGACGAAAAAGACTTCAACTACGTAGCCGACAGCATCATCGAAGACCCGTCGGTGATTCAGAATCAGGTCACTTTTGATGTCAAAGGCGAGAAGGTCCATCCGATCTTCGACGACCAGCTGGAGCTGATTGGCACGTCGTTTGACCACAAGCCTGATGCCGACGGATTTGTCTC
>JBBKVQ010000064.1:0-3162 GCA_037968515.1 Bradymonadaceae bacterium
CTCCAGTACGCACAGGACAAACGCGACGAAAAACGTCTCAAAGATGTGGCTGCGCTTGATAAGGGTGCCAAATTTGGGTCGACCGACGGTTTCACCGGCCTGTATTTCAACTCGATTCGCGCACGTGAAAACTTGGGTGGATTGTTGATGATGGTGCCAGAGGCTCAGATTTTGAATTTTGTTCAGGAATCGAGCCTTCAGTTTGGCGCAGATGCTTCAGGTGGATTCGCCACATTGGTTGCTGATTTGGAGCCAAAAGCAGACGCTAAGCCAACCGACGCTAAGCCTGCATCCGACGCCAAGCCCGGTCTGCCGATTCCGACAGATATTCCGGCTAAATGATCCAGACCCAATCTCTCTCGAAATCGTACGGGACAGGATCGGCTGAAACGCCGGTCCTGCGCGACGTTTCGTTGCGTTTCGATGACGGCGAGTTTGTCGCGATCGTCGGGACTTCTGGGTCAGGGAAGACAACCTTTCTAAACATCGTGGGCGGCCTGGATCGAGCCAATTCAGGCCAGGTAGAGGTCGCCGGCAAAGGCTTTGAGTCCCTGTCCGAAAAGGAGCTCGCGGCGCTGCGGAATCGTCATTTCGGTTTTGTGTTTCAGCAATTCAATTTGCTCGAACACCTGAGCGCGCTGGAGAACATCGCGATGCCGGCTTTTTTTGCCGATGAGCCCATCGCTGAGCCAGAAAAACGTGCTCGGGAACTTCTGGAGCTTGTCGGCCTGACCGACAAAGCCTCGTCCAAACCTGGTGAGCTTTCTGGAGGGCAAAAACAACGCATCGCGATTGCCCGCGCCTTATTCAGGGGGCCGCAGGTCTTGCTTTGCGACGAACCCACGGGAAGCCTCGACCGCACCACCGGTCTTCAGATCTTGAACTTGTTTGAAGAGCTCAATGCCAAGGGAATCACAGTTTTGATGGTGACCCACGAAGAGCATATCGCCCAGCTTGCTCGCCGCCTGGTTCGATTTGAGGACGGCGCGGTCGTCTACGATGGCCCGGTGGATGACCTATGAAAACTGCGCAACTTTTCAGACTCGTGACTCAGTCGATTCGACGCTCAAAACGGGACTTTGTTCTGTCTAGTTTTGGCGTGATTATGGGCATCGCCACACTGTTGTTTTTCACGTCGCTTGGCACCGGAGTTCGCACCACGGTGCTGGAACGTGTGTTCATTGTGCGGCAGCTTGAGGTCGTTAAACCGGCTTATGACGGGCTGACGATGGGCCTCTTTGGGGAAAAGTCACTTGATGACGACACCGTCCGGAGCTTTGGTGCCATCCCCAACGTTGCTGCCGTTTATCCCAAAATGAAGTTGGTGTTCCCATCAAGCGTGAAAGGCGGTGCGATGTTGCTGGGCCGCGACATGGTGGCCGAGATGGTCGGCGATGGCATCCCTACCAATTTGGTGACCGACGAGGTGTCCGGAGACCTGGCGTTTAAGGATTGGGAAAACCAAGCCTGTGGCCCCGATGCTGCCTGTGCTGCGGGCTTTGCGTGTGTCGAAGGCATGTGCCGCGGGAACGCATGTGAACCAACAGATATCGCCGCGTGTGCGCCTCCGGCGTATTGTCACGACACCGAAAAAGTCTGTCTGATGCCCATCCCAGTGCTGGTTTCACCGAGCCTGCTTGAGATCTACAACGGCTCGCTTCACACGGCACTTGGCGGGGCACGTGGGGCGATGTCGAAGCTGCCAAAACTCAGCGCAAAAGGATTGATCGGATTTCAGTTTGAGGGTGTTTTTGGAAAGAGCTTCTTAGGGTCGGCCAAGAGTAACACCCGCGTGACACGGCGAATGCAGCTTGTTGGGTTTTCTGACAAGGCGATCAATTTGGGCGTGACGATGCCAATCGGCTACGTGCAGCGGCTCAACCAGGCCATTGCAGGCCAAGAGCTTGGCGGCCAATACCATTCGATCATTGTGGAAGGTGCCAGCAACGACTCGATCCCAGGCGTTGCTCAGGGCATCACTGATCTGGGCTTTGTGCTGTCGTCGAAATACGAGGATGCGCAGCGGGCCGGGCTACTGATCATGTTGATTACGTTGGTGTTCAATCTGGTTAGTTTGCTGTTTTTAGGGATCGCCGCAATCAACATCATGCACACTTTTTTGATGATGATTCTGGAGCGACGCCGCGAACTGGCTTTGATGCGGGCGTTGGGCGCCACAGCTGGAGATATCCGCTTGTTGGTCCTCGGCGAGGCTACCGCGTTGGCGTTTGTTGGATCGGTGGTTGGTATGGTTGTCGGATGGGGCGCGACGCTTATGGTCGACCTGTTGCTCAAGACGCAGGTTCCCGACTTCCCCTACAAACCAACCACGCTTTTTGCTTTCGAACCATGGATGTTTGCGATGTGTTTCGGGGTCGCGCTTACGTTCTGCTGGTTCGGTGCGCTCGCCCCAGCATTCCGGGCGAGCCGCATGGATCCGGCAGCTGCACTTGCGGGCCGTTAGAATCTAAGGGCTTGGGCATTGAGGCAAAAGATGGAACCTATCTGGAGACATAATCCTAGATGGGGGGGATGGCTCGGGTTGGTGGTGCGATTGGTTTTGGTGGTGGTGTTTTGGCTGCCGCTTCCGCTTGGCCTTATCGCCGCATTTGGCCTGCTTGACCTGGCAAAATCGGTCCCGGAAGTCCCTGACTTGAACGCCCTTCAACCGGTTCAATCGAGCCGCGTAATATTGATGGATGGCACCCGACTCGCCGGTGCCAAATCCGTAACGTTCGTGCCATTCGATGACCTCCCGCCCATGGTCATTGGCGCGATTTTGGCCGCTGAGGACGAGACGTTTTTTGAACATCAAGCCTTCAGCGTCCGCGGAATCGGACGAGCTGCTTGGCAGAATTGGCGAGCGGGAGAAACAGTCCAAGGGGCAAGCACGATCACTCAACAGGTGGCTCGGCGATTTCTTAACAGCGAAAAGACCTATGCGCGAAAAGTACAGGAGCTCCTTATTGCGCGCCGCATCGAGGCGTCCTATCGAAAGGACCAAATCCTGGATGCCTATCTGCGGTCGGTCTATTTTGGGCCAAGAGCCGACGGGCTGACCAATGCCAGCTGGCACTATTTTGACAAAGACCCACGTGATTTGAGCATTCCCGAAGCGGCGACGTTGGCGGGGATTTTGCCCGCTCCCAGCGCGTTCAATCC
>JBBKVQ010000065.1:0-3572 GCA_037968515.1 Bradymonadaceae bacterium
CCGAATCCGGCTCAGAGAAATTCTGAGCCTGAACAAAAAAAATCGACGATGTGAACGCCACATCATCGTTCGGGGCGCGAACAAATAGCTGACGCGCCCGGCGGTGTCAAGCAAACCTCGCGAAATTACTCGCCAGTTACGCTATCGAATACTTCCGAGGATTTCGGTGAGAAACGCACCTTGCGGATTCTTTCGGGGGTATCTTTGCCGAAGCTAGATGTCGCCTCTTCAAGCGACCCGAAGAGCGCATTTGCTTTGCCGACAAATCGAATCTGAGTTCGAACTGGTGCATCGAGTTTCTCGCTGTAGAGCGAAACGTTCGACACGTTGATCCAGTTTTCCTTCTCGACGCGAGCGCCTTCTTCACCGGTGAGAACATTGGGCTTCTGATGCTTCACGATCATGTTTCGCCGCTCGACCTTTACTCGGTCGTGCTTGCGATCAATCGCGATGATCTCGCCTTTGTTTCCCTTCTCTTTACCGGCCGTAATTACGACCTTATCGCCCTTTTTCACGTGCATGACGTATCTCCACTGGACCGATCAGGTCTCAAAGAACTTCCGGAGCCAGGCTGACAATTCGCATGAACTGCCGAGCGCGAAGTTCGCGCGCAACTGGTCCAAAGATACGAGTGCCGACAGGCTGGTTGTTGTTATCAATGATGACCGCAGCGTTATCGTCGAAGCGAATGTACGTCCCATCGGGGCGTGCAAGCTCTTTCGCCGTGCGAACGATCACCGCACGCTTAACGTCACCTTTTTTTACTTTAGACCCCGGAAGCGCTTCTTTTACCGACACGATAATCGTGTCGCCAACCGAAGCGTAACGCCGTTTCGAGCCGCCAAGCACTTTAATGCATTGGACTCGTTTTGCGCCGGAGTTGTCTGCGACCATCAGTCGCGATTGCATCTGAATCATGGGACACCTCTCGTCTCAGCACCCGAATCTCATCCAACCGTCGGCCGGGTGCGCCGTAGGGCCGACTGGAGAGCACTGATCAAACGACCGGTGCTTTCTCGACGATTTCTTTAAGTTTCCAACGCTTTTCTTTCGACATCGGTCGTGTTTCCTCAATGAGGACACGGTCACCCGTCTTAGCTTCGCTATTTGGATCGTGAACTTTGAAGCGCGTACGCGTTTTCACGTATTTCTTGTATTTCGTGTGCATAAAGCGGCGAGTGATGGAGACGACAACCGTCTTGTCCATTTTGTCGCTCACTACCACACCAACACGCGTCTTACGTTGTCCGCGAGGAGCTTCTGCTTTTTTTTCGGTTGTCATCGGTAACCTTCACTACCATTCAACGGCCAACGGCCTCAGGCTTGTGCCCGTTCGTTGATAATTGTCTTAATTCGAGCGACTGCTCGCTTTCGTTCCTTCAACTCGGACACCTGCTGGAGCTGTCCGGTGAAGTGCTTCATTCGTAGGCGAAACAATTCGTCACGAAGTTGTAGTTCAAGTTCGGCCAGTTCCTGGTCGGACTTTGTTCTAAGTTCAGTGGCGTTCATAGGCCTTCTCCTCGAGCCATAAAGCGTGTCTTGCAAGGCAGTTTATGACTTGCGAGGCGGAACGCTTCTTCAGCTACTTCGCGGGTAACGCCGTCCATCTCGTAGAGGACGCGACCCGGTTTGACTACGGCAACCCAATGATCTGGGGGACCTTTACCTTTACCCATTCGGGTTTCTTGCGGCTTCTTGGTGATCGGTTTATCCGGGAAAATCCGAATCCAAACCTTACCACCGCGTTTGATGTATCGAGTCATGGCAACACGAGCTGCCTCGATCTGCCGAGCCGTCAAACGCACTGGGGTCAAAGCGACCAAACCAAAATCGCCGAACGAAACTTCACTACCGCGGTAGGCTTTGCCTCGCATGCGGCCTTTCTGCGTCTTACGCCAACGCACTCGTTTCGGACTCAGCATACATCTCCTTCAAATCAAAGTGGGCAGTGCGACCTAGAAGCTCGCTTGAGCATCCAGCACTTCACCCTTAAAGATCCACACTTTGACACCAATGATGCCGTAGGTGGTCTTTGCTTCTGCAACACCGTAATCGATATCGGCACGAAGTGTGTGCAACGGCACACGACCTTCACGATACCACTCACGTCGACTCATTTCCGCGCCACCAAGTCGGCCTGCACAATTGACACGTATGCCCTTCGCGCCAAACTTCATGGTCGACTGGACCGCTTTCTTCATTGCACGTCGGAAGCTTGTTCGGCGTTCCAACTGAGTAGCAATGCTCTCTGCGACCAGTTTAGCATCGAGTTCCGCTTTGCGAACTTCTTGAATGTTGAGAAAGATTTCGCTTTCCGACATTTTTTGAAGATCGCGCTTCAGATTCTCAATGCCTGTTCCATGGCGACCGATAACCACACCTGGTTTCACGGTGTGAATGGTCACTTTGACCTTCTTCGCCATGCGCTCAATGTCGACTCGCGAAATCCCAGTTCCGCCTAAGCGGGCCTGGATGTACTTCCGAAGACGGATGTCTTCATGAAGCCATTTCGCATAATTTTTTTCTTCATACCACTTCGAATTCCAAGGGCGGATGATGCCCAAACGGAATCCTGTCGGGTGAGTTTTCTGACCCATCGTCTACTCCTACGCACTCAGCGGGGTTGCAAAACCACGGTGATGTGGCTGGTCCTCTTGTTGATCCGCGTCGCGCGCCCTTGAGCGCGTGGCATAAAGCGACGCAGTGTCGCTCCTTCATCTACATAGGCCTCGGCTACAACCAAGCTGTCGATGTCCCAATCCAGCTGTTCGCTGGTTTCGACATTCGTCAGGGCCGACTCGATAAGCTTCGTGAGCATCGGGGCGGCTTTCTTGGGAGTAAACTGCAAGATAGACAAAGCTTCTTGCACGGGCTTATTCCGAATCAGGTCGGCGACAACACGCGCTTTATTCGGCGCAACGCGAACGTTGCGAAGAATGGCACGGTTGGCTCGGTGTTCTCTTCTCTTTGGCTTACTCATGGTAACCAACTCTTAATCTAACGCCGCGATTAGGGCGATTGCTGTCATAACTAACGACGCTTTGCTTTTTTATCAGCTGCGTGTCCGTAAAATGTTCTCGTAGGTGCAAACTCACCGAGTTTGTGTCCCACCATGTTCTCCGTGATAAACGCGGGAACAAATTCTCGTCCGTTGTGGACCGCAAACGTCAATCCAACCATCTCCGGGGAGATCATCGAACGTCGGCTCCATGTCTTAATGGCACGGCGGTCACCGGATTCCAGGGCTTTCGAGATCTTCTTTCGAAGGCTCTCGTCAACGAATGGTCCTTTCTTAATTGAGCGTGGCACAAGGCCCTCCTCAAGTTTTCGTTGGTCAGTCTTAGCTGACCATACGAATTACTTCTTGTTGCGCCGCCGTGCGATGAAGCGGTCGGTCCGTTTGTTCGTTCGCGTCTTGTATCCCTTGGTTGGGACGCCCCATGGAGTCACCGGATGGCGACCACCAGAAGTTCGTCCTTCACCACCACCGTGAGGATGGTCGACAGGGTTCATGGCAACACCACGAACTTTGGGTCGACGTCCCATCCAACGGCCTCGGCCAGCTTTACCGA
>JBBKVQ010000066.1:0-13899 GCA_037968515.1 Bradymonadaceae bacterium
TTTGGGGGGAGGAGCCAGACCATCACGAAAAACATACTACCAACGATAGTAGTTTTCATGGACGGAGTCGGAAAATTCGGTCTGAACACATCGGGCCTCGGAAATCTTCAGCCGACCAAGGCGGTCAGCAGAGGGTGAAATGCAATATTATGGATTTGCTGGATGGGAGCGGATGACAGCGTATGAGGAAGGATTAATTCCAACAGAAACACCATCATGGGTATCGCGGTTCCGTACGATGACTCAGGAGGTCCCACAACTGGCTCTAGTAGCCGTTCTACCCGCAGCGTTAGCATTCCCTGGCTCTCTCCAGTGAGTGGAGCAGCGACCATCGCAGGACGTAGGGGACGAGCAGCTAGAAGCAGGGCTTCGGCCAAGGACAGTGGATCCGCGTAAGCAGAAAGTGCAGCCGCATCGCAGCGTAACTCCCGCCCCGCTCGCCAGCGTTGCCAATCTGGAACGAGCCAACGTCCAAGGGGGTTCATCATCAAACAAACGCGACCAACCAAGTTTTTGAGTGGGTCGCGTTTACGCAAATGTTCAACCTCGTGCAGCAACACAGCAACCAACCCGTCGTCGCGAAGGCTGGCAGCAAACACCGCGTCGACCTCTATTCGGGGGACAAATAATCCGCGAGTGGCGCACTCGTGTTCGCCGCCCTGAATAGCAACGACGCGCGGGGCCAACTCGACGAGCGCTGGGTTTGTACTGCACAGGGCCTGAAGGCGTTGGGTCGCCAGTGGTACGAGGTGTCCCGGACGCCGGTGCTCGATCAAAATGTAGCGCACCGCCAAAGTGGCGAAAGTAATCAAAAGTATGGAAGACGCGATTACGAGATCGTAGCAGAAATCAACCGCGCCAGCTGGGCCGACAAGAAATGACTCTGCCTGATGCAATGTCTCGGACAAGAACCAGACGATCGGCGCCAATGTTGGTAAGATAATGAGGAAATATTCGAAATTCGTGCCTGTCTCGCGCGACCGCCGGCTGCGACCGAGCGACAGAATGGCTCTCGCCACAACCGTTGACATCGGAATCAGAAATAGAAGGACAAAAGCAATCCACAGGATCGCCAAGACGAGCGATGTCATTGGTCAAGCTCCTCGCGACGACGCCGAATCAACATATCAAGCCGATCCAATTCCTCATCGTTTGCAGTCTCTAAACGACCTACAAGCAGCGAGGCGACATTTTCGAATCCAGCTTCGGCGAGGCTATCTAGTACATCATCCGCCATCTGTAGCAGAAACTCGTCACGTGTCATTGCAGCGCGATACAAATAGCGCTTCCCGTCGCGCTCGCGAAGGAGCAACTCCTTGTCGTGGAGTCGTCCCATCGTCGTCATCACGGTCGTGTAGGCAATCACCCGAGAGCTTTCTAGTTCCTCGTGCACTCCTCCGACGGATACCTGTGTCTCGGCCCACGCAATCTCCATAACGTCGGCCTCAAGGTCAAAAAGCCAAGCCCGGATTCCATGTTTGTCTGTTCTTACGCGGATGCCTTTCATGTTCCAACTCCGTTCTACTACGTTAAGTAGTAGCACTACTATCACTGATAGCAGACTTAGATTGCTTGTCAATGTGTGACCTCAAGCCCAGATGTCTGCCTACGGAATTTGATTTCTTCGGCGGCAGCAAAAAGTACCGGCATCACAAAAAAGTCATCAGCTCGATGATCATCCCCGCCCATCACCGGCAACGCCAGCGGCATCATGATATCCGAGCCTCGTCCCTGGGTTTTCTGGGGTTCTGCTCAGGTTTGCCCCAGTGAGCTACCGTGGGGTGTCTTTACTAAGGCTTTTAGGGATTGGGTGAAGACTGGAACGGACGTTTTTGGTGACTTCATCGGAAAACACCTTCATTGCAAGGGTTTGATGCCGTTCTGGATAAGAATGCAGGTGGATCGCAAACGTCGTCTCAAATCCAGGGAGTCCATAACTTTTGATGCTTTTTCGCTCGAGTTCTGGCCACAAAACATAGTCTGGCAAGAGGGCGTATCCCAGTCCACGTTCCACAAGAGCTTTGAGCGTTTCTATATGAGGCACTTCGACAGTGTTCGCATGGATGAGCCCATGTTTGCGTGCGTAGCGTTCGACCATTGCAAATGATGGGTCTGCCGGGCCTTTCCATAATAGGAGTCGTTGACCGGCGATCTGGCTTAATGATGGCGACGTCTCAAACATGGCTGGTGGGGCAGCGACTTTCATGTGAACGTCTCCCAGATGTTCGGATTGCAGGCCCGAAGCGCCCATATCACCTATGAAAAAGACACCATCAAGCCAGCCTTCCTGCAGTTTTGCTATGAGGTTGGTCTCGAGGCCGAGTTCGACCTTAAGTGAGACGTCGGGGTATTTGGTGATGATGGTCTCAATCGCATCGATCATCAGATAGCGCGCCATGGTTGGTAGTGCGCCGACCCTTAGTATCCCTTGAGGTGTTGAAGCTGACATCTCGAGAACGCGAGGAAGATCTCTTAGACCAGCAAGCAGCGATTGGGCGTGATTCAAGAGGAGTTCGCCGTCCCGAGTCAGCATGATGCCGCGGCCGGCGGGTTGAAAGAGTTCGACTTCAAGGGTTTGTTCCAGTTGCTTGATGCGTTGCGAGATGGCTGGTTGCGAGCGTCCAAGGGTCTTTGATGCCTCAGTAATACTGAGGGACCTGGCCACTTCAACGAATGTTTCGAGCAGAGCACTTGAGACGATATCTTTCATTGATAATATTTTTGAATGAGTATTAGGAAAACTATCTAATGGTTGAAATATATGCTCTTCCATAGACTGGGGACAACTTAAATAGGAGTCCAAATGAAGTGGCTGTGTTTGTTGGTACTACTGGGTGTGGGTTGTGGTCAGGACGTTGATTCGAATGAGTGGAAAGTTCAGGAGCCCAGTGCGGAAACAGAAGTTGAGCCCGAACCTGAAATCGTGGAGCCAACACCGGACCCACAGATCGATCCTGAGCCGCGGGTAGAGCCCGAGCCTGAGCCGAACCTACCCGTCGAGATCGCGCCAAACACGAGCTGTAGTGGGCGACTTCCGGTTGCGGTCGGAGACGAATGGTACACGTACGATTTACGCAGTTCGGAGTCGCAGTATCAGGCGTGTCCGTTAGAAGGTGCCGAAAGCGCGCTATTCTATTCGTTGGATTTCCAAGGGTGGGAGTTCGTTCGAATATCGATCTGGCCTCAAGACCCGGAACTTCAGGTTTATCCGTCATTACAAGTGCTTGTAGATGAGATTGCCCGCTACTACCCGCAATGCCAAGAGGATCCGGCATTACTTGAGTGCACGTATTTTCACGATGGATTGGGGCGTACAAATCGAATCGATGTGGTGATTCCACGTCCCGATTCATTGACGATGGACGAGCCAGAGTCTGCGAAGGCGACCCTTGTTTTGACTCATTATGGAGGATGTGCAGACGGCGAATCTTGTAAGATGATCATGACAGTGAGTGGTGCGAGCCAGCCCTGAACATCAGAGTTCTTTCGAGACCGACATTCAGGCGAGATCTGCCTCTGAACTTGCATCTTCGGCATCGAATCTGGCGAGCACGTCCCTAATGGAGCCAAAGCGGAAATAGAGGGCGGGGACCACCAGCATGTTAAGCATTGTGGACGAGAGAAGACCGAAGAGGATGACAATGGCCATCGGGGTTTGAATTTCGGACCCCGGTTCTCCGCCCGACAGGGCAAGGGGTATCAGTGCCAAACCGGAAGCAAGAGCGGTCATCAAGATAGGCGCTAACCGTTCCATGGCTCCACGTTCAACCGCGGTGGTGAGATCTCGCACACCCTCGTGCTCTACGAGTTGTTGGATGTGTGAAATCATCATGATGCCATTTCGAGTCGCGATACCGAAAACGGTGATGAATCCGATGATTGACGCGACCGATAAGACTCCACCCGAGAGGAATACTCCGACGACACCCCCGATAAGGGCGAGCGGCAGATTGACCATGACGAGCATCGCGTCGCGCCCGGATTTAAGGGCGACAAAGAGCAACAAAAAGATCGCGACGATCGAAGCTGCTCCAAGAAGTCCCAGCATTTTCGAGGCTTCCTCGGCGCTCTCAAACTGCCCTCCATATTCGATGTGATATCCACTCGGTAATTTGACCGAATCTGTCACGCCGCGGCGAATGTCACCAACGACGCTATTGAGGTCACGTCCAGCAACGTTACACATCACGACGATCTTCCGCTGAACGTTTTCCCGACTGATGGTGTTTGGGCCACGGTCTTTCTTGATGTCGGCCAAAGCATGCAAAGGCACACGCCGACCCGAGGGCGTGACAATCAAGGTTTGTCGAAGGTTTTCTAGGGTATCCAGAGTTGAAACATCATATCGGACCATCAAGTCAAAAGCAGCCTGACCATCCAGAACCTGAGAGACGACTCGACCTCGGAACGCAGTCTCCATCGCCTCAGCGACTTCGCCGATTCTAAGCTCATTCTGCGCGATTGCGGTGCGGTCGAATCGAACTGTAATGAAGGGAATATCGGTTTGTTGTTCTGTCGAAAGGTCTACTACACCCTCTACGTTCTCCATTGTGGCTCGCACGTTTTCGGCAATACGTCGCAATTCATAGAGATCGTCTCCAAACACCTTCACCGCGATGTTCGCACGAGTGCCTGATAACATATGGTCGATACGATGAGAGATCGGCTGGCCAATGGTGATGTTCATGCCAGGCACAGCCGTCAGGTCCCTTCGCAGGTCGATGAGAAATTGCTCTTTACTACGCTCCCCAAGGACAATTTTGATATCGATTTCGGCGGCGTTCACACCCTGGGCATGTTCGTCGAGCTCTGCACGGCCAGTACGACGTGCTGTGGCGACGATTTCTGGCTGACGTAGAAGAATCTCCTCGACCATCGTCCCCAGTTTGTTTGAGACCTCAAGTGAGGTGCCCGGGTAAGTTACGGCACCGATCGTGAGTGCACCCTCGTTGAACTCAGGTAAGAATGCTCGGCCTGCTTGCGTGAGCGCTGCAATCGAGATGACCAATCCGACAGCCGAAACGACTGTCACGAGCTTCCAACGTGAAACGGTAGCTGCAAGCAGGGGTTTGTAGACAGATTTGAGCCATTGAACCAACTTTGGCTCATGCCCTTGGAGCACCATGCTGGAGCGGGGCAGAAGGATGGAACATAGGACAGGCGTCACCGTTAACGCGACGAATAGCGATGCCGTCAGCGATACGATATAGGCGACGCCAAGTGGTTGAAGCAGTCGTCCTTCAACTCCAGACAAGAAGAATAATGGAAGGAACGCCACAATGATGATGACTGTGGCAAAGACGATCGAGCTTCTGATTTCCTTGGATGCTTGAAAGACGATTTCGAGCGTTTGACGACGTTCATTTTCGGGGAGTAGTGAGTTTTCACGAAGCCTTCGGACGACGTTTTCCACGTCAATAATCGCGTCGTCTACCAATGCGCCTACCGCGATAGCCATTCCACCCAAAGTCATGGTGTTAATGGTGATTCCCAGCATTTTCATTGCGATTACGGCGGTAAGTAGGGAGAGGGGAATCGCGAGGCTGGTGATTCCGGTCGCGCGAAGACTCATCAGGAAGAGGAGCATGATGATGACGACAAGGATGCCCCCGTCGCGTAACGCCGCGCTGACGTTATGAATCGAAATCTCGATAAAGTCGGCTTGTCGAAACACGTGGCTGTGAATCTTCATCCCTTCCGGAAGGGTCTCCTGAAGGTTGTCGAGCACTACGTCGAGCCGCTCGGTGAGTTCTAGCGTGTTGGCGCCCGGCTGTTTCTGAATGCCCAACACGACAGCTGGTTGTGCATTGAACGACCCATCACCGCGTTGAAAAGGAGGGCCACCAAGGACGATTTCGCCTAGATCTCGCACGAGAATCGGCTGGTCGTTGCGGGTGGCGACCAATGTTTCGCCAATGTCTTCGATTTGGGTGACGCGACCCACGCCTTGAATCAAATATTCTTGCCCACCGTCAATGAAGAAGCCAGCCGACGTGTTTTGATTGGTTTGGCTGAGCGCGTCGATCACTTCGTCTGTGGCGATAGCATACGAGGTCAACCGTTCGGGGTTTAGGATGACTTGAAATTGTTTTTTCTCTCCCCCAATTGGTGTGACCTGGGAAACGCCCGGAACGGCAAGCAGTCTTCGACGGATAATCCAGTCTGCGGCAGTTCTGACTTCAACCGGAGTGTGTTTGTCCGAGGTGAGAGCCATGAACATGACTTCTCCCATGATCGAAGAAACCGGAGCCATCAGAGGAGGACTAATCTCGGGTGGCAGCGAACCCCTTACATCTTGGAGTTTTTCGGCGACGATTTGCCGCGCGCGGTAGATGTCCCGACCCCATTCGAATTCCACCCAAATGACGGTGATGCCGACGGCGGTCGACGAGCGAACACGTCGTACGCCCGACGCTCCATTGAGCGCTGTTTCTAGAGGGAAGGTGACAAGAGTTTCAACTTCTTCAGGCGCCATCCCATGGGCTTCTGTGATCACCGTGACAGTCGGAGCGGTTAGATCTGGGAAAACATCCACGGGCATCCGCAGTGTCTCAATACTTCCCCAAATCAGTAATACGACGGCGCCCAATATGACAATCAGACGATTGTTGAGAGACCAGCCAATAATTTTATCAAACATAATAACCTCAGTGGGCGTGGCCGGTAGCTGGTGCGCCCGTTGATGAAGCAGCGAGCTTCACCATGAATGCACCTTTAGTGACGACATGTTCTCCAGGCTTGGCACCATTTAGGATTTGAACGAGTCCCCGATCCCGAACACCCAGTTGAACGACACGTCGTTCGAATGTTTCGCCCCCTTTCTGAACGAAGATGACATCTTGGCCGCCGTCTTCGAGCACGGCTTCCAGCGGTACGACCACAGATGGCACGGGCTCGTCGGTGAGGACGTGAACTCGTGCAGACATGCCGACACGTAGGCGGCGGTTTGGATTTTCGATAGCAAAGATGAGGGGAATGGTGCGGGTGCGTGCATCTACAATGCCCCCAGCCACGACAACCTGATCAGCTGTGACATCGAACGTTGTTTTAAAACCTTCGATTGAGAACCAAGCCCCAGAAGGTTTGTCGATGCGGCCGATATTGGCTTCAGGAATATGCACCTCAAGCCAGAGGCGATCGAGGTCGACTACATGAAATAATGGTTGTCCTTCATCGACGAACGTGCCGGGGGCAACGTCAACGCTGACAAGGTTTCCCGCGATGGGCGCTCGAATCGCGATTCCGCCACCAGAGCCTGACGTTCGTTGGATTTGTTGGTGTTGTCCAAGACGCCGCTGCGCTGCTGTTAAGTCGGCTTGAGCTCGCGCTTCCTGGTGTCGAGCCGCGTCCACTCGTCTGGTTGGGACAGCGCCACTGGCAGCAAGTCCTTCTAGCCGCAGACGCTCAGCACGGGTGTAATCTACGTCGAGACGAGCTTGTGAAGCGGCAAGTTGCAACGAGGAAATATCAGTATCTCCACCAAGCCTTGGTGCCAGTGATAGGATGATTTCGTCACTCTCCACGTCAGTGCCAATTCGCGGAAATCCCGCGCCGGCGGTCATGAGACGGCCAGTTGAAGGCGCGGACACGTAGACTTCGCCGTCAGGTCTTGCGCGAATTTTGCCGCTCACGGCGAGTGATGGACGAAGCGTTTCCTCTTTGATTTCGACCATTGCGAATTCAATCGGCCATTGTTGTTCTTTCAGGAATGAGATTCCGTCTTCTTCGGATTCCGCCTTCGCCGCGGCAATTGCGGCACTTTCGCTCGCGAAAACGGTCACCTCGCCAAGCTCATGTGAATCCGTGAGGGAGTCTGACTCCAATAGAATAGTGAGCTGTCGTGTTCCCGCTTGTTTGGGTATCGCTATCGGCCGAAAAATCCCAGGGACGGTCGGACCGTCGACTTCGAAGCGTTCTTCGGTCCCGTCCGTGCCCCGAAGGACCACGATGACTCGGCCCGTGTTGACCGGTTTGAAGTCGGAAACCGTCGTGAGATGTGCTGCGAACGCAGACTCTGCACCAACTGCCAACGTCGGAAACTCTACGAAGAGCTCCGTATCAGCAGTCCAGTGCGTTACGACTTCCGAACCCCGTTCGGGGTCTTGAATCTCAGCTTTTTCTTCTGGGTTGGACGGACATGCAGTCCATGTCAGCAGAGCTAGGAGCGCCGCGACAGTGGTGAGGTGTTTTTTCATGGTGTGCTCCCGCCCATAAGGCGATCCAATTCGATTTGTGCGTTTCGTGCGGCGAGTTCTAGGTCTAGCGTCGTAAGCATGTCCTCGGATGCCCCGCGATAGGCGTCTAATAGCTCGATGATTCCGAGTTCATGCCCGGCGTAACCAGTCTTCGCGGTTTTCACGAGTGAATCGGAACGCTTTTCCGTTTCTTCCCGGAATTGAACAGCCGCTTTGCTCAGATGAATAAGTTGCGTGCTGTAGGCTTGCGCGTCGGCGCGATATTCTGTTTGGATAATTTCGGTTCGGCTGCGAATGATTCGGGCCTCGGCCTCAGCCTTTTTTTCTTCGTCTTGCTTACGATCAAAGATCGGCAGCGACAGTCCGGCGACGGCTATAAATCCATCCGCTCGAGCCGATTCTGCAGACATCCGCGTCCAACCCGCGCCTAGCGTCAATGCTGGTATCCAACCTCGATTCGCGGCCGTAACATAATTGGCTTGAGCCAAGGCTTCGGCATTTAGTGCTAGTATCTCGGGGTTATTTTCGATTTGGGCATTCGACATTTCACCGTTCGAGTCAACCATCGGCAATAGGGCTCCGGTTAAGACGGGTGGACCATCGACCTCCGACATATCAGTGATGGCAGCAAGCTTTACCCAGGCGCGGTGTGCGGCTGTTTGATGGAGGGTCAACTGTAAATTCGTGTTCGCGAGTTCGCGTTCGAGCCGTTGTCGATCGTAGGCGGAGGCGTCTCCTGCGGCCTCTCTTTGCGAAACAATTTCCAGTGCGTCGCGAATATTTTCGGCGGATTTGTGCACTGCTGCGACGCGCTGTTGGGACGCAAGTAACTCGAAAAAAAGGCGACGAACAACGGCCTTGAGTTCGTTTTTCGTGGTCTGTGCCCGATGCCGAACAGCTTGTACATGGTGCTCGGCCGCCTCTGCTTTCAGGCTTCGGCTTCCAGAGATGTCGAAGTTTTGGGTAAGCGTGACGCTGTCTTGTGTGGTGCCGGTGGCGCCGAAGGTTTGTTCTCTTTCGTACTGGATCTCCGGGTTGTCCCACATACCCGCTCGCAACCCATCGGCTAGGACAACGTTAACCGTGCCTTCCGTGAGTTCCGCGAAAACCGGTCGCGACAACACATGTTGAATCGCTTCCTGTTCCGTTAGGGTCTTATCGTTGGCAAAAACCGTCGTCGTGACGAAGAGAAGCGATATCATAATCGTGCCACCAAAAGTCCGACTGGCTATCGGTTTTTTGAGCATTTTGAGGGCCATACAAAGGTGAATCATGTCTATCTCTTTTAGAGATTGGGGTTATTTTTCTATGGTTGGTGATATAACAACGGAAAAACCGACCGTCAATCGTATTTCGGCTCGTGGTGGTGTCACGTGGTTACGTTTCCACCACGTGTTTTTCGCCCGCTATTTCTTGAGGTCGGTGCGTTCGTAGTCACCGGCCACTTGAAGAGTAATCGTAATCGTTTCATTGGTTGTATTTTTCCAATACCAACCGTGAGTGCCGGCGAAAGTCGCCGTCAAAGATCCTTTCGCTTCGCTTTTTGTAGATTTCTCGAAACTCTCGAAGTAGCCACTTGGCCCTTTTGTGGGTTCGCCGTGGAAATCATAAAACACCTCGGGCCCGCCTGTTTTCCATAGATAGTCCAGCTTAGCGCCTTCGTTGAGGCGTACTTTATACTCGGTGTTACCTCTTGCCGGGATAGTTACGCTGATCGTGTCTTTCCATGCCGTTGATGCGGCAGGTTGTTCGACGACTGGCGCGTTGGCTGCGGCAAGTTCTTCGGTGTTCATATTGTGTTCGTAGGCATGCATTTGCATCAGGAAGAGCAAAAGCCCGTACGCGATGAGGCCGAGATTGGCGATTCGACTGAAAACTTCGAATCCTGGTCGTTTTCGCCAAGCAGAAACAATAAGCAACATGACAGCTAAGGCACTCATCTGGCCAAGTTCGACACCCACATTAAATGAGATGATATTTAAGAGTAGATCATCGGGGTTTAGTGGAAGGTCTTGAAGTCGAGTTGACAGTCCCAGTCCATGCACCAGCCCAAGTCCGACAATCATAATCATCATATTGGGGGCTTTGACGTGAAAGTACTTCTTAAAGCCGTCGAGGTTGTGGAATGCGATGTAGGAGACACTTAATGCGATGATGGGCTCGATTAGGAATGGACTGATCTGGAGTCCTGCGAATGTCGCAATAATCAGAGTGATGCTGTGTCCAACCGTAAAGGCCGTGATGTATTTTGCTATGTCGCGGAAACTGGTCAGGAAGAAGATGATTCCGAAGACGAACGCAAGATGGTCGTAACCGGTGAGCATGTGCGTCGCGCCCAGCCATAAGTAGGCTGCATTTCCGCCATCGACGATCGCTTGTTTCTCGGCTTCGGACATGCCGTGCGCAAAAACGGATTGCGCCCAGAAGGGCAGAGTTAAGAGTATAGATAGAAAAGTTGTTATCCGTACCGATTTAGTCATTTCTGGAGTCCTAGACGTTGTTAAAACAACGTTGAAAGCAATGCTTCGATGGCATGATGTAGCTCGTCGTAAAGAAAAACGATCGCGGTAAAACCGCTGATGGCGACCGCGATCAAACTGCTGCGTTGTGGCGGGCGGACGTGCCCATCAAGCATACCGCGCACTCGCCGTTCTAATGCGGTGGCGCCAAAACCCATCGTGGCCGCTGGAATTGGAGCGAGTATTTTGCGCATCTTCAAGAGTGTTTCGGCTACCAGTAGCCGGTCGCCTAATACTTCCGCAGCGTATTCGTCGCATGCTTGTTCAGAAGCCACATCGAGCTCTTCCAAGAGGATCGTGCGTGGCCCCTTGGCCAAAAGAATCGACATCCCTCTTATCAGTATTTTCGCCAAGCTATCATGGCGCCGGACATGGGCCTTTTCGTGGGCGATCACGACGCCCAATTGGGCTTCCGTAGTCACCCTTTGAACATGTGAGGAAATGAAAATCTGGGGTCGAAATAATCCCACGGTCAGGGCTAGAGCCTGGTCTGTTTCGGCTATCCAGATCATTGATTTTTCGTCGAAGTGTGACCACTTCGAAAGTTGTTTGGCCCACCTGGCGGCGCGCATCGCGGTACGAATCTCACTTGCCCAATTTACGACCAGAGGAATCAACATCACGAGTGTCCCGCCGAAGACGAGGGCGGACAAAGGAGGAGGGGACCCATGAAGGAAGCAGATATGAAAAGCATGGTGATTATGCTCACCACAATGGTCACCAATGATTCCGTGAGCATCGAGTAGCGATGGCGCAGACACGACAATTAACGCCAGAACTCCGCTAAAGAAGGGCAAAGAAATCAGGGCCGTGACGAGTTTAAATCGTACGTGGGGTATCATTTTCTGGAGTGTTTTTAGGCAGAGATAGGTCAAGGCGGTCGAAATGCCCGTCCCTATCAGAACTCCAGCGAAGATGACCGCAGTGAGGAGTTGAATCCACTCAAGCATTAGTCTTCCTTGCCATCAACTTGGGCTCGACGTCGTTCCGCAACGAGGCGTTCCAAGGTTTCTAGGGAGTCACTTCCAGCTTCGTCGGCGAGATTCACAAAAGCCTCCAGCGCGACGGAAATACCACCGCCTGCTACTTGATTAACAAGTTCGCGTACCGTTAGCTCCGTCAGCTGAATTTGAGTGATTCGTGACGAATAAAGATACGCATGGCTGTCTTTCCGTCGGGTCAATAATCCCTTTTCGTTAAGGCGCTTGAAAGTGGATTGGACGGTGTTGAGTGTGATGCCACGCGAAACGCCTAGTCCAGCGTGAGCACTTTTGACGTCTGTCTCGCCGTTTGCCCAAACGTAGTCGAGCACGGCCATCTCTAGGTCGCCAAGATTTGATACATCAATTTTCATAGAATTTTCTCCGATCACTGCGGACCTGGATGCTAGGTCGCGAAATAACCGACTGTCAATCGGTTTTATTCCCGCTAGGCTTCCCGGACCTGAATTAGAGTGGTTCAGGTGGATTTCACAAATGATACTATCGGCTCATGATCCGACGTTTCAGAGTTCTTTTGAGACAGGTTCGTCGGCAGGTGCCAGCGTCTTGTTGCCGTTGTATTCCTTCAGGGTTTCGTAGGCCTTTTTGTCGGTCCACCCCTGCAGCAGGCCTGCCAGCGACGATTTGAGCATCTGTTGAGCGCCTTCCTGAAGCGTTGCATAGGTCTGGTCGCTGTTTCCCACGCCCGAGTAAGAAAAGAGGTAGTCGGTCTCTTGATTGGGTCGAATCGCAAACGACCACTGCATCAAAAGCGTGACGTAATTCATTCCGCCGACGTAGAGGTCGCGAGCTTCGATGCTGTCGAGCTTCACGTCGGCGACGACGTGCGCTTCTGCAGGGGCAGCAAAGCCCGGCGCTACGATTTCGACGTTTTGGAAGTAAGGTGCAAGCGATTTTTTGAGGCCATCACTGAAGAACTGCCGAAAGTGAATCATCGTGTGTTTGGAGTTCTGAATCGTGATGTCGTCGGCCACCTTCGCTGGATCCATAACGATATAGAGCGTTTGAGGGATCGGAGTGGCGACCATCATCGTCATGGGTTGAACTGTGATGCCGGTCATGTTGGCTTCGTAGCCACCGGACGCGTTTTGTGGGCCACCGCAGCCAACGGCAAGCATTAGAGTGATGACAGAGAGTGCAAATTTCATGAGCAGGTCCAAATTCGGAAAATGAAGGGATTTTTTAGTCAAAGTTCGTTTGAAGTAGGTTCTTCAACGGGTTCGTGTGCTTTCTGGGGTTTGTAGTTCCGTAGCGTTTCGAGGGTTTTCTGGTCGTTCCACTGAGTAATCAGGGCAGCCAAAGCCGAGTTAATAATCCGCCAGACGTCCTCTTCAAGCGTCTCATCGTAATCACTTTCGCCAGTCCCCGAGTACGAGAATAGATTGTCGGTCTCGTGGTTGGGTTTGATGGCAAATGACCACTGCATAATGAGTTCTTGGTCGTCGCCACCTGTGATTCCTCGCGCTTCGACGCTGAGGATCTCCAATTCGGCGATAAAATGGTCTTCTGTTGGGGCGGCAAACCCTGGTTCCACGATTTCAATGTTTTTAAAATAGGGCTCGAAGGTCTTCTGGAGGCTGTCGCCCAAGTAGCTACGAAAGTTGCTGAACGAGTCTTTAGAGTTCTGGATCATGATGTCGTCGGCGACTTTGGCTGGATCCATAACGATAAAAAGGGTTTGAGGGATCGGTTCGACCACCTCTGTGTTCGTGGGTTGAGTGAGGGCTTTGGTCATGTCACCGACATCACCACCTTTTGAGTTTTCGGACGCCCCACATCCAACAACTAGCGAAAATATGATGACAGAGATGGCAAAATTCATAGTTGAGTCTGGAGCGCTTCGGCGACGTCTATCGCGTGGGTGATTGGGCACATGTGTTCGCCTGGTACTTCGATGATTCTGGAACCAGCGACGGCACCGGCTAAGCTTTGTGCAATCGAGCCGATGAAGGTCTTCCGGTTCTTGGAGACGATGATTCGAAGCGGTGGCAAGGTCTTCCAGTCATCGCGCGTCGAGGCTTCAGCGCCGGTGGCTTGGATTTCCTGACCAAGTTTTGGAGCCATTGCCAGGATCGAATTTCGGATGGGTGGCGGCATTTTATCAAAGGCACCTTGGCCGCCCCAGAAATCAAAAAAAGCTCGGAGCGCTGATTCCAGATGAGCGTGTTCGAGCGCACCTTTGAA
>JBBKVQ010000067.1:0-29699 GCA_037968515.1 Bradymonadaceae bacterium
GTCACAGCAAGCAATTCGGTGAAAAACCAGATCCGCATCAAAGAAGTTATGGTCAAGGAAAGGAAGCCAAAACCCGAGAAATCGGATAAGCTACGTGAACTCAAGCTCTCTCTATGACCGAGTTGGAATGCGCCACATCATCATCGTGATACTCATGATCTGCTTATCTTCCAGCACCGCTTTCGCGAAGAAGCGGAGCTTGGTCAAGCAGCTCAACAACGAAGGAATCACGGCATTTGAAGCCGGAGATTTCGAATTGGCCGCCAAGAAGTTCTTTGAAGCGTGGAATATTGACCAAGACCCCACGCTGCGTAAAAACGAGGCGATCGCGTGGTTTAAGGCCAATAAATGCAAAGAGGCCAGTGAAGCGAGCGCCAGTTATATTGACTCGGGCGCGGCTGATAAAGAGACGCGTTCCGAGATGAAAGCGATCCTCTCTAATTGCCGTGTGTCCTACGCTCGTGAAGCCGCAGAGGTCCGTGATTTCAACCTCGCGGAGAACTTCCTGGTCGAAGCCGAAGGGTTCGCCGAGACAGCGGTTCCCAAAGAAAATATCCAGCTGGCACGCCTCGATATCGCGCGGCTCCGAGACGACTATAACCAAGAGATTCGGCAGCGGGCGTTGGCCAAACAAGCGACGATCGACTCGGAGGCCGACTCCGACACCAACTGGCCAGCGATTATTACAGGGACCGGTGCGGCGATCCTGACGACCGCAGTCGTCTATCATATCGTTGCCGCGACCTACTACGCCTCCGAATATGAGGACGTTGCAAAACGCGGCACGGACAGGCCTCGCTACGATGATCTCGCGAGCTCTTTGGATACGGCTCGATGGCTCGTACCGACCTTATATGCTTTGGGAGCGACCACTACAGGAATCGGCGTCTACTTTCTGTATAATGACTCGGCGGACACATCCGCTGCTCCCTCGTCGGGCGGCGTGACTTTCTCGGGGCAGTTCTAATGAAGCGATTGATCTTATCGGTGGGGCTCATGCTCGGTGGATGTATTCCAGCTGGCGATTCCGCGAAATTCGGCTTCGTTGCTGAAGACGAGGCCGACGTGTCGGTCGCCGACACCGGAAATTCCGTCAATGATTCCGGCTCGGATGCAGGAAACACGGCGATGCAAGCACCTGATGCAACCCCGGATTTGGTTGAAGACGTCGTCAACAGCTGTGTTCCAGAAAACACCGACGCTCTTTGTGCAAGAATTGCCGTTCAGTGTGGCACAGCACGCGGCGAAGACAACTGTTCCGAAACGCGCGATGTTTACTGTGGAAGCTGTGTTTTTGGAACCGGCTGCGCCAGCGGCACATGCATCGAAACCGAGTGCAGGGACACCACAGACAACGACGGCGATGGAATGGAAGATTGTGCCGATCCCGATTGTTCAGGCCAAAAGTGTTCACGCTCAGACGGCAGCAAACGCTGCGCAGATGACGGTCAGTGCACTTAGGCTTCCGGTAAATTGTGCCGGCGAATTTCCGGTGGTATCGTAGGTCGAAACCGTTCCCAATTTTTTGAAGTGCGATGAGTCAGGATACACCTTCACTGCAAGTGCGTTGCACGGGGTGCAACACGTCTTTCAAGATGAAGCTCAAACGTGGGCGAATTCCGACGAAGGTTGTACCTTGTCCGAAATGCAAGAGCCCCATTGACCTAAGTCAATACACCGACTCGGATATTCAGACCGAACAGCCGATGTCTGGGCTCGCTCGCCGACTGCGGCCAGCAGCGGAGTTGCTCAAGACGATCATCCCGCAGGCGCGGATTTTTGACCGCTCGAAAAATAAAAAACGAAAGATCGAAGGCCCACCCAAAGTTGGTCCTGGGTTCCACCTGCAAAAAGGTGGCTCTAATGACGAAGTTTCGCTTCCAGATAACGGCTTCGCGTCCGAAAAACCAAGCGGCTCGATCGTGGGCAGATTGGCTCAGGCGAGCGATGCGCCGGAACCGATCGACTTGAGGCAGACGCCTGCGATGGGCCTTGAAGCCGCCCGCGCGCTGATTCCTCCCGATAAATCAATCGAGCAAATCGACTCCGGTGTGCTGACCAAGAGCCAGGACAGCGGCGAACTCGACCTTGGCCGCGCAACGCCGCGTCATACGCCTGCACCATCACTCGATACAGACTCTGACGCGGACTTGCTGCCCGACTTCCTGACGGATCTCATCGACAGCGACGCTTTCGATTCCTCTACCGATTCACCCGATTCCCCCCAGCCGCCCCAGCTACCGACTTCAGCGGAATTTGTGCCGGAACATGTCGCGAAGGTCGAACTGCCCGCACTTCCAAAGCTCGAGGCACCCAAGATCCAAGCGCCAAAACTGGGTTCTGCCGACTTCAAGCCACCGCCCGTCGCTCCGAGCTTCAAGCTGCCGGCCCCGATTTCAGGCTTGAGCGAGTCGTCCGAATCACGTGAAAACGTGACCAGTGAATCGAAGATCGAGCTCTCGGACGTTCTGCGTAATGCGGTTGAAAAACAACGTTTTGAGACCGAAAGGCCTGAACAGGATCAGAGCCTTGAGTTGATTCGCCAAGCAAGCTTCTCGACAGAGCTCGAACGCGAACAGGCCGATTCATTCTTCAAATCAAGCGTACAGGTCGCCGAGAGCATGGAATTCGAAATCGAAGAATTCGACATGCAACAGGAAAGCCGAGCCCCAGTTTCGCTGCTTGCAGCGATCATCTTTATTTTGGTTGTTTTTGCGTCCGTCGTTGGATTCCTCACTCTAACTTAAAGTCCGTTCGGTTCTGCGATCAGACGTCGGTACAGCTGGTCCATTCGTGCCACCCTCAGGGTCGCAAATCGCACCAAAAACTGGGCGACACGTGAATAGCGAAGAAACCCAACGTCTGGCCACACTTGTGACCCAGACTCTGCAAGACTCGCTGCTTTCAGAAGCCGAAATCACGCACCAAGTGCGCGCCTTGCACGCTGATGAGCGGGTACTGGGTGCGGCTATTTGGGCATCACGAAAGACCCACGCAACCCCACTAACCGCGAGCGCTTGGTTCATTCAGTGCATGGGGCAAGCGGGCGCTCAAAGCTACGATATTGGGGATTTCCAGCGGCTTTTGACCGACCTTGGCGCCCGCCCCGATTTGGGGGGTCTCGCGGTTTCCGGGGGGCTCGTTTGGAACCACTCGCTAGAATCGCTCGCCGAAAAAATGGGTCGTGAACTCCTATTGGTCGATATCGACATCCTCGCCCCAACCGTCCGCCAAGCATTCGTCTTTTTTATGATGCGAGCAGGCTTGGTTTCGGCCACGGATGTCAGCAGCGACGATGTGGACCCGCTTTTCGAAGCACTAATAACCGGCTGGCAAGACGCTCAGGATTTTTCCAGAGATTGGATGCGACGCGCGCCGTCCCCGGAGGTCGGCCACTTCATGGCCCGAGCGCTGTCTAGTGTCGCTTGGACTAGGGCCGAACCGATTGCATTTGCGGTGCCTTTTGTACGCCCCGATGAAGCCGTTCGGATCGCAGCAAACATGAAGGACATGGAGCACGCAAGTGTCGTGATCGAAATGCTCGACTCCCAAAGTGACCAAGTGTTTCTGGCGCTAAACGGGCGAGCCTTGCCGTGGTACGACCGCATGTTTGGCCCAACGCCACAAAGCTGGCTTTTTGGCGTGACAGGATTGATTGGACCGCCCGGGATAATCGGTGTGATCGTCTCTTTGGCCGCCTACCAAACCGCTGGACATCTGGGGTTGTTTTGGATGGTGATCATTATTTTGGCGGTCGCAGCGATCGTCCGTTTTTTTATCCAAAAACCCGTTCCACCCCAGTTTTTTCCACGTGACCTTGAGGCAGCAAGACCCGGTGCAAGCGCGGTGCTCGCGGCTTGGTATATTAGGCAGCGACGCATTAGAAAGCTGCCCGATCCTGCCATCTGGGTGGAAACGTTGCGTCAAGGCGTGACTGACCAAAGCGAGTCCTGGAGGCCTTTCCTCATTGCGGTGAGCGACCTACTTCCGCCCGCTCTGGAGCCCACTGTTCTTTCAGGCCCGTCGGAGGCCTCTGATCCTGTTCAACTATTCAACACGCTGGAGTTTGGCGCTGCGGAGGCTCGCAGCACTGCTCACGACCGCTTGCTAAAGTTCGGCCGCAAACCCAGCGAAGTATTGGACCGGTGGCTTGCCGAGGCCCCGACAGACGACGACTTGAGGACGACCTTCATTCGGCATCTCGAGAACTCTTGGCTAACCCAACGACGAATCTCGCCCACGAACTTTCGGGAAACGTGGGCCTCGAAGTCATTGTGGGCGGTGTCTTCGCGGTGCCTATTTGGCGTTTATAACGGCTACAACGAGCTCGTGTTTGCGTTTCGTATCGACGAGACCGGCCAGCTTATTGACCAAGCTGACCAGGAGATCGTCATCCCGGGGTATCACACGATCGGACTGGTTGAACCCGATGCGCTGTCGCCCAGCGATTCGACTTTGTGGGCGAGCGTGTTCGCCGACTACGAGCTGATTTCGCCCTTCGAACAACTTCATAACATCCCGGTACAGCTGCCGATAACGCTCAACGAATCTGCCCAAAAATCGCTGACGCAGGCGGGATGGCTCTTGGACGAAGATGGGTTCTCGCTACGACGGCCCGTCTGGATATTGGGCATCACTGCCTATATCGAGGTCGATCCGCCTTTGTCGGATTTTGGCCAGTCACAGCTAACGGCATTCGACTTCGCTGACGGACTGCATTTCGAACCCGAATCAGTGGTGACGTTTTTGCGCGCTGACCAAGACATCGACCGCCTTACGCCCTTTTGGCTCGGGGAATTGCAGCGGCTTGCGGGTCTCTAAGTTCTACTCGGTTTGTGTTCGGGGTTCTGGTACTTTGTGGGTCTTGACCTGCTCCCCCGGAAGACGCCCATGAACCGACACTTTGCAGTGCTCATATCGGTAATCCTCGCCGCCTCAACACTAGGTGCCGCGGGCTGTCAAAAGACTTACGATTTTGAGCGGAAAGACACACCCACATTGACGCTGGGGCATGAGCTTTTTGTAATTTGGAAAAAGGACGCGGAGCGAGCTGCTGAACTCGCCGCGCCAAAAGCCCAAATGCTCGACCAGAATTACGGCGAGTTTGTGAACGCGGTGAACGTGATCGCGCCGCAATCCGAGCTGAACGCCATCGACGAATTCCTGATCAATCTGCTCAAGCTTGTGGACGAAGGTGTCCTGCCGGCATTGACGCGCAAGATCCGGATTGTTCTGCAGGAGGCTGCCCAAGATATGGAGCTGCTGGCTGCGTTGATCCAGCCGACCGGACCCGATGCCGAGACCTACGTTAGCCCTTTGAGTAAGCCGAATCTATTGGGCTACGTCACAGCCTATCCACGCCTGCCAGAGTTGCTGAAATTGGTGGCGGATATCGGACTGAACAACGACGGATATACCGTCGGCGGCGTTCGGACATTTGACGAATCCCCTGCCCTCACCGACCTGACCCGGGTCCTAGTCCGCGAGCTAAGAAAGGCCACTCCAACCACCGGAGAGCCCCTTGCGATCACCTTCCGCGACCTCGCGATGGTGGAGGATTCCAAGTACGTCGGTGACGAAGATATCGCCCCGTTGTGGGTGGTGCTCTACGACGAGCGTGGCTATCCGCTTCCGGCCAAAAATGGCGACCAGCTTGCGTACCCGTTCGTGGACGCTAATCAGGACGGCCTAGCCGACATCAACGCCAGCGGTGAATTCATTTTTGCAAACGGTGGCAGCGGTGAATTGCCGCCATTTTCTTACGCCGCCGATATCGACGAACCCGTGGTTCGAGACTCGCTCGGACGCGCGACACTTCCAAACAACCAGTTCGCTTTCGAATACGTAGACTTGCACGCGACGGGGCTTGGCTTTTTGGTCCGAGAGTTTCGTGGCCTTTCCAACAAAGACACGCTCTATGACATGTTATCTGCCTTCAAGGCCATCCTTGGCCCCAAAGGGGTCCTGACAGACGAGAACGGTGCCTACGAGGGATATTCAAGTGAGCAGCCGCTCATGGAGTTGTCCTACGCTTCGGTCAGCATGCTCGACACCCCGGCGATGCCAGACGTGATGGAAGACATGGCCGAACTGATGGAGCGTAAGCCAGACGCCATTGCGGGCCTTGTTTTTGCGCTGAACCAGACCATGGACATTTTTGGCGAGTTTCCTGACGCTCAGATGAACGACAACCAAACCGTCATGTACGATTTGTTGCCTTATCTAAAAGAGATCTCGGACGACCCATCCCTTTTTGCCGACGTCATGGATGCGCTGCGGGCGCCGATTAATCGCCATACCGGCGAAGGCCTTTCGACCCTTTTGCGGTATTCGGATAACGACACGATCCCCGCAGCCGGAGGTCCCTACGACACATGTTTCCTGGGCTGCCGTGACCGGTTCACGATTGGGACGGTGGACCGCTTTGAATGCATTCGAGCCTGTCCAAGCGCCGAGATATTTTCTCAGCCCATCAATTATAGCGCCCCAGAAACCGAAAAAGGCCGCAGTCTTCTGCAGAAATTCCTGCACCTGATTCGTGATGCCAAGGGCATGCGATACAGCATGGATATTACAGAAGCTTCGTTCAACGGTTCTCCTTTGCCCAACCTTCCTCCGATGTTGGTGCTGCCCGGTGCTGGCGAAGCGTTCATGGCGTCGGTAGCCGGGAACCTCGACCTCGCCAATTATGTGCCAGCAGAACTTTGGACCAGTGATATCGGCGAATTGCTTGATTATCTGGGCGTGAGCAATGGCAATATTGCTGCGCTTTTGAGCACCTTAAGCCCGCTCTTTGGGGCAGAACTCAGTCAGCGCCCCACGCCCGACCAGATCACGCGTCTTTTTAACCAAAAAGACATGCGTTGGGTGACCGATAAAATCGTTTTGGATATCGCAGATCCCGTCTGCAAAGACGGCTTCGTGATGTCGCATCACCTAGCGTACGGCCTTTTTGTGGGTGAGGCCGCCGGCGTCATCGACACCATCTACCCGCTCGCAAAAGCGTTTTCAGACCACGGGCGCGAAGACATTCTGGGAGGCATTATTGAAGTGCTTCACGACCACTATTCGTCTAACGCGGCACTTTACAAAACCAAGGCTGGATCTCCGTCCGAGATGAAGGCCGCAAATATGCGCTCGTACGAACAGGCGCTCGAAAAGGTGCTGGCCAACGGCGAGCTTTTCCGCGCCCTCAACGATTTCGCGATCGCATTGCATGACACCGAACTTGCGACGGGCCGGCCGATCCGTGAGGACCTGCGCAAGATGCTGCAACACACGTTAAAACAGGATGGATTCCGGAACTTCAAAGGCGACGATTATATCGTGATCGAGGACACCCGGACGATCGCCAATCCATCACGGATGGCGTTCATGTTGGCCGCGTTGGGCGAAGGACAGAAACGCCTCGATAACGTCCCTGATAGCCGCGAACGCTTGCGTGGAAGCCTAGGCAACATCATGGACGTGGCCGTCGGAGCCGAAAAAACGACGAATGGCCAGGCAACTTTCATCCGTACAGGATCGCCTGCGTTGGCAGCCCACTTGACTCGCTACGCTGCCAAGCGCGCACGAGAGCGTATCGTCCGTGGGGACTTGTCGACCTGGATCAACGACGAAATCATTCCGGATTTGGCTGATATTTGGAGTTCAAGGGCGCTTGCCGCATTTGTGGATCTTTCAGACAGCACCCTTGAAAGCGATGCCGACAAGGCCTTGATCGACGACTTCGTCAATTACTTGTTCGGCTCTACTGAGGGGCGTGGCAACGCTTTGCTTGGCGTGCACCAGCTGATGATCAATTCGGTGAACGACCAAGTTTGGCTGCCAATCGGGAAGTTTCTGGCTTCGGCCATCGACCCGGACCGCGTCTGGAACACCGCGCCGTTCCCCGACGCGCCTGTCGTCACGCTGGGTGCGATGTTGCTGGCTGGAACGCTCGAATATGACCCGACCAACACTGGGATATTCTTGATTCACCGAGGCCTCGACCGAAAGGCCAATGGAGAGTCTCCGTTTTCGGTGATCCTCGATATCGTCGCGGCCTATTTCAGCCCTGACCCGCTGTCATCGACTTTAGAAACGCCCCAAGATTATCAGGCGTTTTTGATCTCATTTGATGAGTATATGGGCGACGACCTTCATGGTATCGAACGCCTTTACGACCTTGTCAGCCAACGCCGAAATTAATTCATGAATCAGCATTTTACGAAGATTCCAGCGGCGTTAACGTGCGTCCTGGCACTACTGATTTCTACTCAAGCGATGGCGGCAGGTTTCTACCTGCCGGGCCACGGCATTCGTCCGTTGGGCCGTGCCGGAGCCTACGTTGTCAGCGGTGAGCAGAACCTGAATAGTCTGTGGCATAATCCCGCCAATCTAGCCGGTATGGAGGAGCTGCAGCTGACCATCGATCTGGCGCTGATCAACCTTTCTTTCGATTTCCAGCGAGCTCCGCGAACCCTTGATAATGGAGAGGTTGAAACCTACGCGAGCGTGTCAAATTCGGCCGCCCCAAAACCCGATCCGCAAATTTTGATCGGAGGCCCGTTTTTAATCGAAAATATGTCGTGGGCATTTGGCGTTTATGCCCCCTATCTGTCAGCTCATACGTTTCCAGAAAAGGGCGCACAACGTTATGTGCTGGTCGATAACGACGGTTCACTTGCCGGGTTTTTCCATTTTGCGCTGGCTTATGCCTTGGGCGAAAACATGCGTTTTGGCGCCGGCATTCAGATTGTCCCGGCAAGTTTTAAATTTGTGAATGTGGCGTCTGGGTACACCGGTCTTTTTGGAAAACCCGAAGACCCCGACTTGGATATTTTAAGTGAAATCACTCTGACAAGCGTGCTCAATTTTTCGGGTAATATGGGATTTTGGGTACGCCTAGCACCCAGTGTACAAGCCGCGATCAGCGTTCAGTTGCCCGTGGTCTTCAGCACCGACGACTCCAAAATGCGAGCCCGCCTGCCTTCACATCCGGCATTTAATAACGCGAAATTATCCGGCGATTCGTTGGCTGGGTCGCTGGAATTTCCGTTGGTGGTCCGCGGCGGTATTCGCTACGTGGCGGAATCGTTCGATCTAGAACTCGCCTTGGTCTACGAAAATTGGTCTGCGTTCGACGAAATCCGCGCCACGCCCAATGAAATCAATGTCGAAGGCGTGCCTGGCCTGGGCTCGATTCCGGTGGGGCCGCTGTCCATTCCACAAAATTGGACCGACACTTACAGCGTTCGTTTGGGTGGTGATTTCGACGTCGCCGAGAACCTGATTTTACGCACGGGATATGCGTTTGATTCGTCGGCCGTGCCCGATGAATATTACAGCGTGTTCCTTGCCGACGGGAACAAACACTTGCTCAGCCTCGGGGGCACTTACGAGATGGGCTCGTGGTCTATCGACGCCGGTTTTGGATATTACCTGATCCTCGATCGCACGATCACGAACTCCAAGGTCCGACAGATCAACCCCACCGACACGGACAATAAGTTGACGACAGTGGTTGGCAATGGAGTGTACTCACAGACGTACATGGCTGGTGGGCTCGGTGTAAATTACACCTTCTGAGACTGTGCCAGCATCATACAGGTTAAGCACCATACGCTTGTGGTATGTTGGCTTTAGCCCCAAACGGTATCAGTCGTGAATCCTTACGAAATCGAAGCGGAACAAATTGCAGCAGGCAGCTCGGCGCTGGACCGGATGTCGCCTCGCAGCATGTTCACAAATCCGATCGAGTCCGTGGTTTACGATGGCAGTTTCATACACCTAAAAGTCACGCCGACACTGGCCCAACGTGAATCCTACGCGGTTCCTGGCCAATACGTCATTGCGCGATTCCACGATGGAAAACCGCGCTTCTTTGCGCTTCACGGCGCCCCAGAATCAACCGCATGGGAGTTTTTGTTCGAACCCAAACCCGAATGGGAGCTGGAACAATTTGCGCCTGGTTTTTCGATCGACGCCTCGCTGGCCGAAGGGCTCGGCTACCCCATGGCATTCGACGATTATCAAAACGTCACGGTTTTTGTCGGGGGCAGCGGAATCGCCAGTGTTCTGCCTTGGCTCTTGAGCAAGCCACAGGTCGAAAATATACGGGTGTTTTTTTCGCTCGCAGAGGAAGCCCCGACAACGGTGGCGCGAACGATGTTGGCGGCGCACGAAGTGGGAGCGGACTTGTCCCTTATTGACCCCTCACAAATGCAGTCGTGTGCAGAGCGTTTCCCCATCGCACGCGAAGGGAACGGCGTGCTTTTGTGTGGCTCCCCGCGAATGATGCGAGACGTCGCTCACGTGTTGCTTTCGCGAGGTTTTCATCGCGACCAAATCTTTACGAATCTCTCGTGAGCAGCTTCTTTCAGGTTCTTTCAGTGCCTATTCAGGTCGAGGGTCGGTAGTTCTTAAGGCGTCAAGTCAACCCGCTTTCGGTGACGCCTATGAAAACCCTGAATCTCCTCGCACTCCTGATCGTCAGCACGATGTCGATGGCCTGCAATCAGGGCATGGAACAGGAACTTGCGGTAGATTCTGAGTTTGGTCTCGAGACGCTTGAGAGCTCAAAGGGTGACTCGTCTGTCGTTCAGGACGGGTCGACCGATGCCGAAACGATTTTGGCTTTCGCCAATCAGCCACTGGCCGACAATGCGGAAGGCGCTGCGTTTTTAGACGTGGTGGATTCGCGGCTCTACTCCACGGCAGCCAAAAATATCGCAAAGTACCGCTCCGGCGACGACGCCGAGTTTGGAACAGCCGACGATCAGACCTTTGGCGACTTAGAAGCCCTTGATGCCGTCCCTTACGTCGGTCCGGCCGCTTTACGGGACCTCCTGACACTCGCACAAGAAAACGGCTACCCGCGCCCTCTGAGCCTGCGAGACGGCCTGCAGCGTGACTACGCTCAACACACCTACCTTGAGTATCGCCCAGCCCGCGAACATTTGTTTTCGCATATCGACAGCCACGACGGTTGGGTCGAGGGCGTCTACACCGGCATGATGGTCGAAACCGTGGTCATCCCTGACCACACCATCATGAACACCGAGCACACCTGGCCAAAATCAAGACTTTCGGGTGCTGCCGAGACCGACCTTCACCATTTGTTCCCGACCTCGTCCTACGCAAACTCGAAACGCTCCAGCTTTCGATTCGGTAACGTCATCAGCCCGACCTGGGAACAAGGTGGCTCGAAGCTGGGTTCGGATGTCGAGGGAAATATCGTGTTCGAAGTCCGCGCTTCAAATCGCGGAAACGCGGCGCGGGCCATGTTCTATGTCGCTGTGATGTACGCCTACGAAATCCCAGCCAGCGAAGAAGCGACCCTTCGCGCTTGGAACGAACAAGACCCAGTCGATGCCGTGGAACAGGCTCGAAACAACGAAGTCGAAATTGCTCAGGGCAACCGAAACCCCTTCGTTGATTCACCCGAACTTGTTGGACAAATCGCAGACTTCTAGGCGGTTGTCAGTTGTCAGTTGTCGGTTGGCGGTTGTCAGTTGTCGGTTGTCGGTTGGCGGATATCCGTCGCTGTGATTGGTCCGCAGGCCCTATGGCCTGCATGCGACGGGTCCGCAGGCCCTATGGAGGCTGTCCATTTGACTTGACGCGAGAAATGTTTCGAACCGTTTTCCGCCTATTTGCGACTTCTGTGATTCTGCGCTTGGTGCGCAGGCCCTATGGCCTGCATGTGATTCCTGCGATTATTCAAACACATGCGAGCCATAAGGCTCGCGCACCAATCACAAGCGAGCCATAAGGCTCGTGTACCAATCACAAGCGGCATTGCGTCCGGTCCAGTCGACGGCGGCGCTACGACTGCTCACCGCTCACTGCTCACTGCTCACTGCTGATCAGCTTTCAGGTTCTTTCAGTTCGTTTTCGCGATGGGCACCGATAGGTTAGCTCCCGTCACCACATTTTCAACAATCGTCATTAACGACGAAACCCGAGGTATCCATGGCTACGAGTGCTCCAGGCGTCTACCAAAAAGGCGAAGTTCGCGACCCTGTTAAAACTCTTTTGATCTGCTTACTCACATGTGGCCTCGGCAACATGTATATGCTTCTCAAATGGGCCGAAGACATCAACGGCGGACTTGGCGAGAAGAAATACGACGGCATGAAGATCCTTCTTATCGGCATGCTGACGTGCGGCCTCTACTTCATCTTCCAGGGTTGGAATATGTGTAACGATATCGAAGAAATCCAGCGTCGGTGGGGTGTTGAACCTGACCAATCCGGCATGAACATCTTCCTGCTGCACTTTGTGTACGTCGGCCCAATGTTCTTCCAGAAAGGCCTCAATAACGCTTGGGAAAACGGCCAACAACCAGGCTAATCGCCCACCGTCCCTTAAAAACACCCGAAGCTTTTTACTTCGGGTGTTTTTTTTTGTTCGAATCCAGCTACATGGACCGAAGCGCCTACACCGTCCTACCTCTACACACATCTTTCAGGTTCTTTCAGTTCATCTTCAGGATGCCCATCGATAGGTTGCTTTTCATGAACAACGACTTAACTCGAGGCACCCAAATGAAGACACGCAACCTACTCCCCCTTCTGCTCGCTGGTTCAATGATCGTCGCTTGTGGCGAAACCATGGACGCCAACGATGCGCCCCTTGACGCCGAAAACGGACTCGAGACTCTGGACGCCAAAGCCGATTCATTTGCGGTTCGACCTGGCTCGCCAGAAGCCGAAGCTGTGGTTGCTTTCGCAAATCAGGCTCTTGCCGACAACGCCGCGGGAACGGCGTTTCGCGACTTGCTTGACTCGGAAATGCACAAGACTGCCGCGAAAAACGTCGCGAAATTCCGCGCTGGTGCGGACGGAAACTTTGGAACGGCAGACGATAAGATTTTTGCCGACCTGACCGCACTCGACAAAGTCCCCTACGTCGGACGCACCGCTCTTATGCAAATGCTCGGACTCGCCGATGCCGCAGGATATCTTAATCGCGCCTCGCTGGATTGTGCTGACTACATCGAGCACGACTCGCGAAACAACTATTATATCCGCTCCTACGCGGCCTTGCTCGAGATCGAGAACTCACGCTGCTCGACGATTACAGGAAACCTGATCATCCAAATCAGCGGCACGGATATTTTGCCTCCCTCAGCTCGCGAGATTCAGGCCCTACAACACTTGGAGTCGGTCACCGGCAATATTACAATTCACGCCACACCGATCTTCAACAGCATTAACTTCAAGTCACTTAAGACCGTCACTGGCACACTCGAAGCGGCCTACGGCTCCGTCCCCATGCACACGCTTGAGTTTCCATCACTGATAAATGCGCCCAATATTCAATTGACGCGCATGAAAAAGAATACTTTTTCCAAGTTGGAATCGACCGTCTACATTACGTTGCAAGACAACGCAATGGAAGGCTTCACAGCGCTCAAGACCGCTGGAAATATCAATCTTCGGGTAAACACAAACGGGTCGTACGATGTCAATTTCCCCGCGCTGACTGAAGCTACGAATCTCTATTTCACACACCAGCCTCAAAGTTCGTACGGCGTCAACATGGTTGAATTCAACGGTTCGTTTGCTCAATTGGCAAGCGTGGGTGGCCTGTCGATGACGAATGGCTCCTACGCAGAAATGACCTTCCCAAAACTCACCAAAGTAGAAGGCTCACTGAACACAACGGGTGCGACCAACCCACACGACGGCATGACCAAACTGGATTATGTGGGTCAATTCTCGTCGCAGAACGACGACTTCACGAGCCAAAATGTCGCGGGGCCGAAGGTCCTGCAGACTGTAGGTCGCCTTTCCATTACCAGCCGTGTTTCAGTGCATGGATTCGAGAAACTCAAAACAGTTGAGTCAAACCTCGGCATCAACGCCGTGAACGGAGTCTCGGGATTCAACGCACTGGAAACCGTCGGAGGACAATTATCCCTGACGATTGGTGGCGGCGATTCAACAAAACTTGGCGGATTTAATCGGCTAAGCAGTGTTTCTACCCTTTCGGTCAACGCTCAAAATCGCGCAGCAACGCTCGAACCTAGCTTCGCGTCCCTTGAAAACATCGAGAGTGGCCTTTCGATTTCGAACAACCGTGGATTCAACACCGATATCCAGTTTGCCAAACTTTTGAGCGTGGGCGGCAACGTCCGGATCGACCAACTTGTCGGCCAACGTGACGTGTTCCCCCAGCTTGAAATCATCGATGGCACGTTGGAACTGAACTCCACCCCAAGCGATTTCATCGGCATCGACAATCTGACCCATATCGAAGGCAACCTCTCGATCGGTGGACCGCTGCGGACCATGAATGGCCTGTCGAAACTGGATTCTATCGGCTCGAACCTTTTGGTTCCTCGTGGATTCAATGGCGCTAACCTGGACGCATTTTTGAATCAATTGACGGAATTCTCGGGAACAATCTCCTTCCGCTAATATTTTTGAATATTTTTGATTGAAGGTCGTCGGTGGCACCCGACGGCCTTTTTCTATTTCTTGCGCCCAAACCTCCCGGAGACCGATGAAAGTACTCTTGAATGCTTTGATAATGTTAGCGCTCTTGCCGATTGGATGCTCCGATGACGCAAAAGACGAGAAGCCCATCATCATCCCAGCCGACCTCGACTTTGGCCAAGCCGATGCAGCGCCAGACATGGCCACGGTCGACGACATGAGCGCACCAGACATGTCTGAAGCACTCCCTGATATGACCACGGAAGACGCTGCTCCAGACCTGCCTGTGGTCGAGACCGGAACGGTCTGCCAGAACGCGGAAGCCCCCATTCAGTTGGCTAAAACCTGCCAATTCGAGTGGAGCAGCTGCGAAGACGGCGTCGACTACAAATTTCGTTGCGATATCAAAAACCTCGCCGGCAATATTTTTTCGCTGTGTAATTGCTACAAAAACGGCGTGAAGGACCCGGCCGATAAGATCGTGGATGTCTGCAGCGCCCAAGACTGGGAATCCATCGAGGCCATCGTCAACGAACAATGTGGCTGGGACCTCCGGTGATCGAAGGTGTCGGGGTTCAGGTGGTCGGGGTTCAGGGTCGCAGGCGCTGTGACTTGGTTCGCGGGCAATTGGCGAAGCCTGTGCCCGCCTGAGATTGTTACGCGTGGCTCCAAGGGCCTGCGCACCAAGCGCGGCTGGAAGCCGCGCTGGCGATTTGCGCCCGGGACAATGTCCCCTCCGCAACGAGAGAGGACGAAATGCCACCTGTCGATGATTTGCACGGGCTTGATGCAGGGGCGAGCGAATTGCTCACCGGTAACGGGAAGTGGACAGTGGTAATCACATCAGGGGAGCGGCAGCGTGATCGTATTCGACAGGAGGGTGATCTGGCCTGTCGTACACAGCAGCCGTCCCAGGACTGTGGAGTCTGTGCCGACCGAGTTGGACGCTTGCGCGAGGACGCTGCCGACGAAGTCGACATTGGAGCCCAGTGTCGACGAGGCGCCGATGGCCCAGAAGACGTTCTTGGCCTTGGCCCCGTTGATCAGCAGCACGCTCGCGTTGTTGTTGACGGTCAACGAAGAGCCTACTTGGAAGATGAACACCGAGTTTGCGTCGCCTTGACCATCTAGGGTCACGGTCCCGCCGACAGCGACGCTCATTGTGGAGGCGGAGGTGTACACGCCGGGTGTCAGCACCATGCCGCTGACGTCGTTAACGGTTGTGCCGGGTGGGCGCGACATCGCATCGACGTAAGCAGCGATAAGGTCCACTTTTGCGAGCGCCGCGATACCACCTGGATCGTTGGCGTAGAGCGTTCCGTTGATGACCGGGTTGATGATCGTGCAGGGTATTCCATCGCCCAGACAGGTCGCGGTTGGGCTCAGTCCAACATCTCCGTTGAGAGTGGTACTCCCGCTGGAGTTCGAGTTCGTGAGTCCTGCGCCAGCAACGGCGACGAACGACGTGAGTGAACCCAGATTCACAGGCAACAAGCCCGGTATGACGGCTGCTTCCGTCGTGAAGGTCCAGACGTAGTCCAGGACCATGTTGTTCCCTGCGACATCAGCGACGCCGTTCGTCACGGTCGCCGTGTAAATTGTATCGGGAAGGAGGTCGGCTGCCGGCACGAGGGTAGCAGTCCTGGTCGGCATATCGTACGAGACGCCCCCAAGGACACCCGTCCCATCTGGAAGCGCGAGCGTGAAGGTTAGGCTCGTAATCGTTGCGGCCCTCATCGACTCGCTGAACGTGGCGTTGACGGATGCGTTGAGCGCCACGTTGGCGTCTAGGATGACTGGGTCGGTGGATGTCACAGTAGGTGGCAGAATGTCGAGTACAGCACCGGTCGTGAAGGTCCAGACGTAGTCCAGGACCATGTTGTTCCCTGCGAGATCAGCGACGCCGTTCGTCACGGTCGCCGTGTAAATTGTATTTGGAAGGAGATTGGCTGCCGGCACGAGGGCAGCGGTCCTGGTCGGGATATCGTACGAGACGCCCCCAAGGACATCCGTCCCATCTGGAAGCTCGAGCGTGAAGGTTAGGCTCGTAATCGTTGCGGGACTCATCGGCTCGCTGAACGTAGCGTTCACGGATGCGTTGAGTGCCACGTTGGTGTCTAGGACGGCCGGGTCGGTGGATGTCACAGTAGGTGGCTGAATGTCGAGTACAGCGCCGGTCGTGAAGGTCCATTCGTAGTCATCGGCGAGGCCGTTTCCTGCAAGGTCCGTCGCGCCAGTACGAATCGTCGCGGTGTACTCAGTACTTGCTTCGAGGTCACCGGTTGGGTCGAACGTGGCCGAGAGTCCCACGTAGGTGACTGCCCCCGGAACGGAGGTCCCGCCAACGGCGAGCTCGAAAGTGAGTTCGGTAAGAGTTGCCGGGTCCATGGCTTCGCTGAAGGTTGCAGCGATCATCGAGTTCCGTGCCACGTCCATTGCGTTCCCCGTCGGTGCGACGGAGGTCACGAATGGTGCCGTGTTGTCGACTAAGCTGAGCGTCGTGAATGACCACGAGAACGGGGAAGCGAGCGTGTTTCCAGCGAGGTCCGCGGCGCCGTCGATCGACGCTTGATAGACCGTGTTGCCCGAAAGGGTCTCGGCCGGACGGAAGGTCACCGTGCGACCCAAGTAGGTCACGTCGCCTGCCACGGGTGTCAGATCAGCACCAACCGTGAAGGTCATCGTGTCTAGCGTCAGCGGATCCATGTCCTCACTGAAGGTCGCGGTGATCGTTGTGTCGAGGTCGACATCGACGGCATCAGCGAGGGGGTTCGTCGCGATCACCTCAGGGGGTGTTTCATCGGACACAGACCACCCGACGATCTGATTGCCGCATGCGCTCAGCGGTATGAGCAAGGCCAATGACAGGGCTATACGGAGTGTTCTCATAATATAATCTCTTTGTTGAAACGTCAGGACACCTTGGCATCGCGGACGGATAAATCGTGTTGCTGGGCGCTGGCTCAATGGCATGAGGTCGGACATGACTCCCCCTCTTCCAGACGGTGGAATTCGACGCGTCGGTTCCTGACAAGCGATGCCTCGGGAACCAACTGACACATATCGCCCATACCGGAGGTCGGAATGCGCGATTCATCAACTCCACGGGCAGTCATGTACTTTTGGACGGCCTCGGCTCGCGAAACGCTGAGGGTCTGATTAAGTTTAGCCGGACCTTCTTTGGATGCGTGGCCGACGATACAAACACGGCACGATTCGTTCTTATTAATCGCCTCGGCAACGGCTTCCAGAACCGGGTCCATCGTCTGGTCGCCCGAGTTCTTGTGCACTGGCATATTGGAGCTGTCGAATTCGAACTGAACCATAACGACGAGAGGCTCACCGGTGCATGGGTCAACCGGACACCCGGTGGTAGCTTCGGTTCCTTTCTGCGTTGGGCAGCGGTCTTCGTCGTCGCAAACTCCGTCCTTATCGTAGTCGGGACAGGTGTCCGGCGCGCTCGGAGCTTCGATGGGTTCGCAGACAGGGCCGGCCTCGCAAGTCGGGCACTCAATACTCTCGGGTATTTCGCACTCCTCACTCTCGGGTATTTCGGACTCCTCACTCGGAAGCCCGAACGCGAGGCTCAGTCCGAACGCGAGGGCCTGTGCGTCGTTGGGGTCCATCCCAGCCAGATCGTCCGGCTGGACGACGTGGGTGTAGCGAATGAACGGGCCCAACGCGAGACTCGAGAGAACCTGGAAATTGTATCCAATACCCGTGTCGAACCCGAGGCGGTCGAGATTGTCGGAGCGCACGTACCCGACGTTGAAGTCGACGAAGAGTCCATCGATTTCCGATGACTCTGGCTCGTCTGAAAACCCGGCGAGTGGTCGAAGTCGAAGACCCGTGGTCCACGAGTGCGCGGTTCCGCTTTCACTGAATCCATCACCTGCTCCGGCGTGGAGCAGTGAGTAGGACCATTGCAGAGTCACCATACTGCCTAGCGCGAGTCCAGGCCGCACGGCCAGGTGCAATCCGGGACCGAATCGCTCGGACTGTGGCTCGTCGACAAACACGGCGCCACCTGCCTCGGCATTCAGGCGAAATTCCTGTGCCTCGGCGGTAGTCGATGGAACTTGGACACCTACAAAGAGCGCCAGAGCGGCGGTGGTGGCTGTGAGTGACCGCGAGACCCTTGCGGGCATAGCGGTGCACTCAGAAAACGGTATTTTTCGTTTCATAAAAATCTCAAAAACAAATTGGAGTTCGAAGGGCGAACAATTTCGGGCTCACCACCTTAGTAGTGCACTTCGTATGCCATGGATCTGAATTCGATCGTAAAGGAGCGCTCGGCTTGGCGGGCTGCCGTGGGGTGAGAATGGCGAGGATTCGGATCCATCTAGGAACCGTTCATTTTGATGGGTGAACCGTTCATAACGACCGTTCTCTCTTGGATTGGGTTGTTTACGTTAGGTCATGCAATGTTCACTCTGCTAAATAGTTGAGCTAACCCCGGAGCCTGCTTGCGCCTAGACGAACTAAAACACCAGGGACTCTTGCGTTTGGACCCCGAAGGGGGACTCATTCACTTCGCAGGACGCCCCGCCCTCGTGGTCGATGCCATCGCGATGGGTCTGCATCGCAAGTACCTCGTCGAGAACTTTGGTAATACCGCTGCCCGCGCGATTCTAACTCAGTTCGGATTCGCACAAGGATGGCTCTTGGCTGCCGCGATGCGCGAGGAGTTCGAATGGGACGAGGACGAAGATGATCGCCTGACCGGGTACCGAATTTTATGTCAGGAGGGACGCTTCCGAGCCCAATCGGGAAGTGAAGATCCCCTTGGGGAGAAAGGCGCTGTGTTGTTATCGTCCTACGAAGCAGAGCAACACCTGCTTCATTTGGGCCGATCCGACTCGTCAGGTTGTTGGACGCTCTCAGGCCTAATCAGTGGGTATTTCAGCAACATGACCGGTAAAGAGATCTTCGTACTCGAGGATCGGTGCATGTGCCGAGGAGATTCGGCTTGTCATATGGAGGGTCGCTCAAGAGAAGAATGGGGCGACGAACGCGCATCAGACTTCGCCTTCTTTAAAAATAGACTCCTGAAAGAGAGTCTCGACGTGTCACTGGCGCACATAGTTGAGGCACTGCAGCATGCTGAGGCGACGCTCGAATCGCATCGCAAGGTGTTAGAGCTGTTCGTCCCCGAAGAGGTCGAACCCCTCGGTATTATCGCAAAGAGCCCGGCCATGAAGAATGTAGTGGCACTCGCCCGCAGGACTGCGGCGGTCGATGTCACGGTTCTGATTTCAGGAGAGAGTGGGGTTGGCAAGGAGCGCATCGCTCGGCTCATACACGACGAATCACCACGCGTGAACGGCCCGTTTATAGCTATCAATTGCGGTGCGATCTCCGAGTCACTTGTAGAGAGTGAGCTCTTCGGTCACAAACGCGGCTCATTCACTGGCGCAGAGTCTGATCGTGTTGGTCTGTTCGAGGCTGCGAACCACGGCACAATCTTGCTTGACGAGATCGGCGAGCTCTCGCCCGCTATGCAAATCAAGCTCTTGCGTGTGCTGCAAGAGCGAGAGGTGCGACGCGTCGGGGAAAATCGAAGTCGCCCGTTCGACGTGCGTGTTCTTGCCGCCACAAATCGCTCGCTCGCAGAAGACATAGAAGATGGAAGCTTTCGACAAGATCTTTATTATCGACTTTGTGTGGTGGAGCTGAAAGTTCCCCCCCTTCGAGAGCGAAACGAGGATATCTTGCCGCTCGCTCGGGTATTGCTGGCGAGCGCGGCGCTTCGAATGTCTCGCGATGTAAAACTCTTCTCGTCCGCGGTTGCCGACCAGCTACATCGATACCACTGGCCGGGCAACGTACGCGAGCTCGAGAACGCCATGGAGCGAGCAATGGCCCTGGCTCAGGGGGACAGGGTTGAACTCGAGGATTTGGCTGAAGAGCCCCGAGTCGCGCCTCGTCGTCCATTGACGAATGGAGCAAAGATTCTTCCGCTGAACGAGGCTGAGAGGGAGTACATTCAGTCGGTGCTAAAACTGAACGACGGCAATCGTATTAAGACGGCGGAACAGCTCGAGATTGGCTCGTCAACTCTGTACCGCAAACTTAAATCCTACGGTTAGCTTCTCAGTATTCTGGGACGTACCACATCGACGAAGCATGTTATACGGATTTACCTACAGACAATTTGTGATTCGTCTGCCGATTCAGGACGAATCGCAGCTCACTCAGGCACCAGAATCAGGTATTCCCACGGATTCAGCTGCAGCTGAATCTTGCCGTCGATGACGATAACGCTTTTGTCCGGATTATTGGCGCCACTCAGGGTCTTTCCGGCCAGGCCCAACGCTGACGGAATGGTGATCGATTCGGAGCGAGCCGTTTCACCCTTATTCATCGCGATGATTGCGGCATCGCCAGATTCTCCGGCGCGCACGTAGGCATACAGTGAATCATCGAGCCAAAGTTCCTTGCGTGTGCCGTGACGAAGCACCGGAATCTTCTTGCGCAACTGACCGATTTGTTTGACTCGGTTGAACAGCTCGATCTGGTTCGCGTTCAGCGTCTGCGGCATGAAACGACGGTTGTCTGGGTCGCCGTCACCGGCCAAGCCCACCTCGTCTCCGTAATAAATCAAGGGAACGCCTGGCTGAGTCAGCGTGAACAAAAACGCCATCGACATGCGGTTGATGATATTCCATTCGGTGATCGTGTCGGATGGACCCTGGGCCATTGAATCGGGCGTGTCGCCAAAGGGGCCCTGCCCATTTCCGGCGATCTCGGTGGCCATACGGGCGATGTCATGATTACCCAGAAACGGCGACATCCACTCCAACGCGGTTCCATACGACCGCTGGCTTGCGGCCGCAGCGGCATCCAGATCGCGAAATGATCCCCCACCGTTAAACGCACCCCGAATGCCGTAATAAAGTGGAAAATCAAATTGTCCGTGGAGCTCGTCGTCTGACACATATTCCATGATCAACCCATGGTCGTTCGTGAAGGTCTCGCCCACCAAATAGAACGGGGCCACGCCGGCTTCCTCGAGGGTATCGAGGCGCTGCCGGAGCGTACGCATCACCACGTGGTCCATATGTTTTGCGGCATCGATCCGAAGACCGTCGACATCAAATTTTTCCATCAACGCCAGAACGTCAGTGATCACGCGGTCAACGATCGCTGGGTTTCGGTAATTAAGGTCTGGCAGGTAAGGCGCGAACTGACAGTCCAAAGCTCGGCCATTCGGGCCTTCCCAATCGCAATCCTGAGTGCCACAAACGCAAGTCAGGCTGCACCAATCCGGGGATTCCTGACAATAAACGTGGTCTTCGTGCACGTGGTTCAAAACGATGTCGAAGATGATGCGCATACCGCGAGCATGGGCGGCCTCCACCACTTTTAGCAGTGCCTCGTCACCTCCAAAACTGGACTCAGCGGCCAAGGGATCAATCGGCCAGTACCCATGATAACCGGTGTAAAGCGAACCATCGCGGCCGCCATAGGCCTCCGCGGGGTTTTCGTAGGTCGGCGACAGCCATAATATGTTCACACCCAAATCGTCGAAATAGTCCGATTCGATGGCTGCCAAAACTCCGCCAAAATCGCCACCTTGATAAGAAGCCATACGGTCTAGCGACGGGTCTGGCAGAGGCGGTGCTACCTCGTCGGAATTCCTAAACCGATCGGTGAACGCCAAGTAGATCAAGCCGTCCTGCCAGGTGAAGGGTTCGGCCAATTCGCTCCAGACAGGCAGCCAAAGTCCGGAGTTTTCGGCATCGACTCCTTCGACGTCTTTCCCATAAACCCGGATCGAATACTTCCCGGGAGTCGGTGCCGTGTACACCACTTGGACCTGACCCGAAGCGACATCGATCTGAAGGCTCTCGGCGCCAAGCTCCACAGCGCCGGCGGTGACCCGCAAGGTCGTTGGATCCAACAAAGCTTTCGATGCACTGCCGGCCTGGAATTCCAAAGTGGCGCGCAGGGTCGGGCCGTCGGCCTCGATCCTCTGGGCATTCCATCGGGGAATTTCGCAAGCCGGTGACTGAACGGACCAAAGTTCTTTGCCCTCGTACCACTGCGTCGAAGCCGACGCGGGTGGGTCCACTTCAAGGCCATCGACGCGCACAAGATAAGCGTACGTGCCAGGCGGTGCCTCGACGTTGGCCGTCCAAACCCCGTCCTTATTGCGCAATGTGGTTTCACCCCAGTCGTTAAACTCGCCGGAAACCGATACGTCTGTGGCTGCGCCGCTGTAGCTCAGCTGCACGCCACACGTTCGTACAGCGGGGGTGGGTTCGGGGTCGATCGTCCGCGAACTGTCAGCGGAACAAGACGTCAGAAGGAAAACAAACAGGAAGTGGCGATTCATAAATAGGGCTCCGTACTTCACGAAACCCTACCCGGTTTCACCCACGAATCAACTGTTGGATGCCTGCGCGTTGTGCACATCGATATTTATCAACGCGCGCTCCAAAACCACAACGCTCAAAGGTTTGAGCATCACGTATTGGGCGGCGTATTCGGTCGGATCCAAAAGCGTGCGCGACACAAGTATCATGAAGGATTTGGGCTGCATCCGTCGGCATCGGGCGAGGTCTCCATCGCCTAAATCCATGTCGAACAGAATCACATCAAAACCGATCGCTTCGACGACTGCCGTCAATAAGGATGGATTAGAAACGTGAGTTGACCCAACACCAAGGCGGCCAAAGACTCGTTGTGCGACATCCGACATCGATACTGATTGTGAAACAATCAACGCGCGCATCATAGTTTGGTTACCTCAGGAAAATAAACTTGGTACGAAATGTGCCAAGGACCTATAGGGTGACAGGTACAGACCAACACACAAGGGCGGTGGGGCAAGTTGCACAGAAAATGCTAAATGAGCATATCTATTAAGTTTCCGCGCAAATTCAGCTATCAAGGCGTTCCATCTGATTTGGATGCGAACTTTTGCGCGCCAGTCACAGACTCGACGGCAACGACCTGCGTGCCTCGATTGAATTCACCCAAAAGTGCCGTTTTTTCGTCGAACTCAAAAGCTTGGTATGCCGAAGCGCGATCTGCCCGCAAACAAAGCTGTGGAAATTCGGATATTTGATGCGCCAAACTCTCCGCGGATTCGCGAGCAGTATTCAATGGTACGATTCGACTCACCAGCCCCATTTGCAACGCCTCTTCGGCACCTACCGCACGACCGGTCAAAATAAGGTCGAGTGCGCGACCAAGACCGATAATTTTGGGCAATCGAAACGTCCCACCATCGATCAATGGCACGCCCCATTTCCGGCAAAAGACGCCGAGGACGGCGTCGGTTTCAACCACCCTCAAGTCGCACCACAGCGCGAGTTCGAGGCCACCAGCCACAGCATATCCGGCGATCGCCGCGATCACTGGTTTGGTCAATTGCATCCGCGAGATGCCCATGGGGCCGTCTCCATCGGCTTCAAGGCGGTTGATATTTTCACCCGACGCGACAGCTTTTAAGTCCGCGCCCGCGCAAAATGTGCCGCCCGCACCAAATAGCACCGCCACGTGGGCATCGTCAGCCGCTTCAAACGCCCGAAACGCCTCGGCCAAAGCTTCCGCATGGTCTCGATTGACTGCGTTTTTTGCCTCAGGACGGTCCAAAATAATCGTCCACACGGGGCCGCTTTTTTCGGTGCGAACGCTCATCGCAGCCTCTGAGCCATGGCCGCCGCCGACTCGATCGCGTAGCGCATGGACCCCGCATCGGCCTTTCCCTGCCAAGCAATATCGTAAGCGCTTCCATGGTCAACCGAGGTCCGCAGAATCGGAAGTCCCAACGTGATATTGATCGCCTCACCAAAATGCAGCGTCTTCAAAGGAATCAACCCCTGGTCGTGATACATGCAGACCACGGCATCAAAAGGTGTTGCCCCCGATGCAAAACGTGAAAACAATGTGTCAGCGGGATAAGGACCTGTGATCTCGGCTTCGCCTGCAAACTCAGCCGCCAGCGACTTGACCGTCGGCGTAACCACGTCGATTTCCTCGTTCCCCATCGCCCCAAGTTCGCCTGCATGTGGATTCAACGCCAAGACAGCGATTCGAGGTGTGACGATGCCATAAAGCCGCTTCAGCTCGCTCACGGTGGTTCGAGTCACCGATTCAATGCGAGCTTGCGTGATTTTGTCCGCAACGTCCCGAAGCGCAACATGCGTGGTGACCAGACAGACACGAAGCCGTGGCCCAGCAAGCATCATCACATGATTTGGGGCATTAAAACGTTCGGCCAGAATTTCTGTGTGGCCAAACGCTGGCTCGCCGATCAACGGCATCAACGCTTTGGTCCAAGGAGCCGTGACCACTGCGTCGGCTCGGCCGGCTGCCACTTCTTCAATAGCGCTTAAAAAAGAGGCGCGCTGAATATGTGCGCCATCGGCGGACATCTTTCCGGGTTGTACTCGGGTCGGATCTGCAAGCCCTTCAAGGCTCTCGTCAACATCCAGAATATGACCCAAGGAGCATCCGAGGGCTCGCGCAACGCGATCGAAGATGGTTTTCGAACCCACGGCGACTAATTCAACGCCTGGGATCGGTGCCTGCATCGACTTCAAGACCACTTCGGGTCCGATACCAGCAGGGTCGCCAGCAGTGATCAATAAGCGGAGCACAGCGGTTTCACCTCTAGGAACGCTTTGGTCCTGAGTTGGGACAAGTACTGCTTAAGCAGGCGCTCAAGCTCGACGTTTCTAAGCTCTGCCCGAAGCAGCTCTTTACGCTGGTCGACTTCGGGATCAGGGCGCATCTCTTGAGCGCCGACATAGATAAGGTGGTAGCCAAATTTGGTTTCTACAGGCTGAGAGGTCTCGCCGATGGGCAACGAAAACGCTGAGGCCTCGAAGGTCGCATCAAGTTCGCCCTTTCTGTAGGTGCCAAGAAGCCCCTTCTTCTCGCCAGAGTCGCCATCGCTCACTGCCGCTGCGACGTCTGGAAACTTCTCGCCGTTGCTGATTCGCTTCCGGATCTCTTTGGCTCGACCAAAAGCTGCGGCGCGTGATTCAGCAGAATCATCGGTCGGGCGAATCAAAATATGTGAGATGGTACGGTATGGGATTTCCCCGGTAGCCGATCCAAATTTATCTTTGTAGGCGGCATCGACAGCGGGGTCGGTGATCGTAATTTGTGAACCGACTTTGATGTTAACGATCCGCACCTTAAGCAGGTTCGACCGCACCATTTCTCGGTAATCGGCAAACGAGATGCCCTGCTGTTCGATGACTTCGCGGAACTGGTCTTCGCTCAGCTGCTGCTGGCTTCGCGTAAACTCGAGCCATTTATCAAGGTCTTCGTCGGGAACCGTGTAGTCGATTTTTTTGGCTTCTTGCTCAAGCAAAGTTCGCTCGATCAAATCCTGAAGCGCAGCTTCCATGACCTCTGCGGCGCGCGCCGGATCTTTGAGGGACGTCGGATTCTGATTATTCTGCAGCAGGTAAGGAATCATCGCCTTGCGTACATCGGACTGAGTCACAATCTCGTCGTTAACCTGAGCCACGATGCAGTCAATGAGTGCAGCCTGAGCCGGTGTGGCACCAAATGCCCCTACCAGGAGTCCTGCAATTATCCAGCGTTTCATTTCGATCCTTGTTTCCAGCACGTTTCCGGCGTGGTTTCCGGCGCGGCGCGATGTTCATCGTTTTTGGCCGACACGTCAAACCTCAGCGGTTCTCGCGGGTGTCATAACCTAGAGCGGCCCCAAAAGCATTGAGCGTATCACCTGTCATCGGCGCCTCGACGGCTGGGGGGTTGATGGCTTCCAAGACCTTGTCATGGACCTCCACCTTGGCCTTCTTCAAAACCTCGTCTTCGTAAGCAGACGTCGCAGCCGATTGAGCTTTCACAAAAAGCGTCTGCCGAATTTCATCCTCAAGAGCGGAAACATCTTGGGATTCCGCCGGCTTTTCATCCAAATACGTCAAGAATACGAAGTAGTTTTCGAAAGGGACGACCGGGGTGAAATCACCCGGTTTCTCCAAGGCAAACACGTATGGAGCAAGCGCGGAGTAGCGATCCGAGGCATTCGACACGGATGCCGGGTCTGACAAATCCCCGATGGCTCCGCCTTTTTTACGCTGGTCCACAAAGATCGCGTTGCCATCAGCAAACGTGCGAAACATGTAGATGCGTTTTTGGTCCGTTTCGAATTCCATGTTGCTCAGGACGTCACGGAGTTGGTTCGCTTCGGCCTCGGTGTCCTGAAATATCGCCACCGTGTCTCGACGACGCGGTGTCGAAAACTCGTGCTTATGAGCCGCATAATAGGCTTTTATTTCTTGTTGTTCGATATCACCGGCACGGGCTTCTTTACGGACAAACTCAGCCATCAAGTCGTTTGCCAACGCCTCTTTCATCTCGTCGCGCGTTAATGAAGATGCCCCATAGCCGTCGCGGTCGGCACGCTGCGCCAGTATTTCAAATTGGACCTGGGCTTCCAGAAAACTCTTTCGGGATTCCACCGAACCAAACCGCGAACGGGCACTCGCAGGAAGATTGGCCAGACGCCGCTCAAATTCGGCGAGCGTTAAGGCATCACCGTTGATGCTGGCGACGGGTTCAGTGCGGTCTTTCGCGTTGGACCGTGCGACATCCCGCGTGGTGTCCTCGGGCTTTTGAGGGGGGCAGGCAGTCAGGCCCAGCAACGAAATCATGAGCGCCATCTTTTTCATGGTCACCAAACCTCATTCGGACGCAGATTCTTCCGACTTTTCGGAATTCGACTCCAACCGGGTCAGGACTCCAAGCATGAAGCCCTGTGGGTCTTCCAGATGGGCAAACGGACTGTAAAGAAGTAACGGGATGGTTTCTCCCGCCACCAAAATCCTAAGTTTGCCTTGGGCTTTCGAGACCGCCATACCTGCCAAACCGAGCTTTTCGGCGTCCAGCAGTGACCACGAAATTTGCCACATCTTGAGCTTGTCTTCGCCGACCATCAAATAGTCGTTGGACAGCGCCACAAACCGTTTATCGCCGACGCCTTTCCAGTACGAGACGTTCAACGACAAGACGATGCCAGCGATCAACGCAAACACAAATCCGAACAGCCCACCGGGATCGGCCATGAAACCGCCAAACCAGAGAACTCCACAACCGACGTAACACGCAATGGCGACGCCGACGAAGAGGTACAGGCCTGGCATATTCAGCGCGTAGCGATGTACGTGTACGCCGTCTTGGCCAAGCTCCGTCTCGACTTCCGAATCATGGATAAGTCGTAACTTCTCCAACTCAGGCCTCAGATGTCCAGGTTTCGCACATTTAGCGCGTTGGTTTCGATGAACTCACGACGTGGCTCAACTTGGTCTCCCATGAGCACGGTGAAGATCTGGTCGGCTTCGACCGCGTCCTCAACCCGAACCTGAAGCAACGTACGAGCCGTTGGATCCATGGTGGTGTCCCAAAGCTGATCGGCGTTCATCTCTCCAAGGCCTTTGTAGCGTTGGATGGTCTGGCCACGTTTGCCTTCGGCAAAGATGGCATCAAGCAAAGAATCCACATGGTCAAAAGCAGGTGGGTTTTCCTTGCCTGTCGCGACGGTGATTGGGAAGCCAAGCGCGTTGAGCTTGCCCCAGACGTTGATAAGACGTTTGAAATCCGTTCCGACAACCAAGTTGCGATCGATACGAGTCTCAATGGCAGTACCGGCCACCCGCGTGCTCCAAACCGCATCAAGGACATCGTCTAAGGCTTCGTTCGGCTCGATCACTGGCATCGACCAACGTGCGTTGGGGTACAACGTCTTCATTTTTTCGAGCATGCCCTTCATGCGTTCGATCAACTCAGACTCGTTCGCAAGGTCTTCGACCGTGAGGCCAGCGCCCACACACTCGCGAAGAAGGCGAGGATCGCAGCGGCGCTCCAATCTCTTCATGGCGCGTTTGTAGTCGGACATCTCCGAAATCAACAACTCGAGCTCAGGGCCGGTGATCACGTCACCGTTCATGCCTTGGATCGACACGTTATCGACCACATTCGAAACGAGGAATCGCTCCATGGCGCCTTCGTCTTTGATGTACGTGGTCTTGCGACCGCGTTTCACGCCGTAGAGTGGCGGTTGCGCGATATACAAATAACCACGCTCGATAAGCGATGGCATCTGACGATAAAAGAAGGTCAACAAAAGCGTACGAATATGGCTTCCGTCGACGTCAGCATCGGTCATCAGGATGATGTGATGGTAACGCAGTTTTTCGATATCGAAATGTTCCGAGCCAATGCCGCAGCCAAGCGCCGAAATCAACGTCGCGATTTCATTACTGGCCAGCATTCGGTCAAATCGAGCGCGCTCGACATTCAGAATCTTTCCGCGAAGTGGCAGGATCGCTTGGAACTTTCTTTCTCGGCCTTGTTTGGCCGAACCACCGGCGGAATCGCCCTCGACAATATAGAGTTCGCATTCCGCGGCATTTCGCGACTGACAGTCCGAAAGTTTGCCCGGAAGGCTTGAAAGCGAAAGCGACGATTTACGCGCGATTTCACGGGCTTTACGGGCCGCTTCGCGGGCACGAGACGAGGCCACCGCTTTTTCAACCACGATCTTGGCCACGGCCGGGTTTTCCTCGAGGAAATAACCCAGCATTTCGTTCACCATGACTTCGACAAAGCCTTTGACTTCGTTCGAAACCAACTTGTCTTTGGTCTGACTTGAAAACTTCGGATCTGGCATCTTCACGCTCAGAACCGCCGTCAATCCTTCACGGATATCCTCGCCGCTGACCGCTTCTTTGAGCAGGCCCTTCGCGATGCCGTAGGCGTTGACCGTACGGGTCAACGAACCCTTAAGGCCCGACAAATGCGAGCCACCGTCACGATTACGGATATTATTCGTGTAGCAGAAGATATTTTCGTTATACGAATCATTCCACTGCAAGCTGAGTTCAAGCGTGAAACCCGTGCTCGTATCTTCGCGAATGATATGCATCGGCGTTGCGTGCAGGGGCACCTTGTTCTTGTTCAGCGCCAAAACGAACGAGTTCAGACCGCCTTCAAAGTTGAAGTTGTGGCTGCTGCCGTCACGCTCATCTTTGATGATGATGCTGACGCCGGCGTTCAGGTAGGACAGCTCGCGCAATCGCTGCGAAAGGATGTCGAACGAGAAAATCGTGGTCGTAAAAATTTGATGGTCAGGACGGAAGGTGATTTTTGTCCCAGTCGTCTTAGCCTTGCCCACCATTTCGAGGGGGGCAACAGCCACACCACGCTCGTAACGCTGGGTCCAAACCTGTCCGTCGCGCTTGATTTCAAGCTCGACCCATTCCGACAGGAAATTCACCACTGAGA
>JBBKVQ010000068.1:0-4997 GCA_037968515.1 Bradymonadaceae bacterium
CCCTGCGACTCGGTACGCGTGGCTCCAGCCGCGCCTGAGATTCTGCGATTCGTAACAACGACGACCGCTCAGACCCGAAGCTCCTTCAGATATTCCGAGTACTTGGTATTCGACCACATCTCCGCCAAGTCGCGCGCAGTCTTCTTGTCTCGGTCCAAGGCGCTAGGCTCAGCCCCCGCCCCAACCAGCAGGTCCGCAATACCCCGCAATACATCATCGAAACCGGGGTCAAGATCGCCCGCAATCCCGTGAAGCAAGGTACGCCCGTACTGCCCCTTCGCTTTGACCTCGGCCCCATTGGCGATCATCCACGCAACCAATTCAGGACTGCGGGATCCCACTGCATAGGCCAGTAGCGGAGTCTTATCGACCTTCTTGTTGAGTTCGAGCCCCTTCGAAACCAAGTACTTCACGACCTCCAATTGGCCGTGGTTGATCGCAACAATGATCGGCAGCGCGTAGCCATTAAGAATCTTCTTCGAAAAATCCGCGCCTTTTGACTCAAGTTCTTCCAGCTTCCGCGCATCATCACAGTGTTGGCAAAGCGCCAGAACCTCGTCTTGAAACGGATTATTATTTGGCCAGAGCACATCCTCAAATTCGATCTCGCCGACGATCCGCTCAAGAAGCTGTCGCGGGGCCGAATCTTTGGTTGTGGGCAAGAACTCCGGCTCGACGGTGTAGGAAATAATAATTGGGTAATTTCCGCCTAATATCTTCGCCTTCAACCCGTCCAGAAACTCAACCATTTCGGGCCCATGTGGACCCTCCGGTCGGCCGTGCCAGTAGATCATCGTCGCAGTCGCGAGGTCACAATGCCGGTCGTCGATGATTTTCTGCAGGCCACCTACGCCATCATCCCAATTAAAATAATAGGCCCTTTTAAAGAGCTTTTGCGTAGGCTTATTTGATGCCACTCTTTCCTCAACTTTCTTGGGTCATTTATTCACATGAACCGCCACAGACGCCGCCGTTGAAAGACTTTGCGCAAGGAATAATGTTCAATTTGCGACGGTCGCTTCCTGGAATGTCAGGTTAACCCGCTTGCCGTGCTCGGTCAGGTGGTAATTCGGTCCCCGGCTCTTGTCCCCTTCTTCTCGCGGCCGCACGTCGATGCTTGCCTCGCCGATTTCACTTCCCATCAAGGCGAAAATTCGGCTCCCCAAGAATATTGGACGCGTATTGCCGTACCAGTCGATACACGACGTTTCGCACTGAGTCTCGCTGCCTGAGGCCGAGATTTGGCCGATACGCGAAATCAATCCCGACTTTTGAACACCGAAAAACGATACCGACGACACGGCGCCCGACCAGAAGCCATCGCTCACTCCGCCCGACTCGTTGACGACCGGCAGTCCGAAGATCCCGCCGTCTTTGTTGGGTTGAAAGAAGAACCCATGGGTTCGCCATTCGGTGATCGAAGCCCCCTGGAAATCGAATGCAGGAATGAGCTCTAACGCCCCGTCCAACTGTCCCGTCATCAGTGAAATCCCGTTATCGGTGTCGACCACGAGAAGCGCCCCTACGCCGGGCATTGCTTCGACCTTCTGGACCATGCCCGGGACTTTCAGGGCCTGCGTCTTGCGCGTCGCGTCGTTGTATCCAATGACCGAAAATCCCTCGCCTTCTCGGCCCGCCACATACCAATCACCGATCCAGCGCTGCTGCGATAACCATCCGCTCTCGTCGGAAATCATCACAGCGCCGACATCCTTTTGTTTGGCGTGTGCAGCGAATTTCCGAAGTGAAAGATGCAAAACCTTAGTTTTCGATTCGTCGTCGGTGACCGCCACACGAAGCACGCCCTTGCTTTCGCTGAACGCCATCTGCGACGTCGGGTAACCCTCGACGCGATGCGTGGCGGCAGCCAACGTCTTGATATTGAACGCGGCGACCCGATTTTCGCCCCACAGAAAGATATGGTCTTGAGACACGTAGTGTTCCCCATACCAGTTGTCGAGCAATGCGCGAGCTTTGCAATCTAGGCTGCCGTCCGCAGGCAGACGGCACGAGACGATCGTCTGGAACGATGGGGAATAGGGCATTTGAGCGGGGCGAAGCACCGAACGCCAATCAAATAGATTCTTTTCGATTTTGAACCCAGCCAATTCTTTGCGGTCGATATACGACAGAATGCGCGGGAATGCGGGCTTTTCAGCGTACGGATCGACGTAATACGGCATGTAGGTGATCAATCGCCCATCGACCATACGCGAGGCGTAATTTTCACCCGAATAGTAGTCGTTGGATTCGAAGTAGGTGGATTTCAGTCGCTTGAGCCTTCCCTTCGAAAGTTGAAACGACGAGAACTCAGTCACCCCACCCACTTGAGCCACAGGATCGTCGGCCATCACGATGCCATAGCGATAACCGATGACGTAAATCTTGTCCCCGTTGACGAGCATTTCGTCGTACCAAACGTCTGTGTTTAACTCGTCCGTCTGGGCCACCCGAATTGAATCACTGAGATGCGCCTGGCCTTGTTTGTCGAGATCGACGGCAAAAAGTCGACCTTGGCGCAACACAACGAGCCCGTTGCCGATGTTTTTAACGATTCCGCCTTCGTCGACACCTTGCTCTTGGTTGTTAGTGATCGTCGCGTTCGTGGGCGAAGCTTCGGCATCCCCTGTGGCGGACATGCCGCCATAACCTTGGGATGCTCCGTCGCCTGTGGCTGCCTTGGAAGGCATGGACGTGTTCGCTTGCAGGCTTCCGACGCCACTGGCCCGTCCGTCGCCGGTGCCATCCGAAATGGTACGCAAATATTTTAGAAACTCAGCTTCCGATTTGAAGCCCTTAAATGAGGACTCAAAGCCCTTGTCGGCCCAGGCCGACGACGACGCCATGACCAAAAATATTAAGAAAAGCAGAGGGGTGAGTTTCTTCATCGGGTATCTCGAGCGTTGAAATCCATTCTATCGACATCGCGACCAAGGCGAAGTTCCCATTGGAACGTGTTTCGTGCGACTTGGATCTTCGGATATGAGTTGACGCAAACGGGGCGAGAGAATGGGTGCCGTGAGTGGTCAACCATCACACCAGTTTGTCCGATGAGTTGGACAACTCGTACTCCTATCGACCACGTATCAAGCGGCTCACGCCGCGATCGACGGCCTCGGATCGGGTTGGCCCAAATTGTGCTGCACAGCACAGACGTGCCCGCACGTGCTGTCAATCAGCCCTAGTCCAAGCCAGCTCATGAAAGAATGCCTAATCCTTGCCGCCGGCCGCGGCGCTCGTCTTGACCGTCCAAACACGCCAAAGCCCATCGTGCACCTTGGTGGACACCCGATCCTTCTGCGCACCCTAGACGAACTAAATCGAGTGGGCATCACGCGGGCCCACGTGGTTGTCGGGTACGAACAGCTTCAAATCCGCAAGGTTTTGCAGGCCAGGTCGTGGGATAATATGGAGGTCGTGATTCATCACAACACCGACTGGGAATCCAATATGGCCAGCTCGGTGTTGGTCGCAAAAGAAGCGATGCCTCAGACGTTCCTGCTTTTGATGGGTGACCACCTTTTTGCCCCCGCCCTTTTTGACCAGATGATGAGCGTGGACGCCGCCAACGGAGTAGTCGCCCTGGTGGACGTGGACATCGCAGGGGTGCCCGAATTCGGCGACGCTTTGAAGGTCATCCACAGCGGCAACACCGTTTCCGACGTCGGCTGGAAGCTCGAACAACCAACGGCCGTCGAGGCCGGTTTTATCGCAGCCAATCACCAACTGTTTGCGACCCTCGAGGCCGAGCTGGCCAAGAACCCCGCAGCCGCGCTATCCGACGGATTGGCAGCACTCGCGACAGCTGGCCAGCTGCGCTGCGTCCCGACAAACGGCCAACATTGGGACGATATCGACACCCCGGCCGCTCTTGTCCGAGCCGAAGGTCGCTGGCGCGCAGGCCGACGCAGCGCCAGGATTAAACATGTGGCCCCTGAGGTCCGCGAACGCACGGTATTTGATTATGTGGTCGGAAAACCTACGCATACCGATGTCATTGTCGAACGCGGCGCGATTCAACGCCCCAATCCTGAAAGCCTGATTCCAGCAAGCGCGGCGTCTTCGCCCGTATTTGTTTTTACCGACGAGACAGTCGGCGAGTTGTACGGACGTAAATTCGCAGAGACCTTGACTGAACGGGGCTACGACGTTCATCTGATGGTCCTTCCAGACGGCGAAGAATCAAAAACAGTTTCGAATTACACGTACCTTGTGGAACGTGTTTTAAGCCGTGGCGTCGACGAGCGTTCGGTGTTTATTTCTGTGGGCGGCGGCGTGGTTTGTAATGTCTGCGGGTTTGTCGCCTCGACCATTTACCGTGGTCTCGATCTTATCCATCTGCCGACCACTTTGATGGCCCAAAGCGACGCTGCGATCAGCCATAAACAGGCAATTAACGGCGCTCGCGGAAAAAACATGGTGGGCTCCTACTACAGCCCCCGCATGGTCGTGGTCGATGTCGAGGTGCTCGACACCCTTACCGACAGACAATTCCAAGACGGCATGGCCGAAGTCCTGAAACACGGGCTGGCCCAAGACGCCCAAATGTCCCAAAAATTGCTAAATTATAATGGCAATATTCGCGACCGAGATTTTGTCGAATCGCTGGTGCGCAGAAATGTCGAACTAAAATGCGATATTGTTCGTAATGACCCCAAAGAATTGCAGGAAGGAATGGTGCTGCAATACGGCCACACCGTTGGGCATCCCATCGAACACCTGTCAGGTTATTCGCTGTATCACGGTGAGGCTGTCGCCATCGGAATGGTGGTGGCGGCCCGCGTCGCGCGCTTGCTTGGCGCCTGTGGCGACGACGTGGTGGACTTTCATATCGAATTGATTCGTAAATTCGGCCTGCCTTTCGAGGTCCCAGCTTATATCGACGCAAACGATATGCTCGCCGCATTAAAATTTAATAAACGCTACCTGCGCGAAGGCACAAGAATGGCGCTTGTGGACCGAATTGGCCACCTATGGAGCGTCGACGACGACAACGC
>JBBKVQ010000069.1:0-15488 GCA_037968515.1 Bradymonadaceae bacterium
CAGCAAACCAAGTTTGATGCGATGAAGAAGGAACATAAAGGCAAACGCGGTGAACGTGGGGAACGTGGGCAACACAAAAAGAAGGGCTAAACCCATGTCGGGTGGTAAAATAGGCGGGGCTTTCCCCGCCTTTTTTTTCGTGTTCAGACGCAAGAGGAACAGGTGATGACACAAGTATTGGTCGTCGAAGACGACGCGCGGCTGGGGACAGAAATTGTGGCGACGCTCGAGGCTGCCGGCTTTCCTGTGACCTGGTGTCGCGACGGGGCCAGCGCACGGTCTGTCGTGATTCACGATTATTCGCTGGTTGTTTTGGACCTGATGCTGCCTGGGGCTCATGGGTTTGACCTGCTGAAAGAGTGGCGTCGCGAATCCGACCTTCCGGTGATCATTTTGACGGCTCGCTCCGAGACTCACGACAAGGTTCGCGGGTTCGAGTTAGGCGGCGACGATTACTTGACCAAACCGTTTTGGCCCGCGGAGCTCGTGGCGCGAGTGCAAGCAAGGCTTCGTCGGCCGAACATGAGCGGCGATGCCCTAGAATTGGGTCCGATTAAGATTGATGCCGAACAACGCGAAGTCAGGTTGGACGGGGTCATCATCGAGTTAACCAAGGTTGAATTTGATATCTTGGCGATGCTCGCGTTGCGAAAAGACAAGGCGGTATCACGCGCTCAGCTGGTGGAGCGTGTCCTGGACGAAGAAAAAGACGGCGGCGAGCGGACCCTTGATGTTCATGTTTCGCGAATTCGCAAAAAGCTGGGCGAGGCCGGCAGACATCTAGAAACCGTCTGGGGCATCGGCTATCGCTTGGCCTCAGAGCCCAAGGAGAAAAAGTGAAGTTAAGACTTCGAGTCACGCTCACGCTTTTTCTGCTCTTGATCCCAAGTGTGCTGCTTTTCACGGGCTGGCGGCTGGGCGCCGAAAAACGTGAGTTTCAGAGCCGCAGGGCATCGCAGTTTGTCTCGCGGTTCGCCGAACGTCCGCCACAGCGCTGCATCAGGCGTCCGGAACGTTTCATGGTCGAACGCCGCGGGATGCGGGTTTTTGGGTACGATAATGAATTTAAGTCGCTCAACACCGCCGCTCCGCCGTTTCCAGAGTCTTTGCGCAACACGCTGACAACGGACGAGCCCGTACACCAGGCGTTTTGGCGGGGTGAGACCGATGGCGCGACGGCCGGCCGAATCATGGAATCTGGCCCTTGCGCTATTGTGTTGGTGGATTGGGGCAGGGCGCCCACGCCGCGGGGTTTTTTGCTGCCGACCTTGGTCCAGGCACTGATTTTTGCGCTGGTTCTGGCATTGACGGGGTTGGTCGTGACCTTCCCGATTGTGCGACGAATCCGAGCACTCCAAAAAGCCGTCGAAAACCCCACCGAATCGGGTCCGGACGTTCATAATGAGTTGAACAAAAACGACGAGCTGGGCGACTTGGCTCGCTCGCTCGACGCATCGAGTCGAAAAGTCCACGAGACGATAGGCGCGCTTAAGGCCCGCGACGAGAGCTTGTCTGACTACGTCGCGAACACGACTCATGATTTGGCGATTCCTTTGACCGTATTGCAACATCGTTTGACGCGTGCCCGTGACGAGATGCCTAGGGAATCTGAGGCGTGGAAACACGTCGAAATTGCGCTGGAGGAGTCCCACTACATTGCTGCTCTTATCCGGAACATGAGTCTGGCTACGAAGCTCGAGCGCGGTGAGCTTGGTTTAACGCTTCACGCGATCGATTTAAGGGAGGTTGCCGAGCGGATTTACGCGCGCCATCTGCCGATAGCGGAGGGCAAGTCGATTGACCTCAACGTTGGCGTGCCCGGACAGCCGGTCATGGTCGACTGCGATTCGGTGATGGTGGAACAGGCGCTGAGCAACCTAGTTCAAAACGCCGTTCAATACACCGCGGACTTCGGCCATGTTTCGATCATCTTGGAGTCGTCGGAGGAGGGGTTTGAACTGACTGTGCTCGACGATGGCCCGGGCATCCCGGACGAGCTGCTGGAAGACGTCGACACGCGCGGTGTCCGAGGAGATTCCGCGCGTTCTCGAAACCAGAACGGGCAGGGATTTGGCCTCAATATCGCACGGCGAGTGCTGGATAAACACGGATGGCGTCTGGAATTGAAGTCGATGCATCCCGGTCTTCGGGCGCGCATCTCAAGCCGGTCGGATGGTTGATTTACCAGTCGGCACGCTGTAATGAGGCAGGCTTGAGGACGGAGGTCGCGTGAAGACAAACTGGGTGCCACGAGAACTAGAAGGCTGGGGGCGATACCCAGTGGTGGAAACGCTGGTGGCCAGACCCGAGCGTTTGTCCGAGATGCGCGCCGCGCTCGCTGACCGAGACGGCGAAGCCTTGTTGGCTCACGGCCTTGGCCGTAGTTATGGCGATGTGGCGACTCTGAAGGATGGCCGAGTCATCCTGACCGAGAGGCTCAATCGCATGTTGGCATTTGATGCCAACACCGGATGGTTGCGCTGCGAAGCTGGCGTTTCGATTAAAGAAATTATCGATACATTTGTTCCGCGCGGTTTTTTTCCGCCGATCGTTCCCGGGACACAATTTGTGACCGTCGGCGGGGCGTTGGCCAATAATATCCACGGCAAAAACCATCATTTGGATGGGTGTTGGGGCGACCACGTTCGTCGCGTCGAGGTCTTACTGGCCAGCGGCGAGGTGGTCATCTGTGACCGAACAGAAAACCCACAACTATTTTGGGCAACGGTTGGTGGAATCGGCCTGACGGGCTTGATTCTAAGCATGGAAGTGAAGCTAATTGAGATCGAAAATCGGTTCATCGAGATGGAGTCGATCCGGGTCAATAATCTGGACGAGTTTTTTGAGGTTAGCGCCGAAAGCAACGGATTTACCCATACGGTTTCGTGGATCGATTGCGTAAAAACCGGCAAGAATATGGGCCGCGGAATTTTCATGCGTGGTCGGCATGCGGCGGCCGACGTGAAGGCGCCGGGTGGCGCGATCGACCGGATGTCTTCATTCGTCCAAGGACTCGCCGATGGCCGTCCGTTGCATTCGAATCACTTGCTAAATCGGGCCACAATTACGCTATTTAATGAAGCATTTTTTCGAAAAACACCGGCAGGATTAACGGCTGCTGTGACGGATTATATGCCGTTTTTCTTTCCGCTCGATGCGGTGGACCATTGGAACTATGTCTACGGTTCGCGCGGATTTCTGCAGTACCAGATGGTGGTGCCGTCACGTGAAGCTGTTCGGGAGATCTTGGAAATTATCTCGAAGAGTGGGATGGCGAGCTTCCTAGCGGTCATCAAGGAATTCGGAGACATGGACCACGGCGGGCTGTCGTTCCCCAAGCAGGGAATCACGCTCGCCTTGGATTTCCCGAATTTCGGAATGCCATTGCTCGAGATGCTCGACCGGCTCGATGCCATCACAGTTGCGGTGGGCGGCCGTGTCTATCTTGGCAAGGACGCCCGGCTGTCCAAAGAGTCGTTCAGGCAGATGTACAGCGATTGGGAGAAGTGGAAGGAGGTCCGCGACAAATGGGACCCAGAACACGTGTTTCAGTCGGATCTCGGTCGTCGGCTTGGATTGAGTGGAGAATAGAATGTCCGTTTTGATTCTTGGCGCGACGTCGCCTATTGCTCGCGCCCTTGCTGAGGCTTACGCCCACCAAGGCCAAGCAGTCTTTGTGGCAGCGCGTGATATCGAAGAAGCCCAGCGCATCGCCGCAGACATCGAGGTGCGCTATCAAGTCCGCGTAGGAAGCGCGGTTTTTGATGCGGTAAAATTCGACGAACACGAAGGGTTTTTGGACTCTGTCGAATCGGCTGTAGGGCCTGTAGGGGCCCTTGTTGTTGCGTTTGGCGACATGGGATTGCCACCTGAAGAGGCGGACTTTAAATCGACTCATCGCGTCATCGATGTGAACTACACTGGCGCAGTTTCGATTTGTGAGGCCGCCGTCGACCGCATGATTGCTCGGGGTACCGGCGTCGTGATTGGCATTTCTTCGGTAGCTGGAGACCGCGGCCGGCAGAGTAATTATATCTACGGCAGCGCAAAAGGGGCGTTCACCCTGTATCTGCAAGGCCTGCGAAATCGTTGCTTTAAAGCGGGCGTTCACGTGATGACAGTGAAACTTGGGTTTGTGGATACGCGGCTGACCTTCGGCATGGAAACCGCAATCCCCATCGCGAGCCCTGAAGCGGCGGCGGCGGCGATTCTTCATGCGGCCGAACGTGGCGAGAACGAGCTGTATTACCCCAGATTTTGGCGCGCCATTATGGGTGTGATTAAGGCCATTCCTGAAAACGTTTTTAAACGACTAAGTCTTTAAAGAAAACAAAGTTGAAATGTTGTCGATGGTGCATAGCCTTTGCGGGTTAAGAGCTGTTGGTGAACCTGAGGCGATATGAGTAAGACTGACTACTACGAAATTCTGGCTGTTTCTAAAGACGTTGAGACGGCTGACCTTAAGAAGGCCTACCGCCTTCTTGCGATGAAATATCATCCCGACCGAAATCCCGATAATCCTGAAGCAGAAGCCAAGTTCAAAGACGCCGCTGAAGCCTACGAAGTCCTGAGCGATCCCGAAAAACGACAGATTTATGATCGTTTTGGGCATGAAGGCTTGAGTGGTCGTGCTGGTGGCGGCGGTGCCGGATTCGGAAATGTTGAAGATATCTTTTCGCAGTTTGGCGATATTTTTGGTGATTTTTTCGGGTTCAGACAGCAAGCGTCCCCTGATGCAGCGCGCCGCGGCGCCGATATGCGGCTCGATATTGAGCTGAGTTTTGAAGAAGCCGTGTTCGGCGTAACCAAAGAGGTCGATGTTCCTCGACATGTCGAATGTGACACGTGCGAAGGAAGTGGCGCTAAACCTGGCACCGAGCCAAAAACCTGTTCAGGTTGCGGAGGCCGCGGTCAGGTTCATCATGCGCAGGGCTTCTTTACCCTGACGTCGTCGTGCCCTACCTGCCGTGGCGCAGGCAAAGTCATCGCTGACCCATGCGCGACCTGTAAGGGCAACGGAGTGATGGAAGAGGTCAAGACTGTGTCGGTGAAAGTGCCGCCTGGTGTCGATGATGGCACGCGCTTACGTATGCGCTCAGAAGGCGAATCCGGGCGGCGTGGCGGGCCTCGCGGAGACTTGTACGTGTTCTTGCATGTTCGTCCGAGCGACACCTTCCAACGCGACGGCTCAGATCTTCATCTGAAGGTCGAGCTGGCCTTTGTCCAAGCCGCGCTCGGATGCAGCCTTGAGATCCCAACGCTTGAAGGTCGGACAAACGTCGAGGTCAAAGCAGGCACGCAATTTGGTGATACAGCGATTTTGCGCGGGCAGGGCATTCCGAAGGTGAATCGTGGCGGAAAGGGGGATTTGATCGTCCACTTCGCGATTTTGACGCCCAAAAAGCTCGACGCAAAACAGCGCGAATTGCTCGAGGAATACGCTAAGGTATCTGGTATTCCGACCAAAGAGGCGTCATTTTTTGACCGCCTCAAAGAAAAGATCACCTAGGCGCCTTGCGGCTTTTTCGCCGGTCTACGGCTTGGATCAGCAAGCGAATGATCGCCCCTACAAGGCCAACCAACATCACGGTCCACAACAAGGACCAGATGTTTGGCGCTCGCACGAATCCCGCGATTGCTTGAGTCAGCACCCCGATAAGCACAAGGTTGGGTATGACTCCGATGGCTGTGCCACCCCCAAATGCACGTTTTGGAACCCCCGCGGCGCCTGCGGCAAATCCAACCGTAGCAAACGATGAAATGGGCAGCGCGCGCAACGCAACGACGCTGAAGAAGCCCCTGGCAAATAACCTTTTTCGAACTTCCTCGACGCGGAAGCCAAATAGTTTTGACCCTGCGTTGCGTCCAAATGTCTTGCCCCCAAAATACGAAAGTGCCGAGGCGATCATCGCAGCAATCCAAGTTAGGGCGATGCCTGGGACCAGTCCAAAAACGGCCACGAGTGGTAAGAGCACCACAAATGTCGAACTCCCGATGCTCAGCGCCAAGCCGCATACCGTTACGCCGATGATGCTGGCCATGAATGGATTTTCGAGCGCCTGCATATAGGCCTGGGCAGGCAGGTCGGTTACCTCGAAGAAGAAGAGACGCCACATCACCAAAAACGCGGTGACCATAGAGATCGTAACGAAACCCGCCGGTGCGGTTTCCACCAGATGGCGTCGCGTTTGACGTCCAGCAAAAAGTTCGGCCAATGCTGCGAATTCCCACGCCTCAGCAGGGTCGAAAATCACGTCGCCGTCTTCCGCAAACCCGCGCTCGTCGAGTTCAGGTCCGATGCCTAGCGGGATCAATGTGCGATCTAGTCTGCCTCGCAGTTCATCAATGGTCGCGCCTAAGCTTCCAAGGCGCTGGTGGCATGACTCGATATCGTCGGGAGTGACTCCCAGGTGCTCGGCAATGAGCCTTGCGCGCAGTGCGCGGACATCTGAAGGGGCTAGTTTTGCCGTCAGGTCTGCTTCCATGTCCAGCTTCATGGACCGTTGGCTCACGTTGGAAGAGCCAACGCGAACAATGAGATCATCGACGATGAGCACCTTCGCATGCACGTAGATGTCGATGTCGGCCACCACGGAAGCCATCGGGTAGTAAACACGTAAGCGATCGGCATGGTCGGCGTTACGCAACATGTCGACGACTCTCCACCTCAAAATTCCAACGGTTACTTCTTCGATCCAACCGGCGGGCTGGCGAGGGCCCACAATGATGACTTCGGGGCCCTCAGGCGCGGCGAGGCGTTTCGCCAATAATTCTCCGAGTTGCCGGGACGTAAGATACTGGTTTTCGATGTAAATGCTTTCTTTGGCTGACCCAATCAGGTCTGCAGACATCGCGAGAACCTCTTGGATTCCCGGCTTCGAAACGGGGTCAGTGCGGGATACAGCAACCTGGTCCGCGATCATCCCTTTCGAAAGGTCGAAGCCAAACGAACCCAGCTTGGGTGACCGAGGATGCCGCCACGAGACTCGTCGCCAGCGAACTCGGAAGAGGCGGCCGAGATACGCGGCGCTCTCATTGATGACGCGCGCCTGCGCATCGTGAAATGGTGGATGCGCGCGACCGTATGCATCGATTCGCCGAGGGTCGTTCAGGATATGTTCCGGTGTGTCCCAGCGCCCCACGGTGAGGTCAATGCCACCGCAATACGCGACACAATCATCGATCACCACGAATTTCTGATGTTGGCACCCGCCTGATGGGTAGTGGTCATCATAAACGAGGCTTATTCTGGGGTGCGGCAGCCAACCTTTATGAAAGATCGACCAAAGATTGCCCGAGATTCTGTAAGTTGTCGCCATGTCCCAAATCAGAATATAGATTCGCAGTTTGGGGCGCGCCCAAACGAGGCGTCGTAGGTAAGTTTGAAGCGGCAGTCGTTCGCCAGCAGGGTCGCCAGCTCGCAACCACATGCGCTGGTCGATCGCCCACCCGGCGATGTAAATCGTTTGCTCGGCTTGAGAAAGTGCCAGCGCGAGGTCTTCAAAATAGGCAGCGCCATCGACAAAAACCGCAAAGTCAGTGTTCTGCGCGACGTGTCCACAGTTTTTTCCCTCGACGAATTCCATCAGATATCCCTAGCGCGAATCGTCAAAACACCTCAAGTTGCCCTCGCATGCGACCGGATGTGATTCGCGGCATCTGACGAGATCTGGAGGCAACTGAATTATGGAAAAGAAGAAAATCAACGCGGTGAGTATCCGTCGATTGCTGACTCTAGCACGTCCTCATGTCAAGCCGCTCGCCATTGCGACGGTGGCATTATTTATCGGTTCAGGGTTGTCGCTCGTTTATCCCCAGGCTGCGCGACTTGGCGTTGACGATGTCTTGATGGGCGCGTCGAAATACGACTGGCGCTTGCTTGGTGCCGGCTTGATGGTCCTGTTCTTGATTCAGGCCGTCTTTGTCAGCCTTCGGTACTACCTGTTCACCGTGGTCGGCGAGCGCGTGGTTGCTGACCTTCGAATTCGTCTGTTTTCCAGGATTTTGGCTCAAGAGGTAGGTTTTTTTGACTCGACTAAAACCGGCGAGCTGACCAGCCGTCTGACCAGCGACACTCAGGTGCTTCAAAACGCGGTCACATCGAATCTTTCGATGGCTTTGCGTTATGTTACGCAGGCGCTCGGGGGCGTGATTGTTCTGTTCGTAACCTCGTGGCAGCTCGCGCTGATCATGATCGTTTCGGTGCCAGCGATGGTGCTGTTCGCGCGATATTATGGCCGCAAAGTCCGAAAGTTGTCTTCGCTAGTGCAAGACCGATTGGCCGACTCCACAGCGATCGCCGAGGAGTCTATTTCGGGAGTCCGCACCGTCCGTTCGTTTGCGGCCGAATCGCAAAGCAAAGCTCGCTACGACAGCGCGGTCGATGTTTCTTTTGATGCGGCCAAACGTCGTGGATTTGTGGGGGCGGTGTTTGGAGGCGTGATTTCGCTTTTTGGATACGGCGTGGTCGCGTTGATTTTGTTCTTCGGCAGTCGTCAGGTGATGGCGGGCGAAATGACAGTCGGCGAGCTGACCGCGTTTTTGCTCTATACCTTGATGGTGGCGTTTGCGTTGGGCGTGCTGAGTGGTTTGTGGACTGATTTCATGAAAGCCACAGGATCTGCCGAGCGTGTGTTTGAACTGATAGATCGCATGCCAGAACAAGATTCTACCGGGACAAACCGCGATCCGATCGTCGGCAGTGTGGCGTTCGACTCGGTGAGTTTTGAGTACCCAACCCGACTGGGTGTGAGCGCGATTTCTGACGTTTCGTTCAAGATCGAGCCTGGTCGCCGAGTTGCCATCATTGGCCCGTCGGGCGCCGGGAAATCGACGGTTGGTCAATTGCTGCTTCGGTTCTACGACCCTCAATTTGGCACCATTCGTGTCGATGGTCGGGACATCAAAGATTTCGATGTCGATTGGCTTCGTGAACAAATGGGCGTTGTTGCGCAAGAGCCCGTGCTGTTCTCGGGTACGGTACGTGACAACGTCATTTTTGCTTGCCCTGACGCTTCCGACGCAGACGTGATCGGCGCGCTTGAGGCCGCCAATGCTTGGGATTTTGTCGGCAAGTTCCCCGAGATATTGGACACGGTTATTGGCGAGCGGGGCGTGCGACTGAGCGGGGGACAGAAACAGCGAATCGCGATCGCCCGAGCGCTGTTGAAAGATCCCGCAATCCTGATTTTGGACGAGGCTACTTCGGCACTCGATGTCGAGAGCGAAGCCTTGGTGCAGCGTGCCCTAGACCGCTTGATGGAAGGAAGGACTACGCTGATTATTGCCCACCGCCTGTCGACTGTTGCGACAGCCGATCAGGTGCTGGTGTTAGATCACGGAGAACTTGTCGAACAAGGGACACACGGCGAGCTTATGGGCCGCGAAGGGGTATACAGCCGTCTGATCGAAAGCCAGCGCCTGCTCGCCTGACCCCATCTTGACCTGTGTCTACGTGCATGTGATGTTTGGTTTTTCATCTCGATGAACCCAAGGCAACTCATGGAACGCGGCGAAATTAGAAACCCAGTCATGGTCCTCATTCTTCCGATGCTCACGTGCGGGATTTACGGGATTATTTGGTTTTTTGGTCTGTGCGACGACCTCAACAAAGGCCTTGGGCGTCAAGAGTTCAACGCAGGTAAAGAGCTTTTACTTTCGATCGTGACCTGCGGGTTTTGGGCGTATTATTTCCTCTGGCGAGCCTGCGAAGCCATCGTCGAGATTCAAAACAGCTGGGGCGTGAAACCTCAGATGGATGCGCCGATCATGTTCGTGATGACACTGTTCGGGATTGGTCCATTTTTCATGCAGCAGAGTCTGAATAATGCATGGGAAAATGGCACTCCGGGTGGAACGAACGCCCCCTACTGACTAGTGTCGTGTCATGTTGACCGTATCAGAGCGGCGAAGGGGTTGGATTTTGGCGGGCTCGTTTGCCGCCATGGTTGTGTTGTTGCTTTTGAGCCAGGGCAACGCGTTGGGCTCGTTTTATCAGTGCCCCTTTCGACTTTTGACCGGCATGAGTTGTTTCGGCTGCGGCATGACGCGGGCCACGCGGTACGCCATACTCGGCGACTTCTCCACCTCAGTACTTTTTCACCCGATGGGTATCCCCTTTGTCGTCGTGTTTTTTGCGATGGCGCTTCACGGTTTGGCCCAATCGGTGTTCAATCGGCGATTTGATGCAGGTCCCCTAGGTTGGCTGGCGCGCTATCAATCGGCTATCTGGTTGGGAACGCTAATTTTTGTCGTCACTTTTGGTCTTGCACGATTTTGCCTGGAGTGGCTCGGGATCTTGACACCGGTGTGACTTTGGAATACGCACAGGTCGGCATTTTGTCTGTGTTTTAGACCTTCCATCTACGTGGAGCAGCGATGAAAATTCGCCGGCCCGTTCTTAATTCTGCTTTGGCGATTCTCACGATGCTTCCGGTTTCTGCGCTCGCGCAATCCGGTTTGCCCCCTGCAGACGCGCTAGAGGCCCCACCGGCAACGACCCAACCGGTCGAAGCTGTTGAGCCAGCCCCATCCGACGTCGCTGTTGAAGCCGATGCCGCAACGACTCAAGACGAGGATATTGAGGAGACCACCCGAGACGAGCGTCTTGTGGCAGCGATGCTCAACCTTGACGGGACCGTTGGCCTTCAGCACCTCGCGGCAGCGTGGGGCGGTGAAGAAGGGACGTATCGCATCGCGCTTCTTGGTCAGTACTCGACTGGAACAGACGTGATTCGGTTTAACGACGAGAACACGTTTTTTGGTGGGAACCTGCTTTTTGAAGCGAGCCCCATCAACTACTTCAGCCTGAACGCTAAACTGCATACCCGCAGCAACATAAACACCTTCGGTCGTCCGGAAGCCATGCTTTCGCAGGGCGACTTTTCGTTGGGCGTGAAGGGGTATTATCCGGTAGCCAACGGAGTGACTCTCGGCGGCGATTTGGGATTTTTCCTTCCTACGAATTTCGGCACTACCGGCCTTTCGTTTGATGGGATGAGCGTCCGTCCGCGATTGCTTGCATCGTTTGCTTTTGGCGAAATGTCTGAGGGATTTGACCTCAATATGCATTTCAATATCGGCTACAAAGTCGATCGCTCGGAAAACACGGTGCCTACGGGTGTTGTTCCGACACGTATCGAACGATTTGCCTACAGCATCTCGGCCTATGATGCGCTTGAACTCGGCCTCGGGTTTGAATACGAACTGCCCTATGTCACTCCGTTTGCAGAGTGGAACCTCAGTGTTCCTGTGAACGGTGCCGACGGCGTTTGTGACCAGGCCAACCTGCCATGTGTTGGTGATGCTGGTTTTGCGTCATTCCCGAACGTCCTGGCACTCGGCGTGAAAGTTCAGCCGATCGAAAACCTCGGTCTGCACCTGGGCATGGATATCGGACTGACCGGCGACGATGCCGCTGCATTGCCAGCCACCCTGCCGTGGCAGGCTGTTTTTGGATTGCAGTGGACGATCGATCCGCGTCCAAAAATCGAATACGTCGAAAAGGAAGTCGAAAAAGCCGGGCCTACCCTTGCTCCTGAGTCATTTGTTGCCGGTATCGTGACCGACCGTGAAAGCGCGCTTCCGATCGAAGGCGCCATCGTTCGATACCCAATGGGTAACGAAACCGCACAGGTCACGGATGCAAACGGTCAGTTCAAATCCTACGGGTACGCTCCAGGTTCGACGGTTCGGTTCTCGATTAGTCATCCAGATTACGAAGCCATTGATGTGGATCGCACGTTGCCTCAGGAAGTCGGCGAGCATGAACTTCGCGTTCAGATGAAGGCTTCGATGGTTGCCGGAAATGTCGCTGGTTCGATCAAAGACGAACAAGGCGCGGTCATATTTGGCGCGACCATCACGATGACTGGCCCCGAGTCAAAGACGGCTGAAGCCGACGCTTCGGGTAACTTCAAAGTGGGCGTTAAGGCCGGCCAATACAGTGCCTCGGCATCGGCCCCTGGTTATCTGACCAAGGCCCGTGACGTCACTGTCGTGGCCCAGAAGACTGCGGATCTATCGTTCGTGCTGAAGCCAGAGCCCAAAGAGAGCCTTGCTGAACTCAAGGGTGATAAGATCGAGATCATGCAGACCGTTCAATTCGAGACCGGAAAAGACACGATCCTGTCGAAATCATTCTCGTTGCTTGAGCAGGTGACCTCGGTCGTTGCTTCAAATCCAGGCATCAAGCAAGTCTTGATCGGTGGGCACACCGACGACGTTGGCTCGGACGACTTCAACCTTGAGTTGTCGCAGAAACGCGCTGAAGCAGTTCGGCAGTTCCTGATCGACCAAGGAATCAGTCCTTCAAAATTGGTCGCTAAGGGGTTCGGAGAAACCCAACCCTTGCTTCCAAATACGTCGTCGCGTAATCGTAGCAATAACCGCCGCGTCGAGTTCAAAGTCACGGACCGCTGATCATTCATCGGTCGACCTGAAAACCCCGGCATGCCGGGGTTTTTTTGTTTCTGGAGCAACTCATGGCGCGGGTAAAATCAGTTCACGTCTGTCAGTCGTGCGGGCACGAGTCACCACGTTGGTTGGGCAAATGCCCCGGCTGCGAGGCATGGAATAGTTTCGTTGAAGAGGTCCGAGAACCTGAACCCAAAGCCGGCGCACCAAGCCGGGGTGGTTATGGGGCGGCGACTGGAAATAAGCCGACTCAGCTGCGCGACGTTCAATCGCAGGAGCAATCACGTGTTTTAAGCGGCATCGGTGAGCTAGACCGCGTGCTTGGCGGCGGTTTTGTTCCCGGCGGAATCGTGATGTTGGGCGGCGACCCCGGTATCGGAAAATCCACGCTATCGCTCCAGGTGGCCGCGGTTTTTGCAAGTCGCAACATCGAGGTTCTGTACATCACCGGTGAGGAATCGCTAGGGCAGATCCGAATGCGGGCTGAGCGCCTGGGGGTGAATGCCGAAGATATCTGGGTGGTCTCCGAGACAAACCTTGAACGGATCGAGCGGCTATTGGTCGAGCGCAAGCCTGGTTTGACGATCATTGACTCGATTCAAACCACGGCGACGGATTCGTTGTCTTCGGTTCCAGGCAGCGTGGCGCAGTTGCGTGAGGTGACCGGACGTCTAACGCAGATTGGTAAGGGGCACGGCATCCCCATTGTGCTTGTGGGCCACGTCACCAAAGACGGCGGAATCGCTGGCCCCAAAGTGCTCGAGCATATGGTCGACACGGTGCTCTATTTTGAGGGGCAGGCTGGAAGCAACTACCGCCTGCTTCGTGCTGTAAAAAATCGTTTCGGGTCTACCAACGAGGTCGGAGTGTTTGAGATGCGCGGAGACGGCTTGAAAGAGATTGCCAACCCGTCTGCCGCATTTCTGGAAGGACGACCAAGTGGAGCGTCTGGGAGCGCCGTGGTGCCTATTCTAGAAGGGACACGACCCCTGATGATCGAAGTTCAGGCACTGGTCACGACACCCAGTTATGGCCCGCCACGAGTGACCTCGGTTGGCGTGGACACGAATCGAGTGATCCTGCTGCTGAACATCTTAGATAAACGAACCAGCATCAAAGTCGCAGGGATGGACGTGTTCATCAACGTGGCAGGCGGCATGAAGGTCAGTGAGCCAGCAGCCGATTTGGGCATCGCATTGGCAATCTTGTCGTCTCATCTGGACCGCCCACTGCCTGCTCAACAGGCTGTGTTTGGAGAACTCGGGCTGACCGGAGAGGTTCGGGCGGTATCGATGGCGGACCGACGAGCGCAAGAGGCCAGGAAACTCGGATTTTCACAGGTGGTGATGCCAGCATCCAATGCGAAGATGGTCGATGACGCGATCGCGGTGACCCACGTCGCCGACGCTGTGCGAAAGGTGTTCGGAGACCTCAGCCGACCAAAGTAGGTTATCCCAAATCCATCAGGTTGATTTTGGCGGGGCTGAGTGACGCGTGGGAGAGCTTATCATCCCGAACCCCGCTGCGAGCCAGAGCGCCAACAAACACACCGAGAGTGTGTACCAGGTCAACGCGTAACCAAAATGACGGTCTGCCGTCATATAAGGTTTGGTGATGTAGTCGGCGCTTTCAACCGGGGGACCCGGGTCCCCTTCGGTCTGGATCAACACCAATCTCGAATTCACATGAGGCAGTTTCCAAAAATCGTAGACCCCTTCCACGTCAAAGGTGTTCCAAGCGACAAAGGAATCCACCGAGTCGGAAGGCAACTTTCCACGAGTGATTTCGTCTTCGATGTTGGCATCAAGTGTGTGAATCAGGCCGCGATAGATCCCCGAATCGGGAATCTTCTGGGATCGAGCAAGTTGCTCGGCATCTTTGACGTCGACCCATCCGCGCAACAGGAGCACTACCTTTCCGTCAGCCAGCAGTAAGGGCGACGCAATCCAAGAGCCCGATTTGCCATCGACGATTCGAAACTTGAACAGCACCGTGCGGGCGGTGTCTACGCTGCCGTGAACATCCGCGATTCGGTATTGGTTTTCAGGGGCGATGAGTTGATCGCTTGACGCGATTGCCAGCGGTGGTTGGGTCGTTCGAACGGCCTGCAGTTCTTCGATTTCGGTTTTCTGGCTGTAGCGATCGGCCTGCCAGGTGCCCAACGCAAGCAACATCACAATGCCCACGACTGTGGCAAGGGTTGGAAAAACCGTAACTTTGAATCGTCGGGCCATTTCTACCAGCCAAAATAGCGAGACATCGCGGTAATTAGCGCCAGCATGAAAATTGCGAAAAAGACCGCCGCTCCAAATTTGAGGGCGGATTTCCGCTGCTTCGGGTCGCCTTTCCACGGGGTTTGATCGGTCATTTTACGGCGTGTTCGTTGCTATCTCGTTTGGCCCGCTCCAGTGAGCTTTCCATATTGAAATAGGTGTAAGCGATGGTGATCTCTTTGATTTCTGGCGGCATCTTGCTGTCGAACCAGAACAGAAGTGGCAACTCCATCTTTGCGCCAGCCGCGATCGTTTGTTCATCAAAACAGAAACACTGAATCTTCTTCAGGTACTGACCCGCTTCGGGTGGATTGATGTCGTAAACAGCTTTGGCACGGTAGTCACGCGATGCATCCAAGTTCGTAACCTTGAACATCGCTTCGCCGCGTTGCCCCGGATGAATTGTGAGGTATTCGTGTGAGCTCAGAAACTCGAAGGGGAGCTGCCGCTCGACGCTGGTCGTAAAACGAATGCGCACATCACGCGAGGTGTCTGAAGCGTCGTCGTAGATTTCCGCGTCGCCGTTTTGAGCAGCTGACCCACCCGGGTCGATTTTTTTGCAAACGATTCGATACATGGGGATCGAACCCAGAGCGAAGATGAAACTGGCCACAATGATGCCGAAAAGCCAGCGATTACTTAAGCCTGCTGGTTCTCCCTGATGCTCCTCGACGACGGGGGAATTATCGGGGGTTTCTTGGTGCATTGGTTGTCTCTGTTTCACGGGTCAGGGCGGATTCGTTGTGCAGTCGCTGTTTTTCTTCGAACGACTGTCGCGACCGAATCTTGTCAGCTTCGTGT
>JBBKVQ010000070.1:0-4109 GCA_037968515.1 Bradymonadaceae bacterium
GAACGGTGCCGACGGCTTGCAACCTGGTGGCAGCCGTGGTGGTGGAGGCGGCTCCGGCGGCGGCATCCTGATCGTTGGTCAGAATATCACCTTCGGCGGGCTCCTTAGCGTTACCGGTGGTGGCGGATCGATTGGCGCGAGCATCGCAAACGATGATGGCGGAGGAGGCGGCGGGGGCCGAATCAAAATGTTCTACGAGACCGTGACGGGGACTGGCCTGATGGCAGTTGATGGAGGCATCGGCGGACCTAACGGAGGAGGGCAAAACGGTGCGATTGGCACCACCCATCAGGAAGTCCTTATCCCCTAAACACCGTCAAACAATCGAAGCCGCCTGAATGGGCGGCTTTTTTTTTACGCTTCGCCGACCCAGATATTTTTTGAATCAACGTTCCCGTTCGAATGCCCGGTGGAACCCTCGCACGAATCTATTAACCCGCAGGGCTATGGCGTCAAAAAAGAACACACCTTACCATCGTTACCGCCGTCATCTATTTCGCACTTCGGCTCTTTGGTGTTGCCGATTAACGGGGCGAGCTGCCCTGCTGGCGCGCGGTCCACAAGTCGCGAATGGTTGACCGGTTGAATCGCATGCCAGGCTGGAGCCTGGCGGACCGAATCACCGCTGCGATTCCTGAAACCTGACACCAGCCGCAGGCTAAAGCCTGACGTCCATCGCATCGCGCAGACCGTCTCCCATCCAGTTGAAACCTAGGATGGTGACAAAGACCAAAGCCGCTGGGAACAAAATCAGGTGTGGGTAGAACGCGATCGCGGTCCATCCCTGACTCGCAAGGGTACCCCACGACGAAGCGGGCGGCTGAATCCCAAGACCGATAAAGCTCAGCGTCGATTCGGCCAAAATTACGGCAGGGATCCGGAAGGTGAGCGTGACCATCACGGGCGCAACGGTATGAGGCAGGATTTGTTTCCACAGGATTCTAGCGTCGGTGAATCCCAACGCTCTAGCGGCCTCCACAAACGGACGGGACTTCACAGCTAGGACTTCGCCGCGAACCACACGAGCGACCGTAACCCAAGACACTAGGGAAAGGCTCAGGATGATGCCCACGACACTCTGCCCAACGACAACGCTGATGATGATGATGAGCAACAGGTCAGGGAACGAATACACGACGTCGACAAAGCGCATCAGGATATTATCCGTGCGGCCTCCCACCCAGCCCGACACTGCGCCCAGCACCGTTCCGAGCACCATCGCGATAAGCGTGGTCACGGTCGCGACCAGGATGCTTACACGTGCTCCATAGAGGCAGCGGCTGAGCAGGTCGCGCCCAAGGCGGTCGGTGCCAAACCAGTGAGTCCAACTAGGTAGTTGCAGAATCGCGGCCGGATCTTGAGTTTCTTCGGCAAAGGGCGCAAGCCATGGGGCAAGAATCGCCAACAGGCCAATCCCCAGAACAATCGCAATACCCGCCAGCGCGAGTCGATTCTTCATGAGTTTTTGGCGCACACGCGCGCCATAGCTTTCGGCGCTCATGTTTCGATCCTCGGGTCAGCAACACTGTAAGCGACGTCGACAAAGATGTTCGCTACCACGACCAGAGCGCAGTAAATCAGCGTGATTCCCATCACCAACGGATAATCTCGATCGACGACCGACGTGATGAAATATCGACCCATGCCAGGAATCGCGAACACGAGCTCGACGATGAACGAGCCTGTAACCAACGAAGCGAGCAGGGGCCCGGCAACAGTGATCAACGGACCCAGCGCATTCGGCAGGGCGTGTCTTAACAACACCCGGTTCTGTTTCGCGCCTTTGGCTTTTGCAGTTCGCACAAAATCTTGGCTCAAGACCTCGAGCATTCCAGACCGAGTAAGGCGTGCAATGTAGGCGGTTGGGGCAGCGGCCAGCGTGATGACGGGAAGGACCATATGCCATCCGGATTCCCACAGACCGGCAGGAAGCCACTGGAGTTTGAGCGAAAAAACCAGCACAAGCACGGCTGCGAGCACAAAGTTCGGCGTGCTGATGCCAAGGGTGGCTGCCACCATGGACGACGAATCCACAAGAGTTCCGCGACGTGCGGCGGCGATCACACCAAGCGCAATCCCCACAATATAGGTCAACAGAAACGCCCAGAGGCCGAGCTCTAGACTGATCGGAAGGCTTCGCCAGATGATGTCGTTCACCGTTTCTTGTTGGAACTTCATCGAGACGCCCAAATCCCCATGCATCAGCTGTGTTAGGTACATCAGCAGCTGGGTGTCGCCCCAAGCAGTCACGTCGCTGACCATCCGCAGAGGGCCAGCCACGACGACACCGTTGGCCGCCTCGAACGCCGCGATATCCTGTTGGGAACCAAGGTCGTCCGGCATCGTGTAAATGGGGAAAACCGGCCGATCCAAGTGATAATGCGCCCGCAGGGTCCGCTGGATTTCCGGCGGCAGCGGTTTTTCGCGGTCAAAAGGGCCACCCGGCGTCAATCGCAGCACGATGAACGACGTGACGACCACGGTCAGCAACACCGGGATGCCAAATAGCAGGCGCTGTCCGATAAAACGCAGCGAGATTCGGTCGAGTCTGCTCATGGTGCCCACCTTGCGTCGTTGAAATGCGCGTCACCCATGGCATTGAACTCGATGCCAGCCCAGCCCTTTCGAACCAGGACATTTTGCGCGCCCACATAGATCGGGACGATCGCGGCCTCTTGTTCGGTCAGAATCCGCTGGGCTTTGCGATAGATTTCCATGCGCTCAGCCGGGTCGACTGTGATCAGGGCTTGGTCCACAAACGCGTCATATTCAGGGCTGTTGTACGCTAGGCTGTTGTTGCCGCTGTTGGCCTTGAACAAATTCATGAAGTTTTCAGGATCCGGGAAATCCGCGACCCACCTGGCAAGGTGTGCCGGTGGCGGGCTTTCGCTGTCGATCTCCTGGAAAAACACCTTCTGTTCTCGAACCTCGATGGAGATATCAATGCCCAGTTCGCGACGCCATTGTTCCTGCAGGTTTTCGGCGATCAAGCTCCAGTCCTCACCAGCCCTGAACATCAAGATGGCCTTGGGAAAGCCTTTGCCTTTTGGATAGCCGGCCTCCGCCAGGAGTTTGCGGGCGAGTTCTGGGTCGTAGGCCAAACCAATCGACTTATCGTTGCCAAACATGCCCGGTGGAATCCAAGAGGTCGCAGGAATCTCGCCGCCCTTCAACACAGAAGGAAACTCCGCCCGTTGGATGGCGTGGCCAAGGGCCTGTCTGACTTTCACGTTATCAAAGGGAGCCTTGTCGACTCGAAACGCGACATAGCGGGTCTCGAGCTTGGGGGCGTTTACGTACGATGGATTATCGCGAAACGCGGGGATGGCGATCGGTAACATGTCGACGACGACGTCAAGATCGCCCGCGATAAACAGGTTCATGGAGGTCGACTTTTCGGCCGTCATGAAAATCTCCAGTTTTGTGATCGAGGGCTTGCCCAACACATAATATGGGTTTGGCTCAAGCGTCATGCGGTATTCGGGCTGAAGCGCTGTTGGCTTGAAGGCGCCGCTCACGACGATATTTTCGGGCAAAGTCCACGCGTCTCCGTATTTTACGACGATGTCCTCGCGCACGGGATGGGTGACAATAAAGGTCGTGATATGCGGGAAATACGGCGCCGCGCGACTCAGTTTGACCTCGAGCGTATGGTCGTCGAGGCAGCGCACGCCTACGTCTTCGGCTTTAACCTTGCCGGAGTTAAAGGCTTCGGCGTTTTCGATATCGAACATGAAATATGCGTACTCGGCCGCCGTTGCGGGCGAAAGCAGGCGCTTCCACGAGTATTCGAAGTCTTGGGCTCGAATCGGTTTGCCGTCAGACCATTTTGCGTCTTTCCGGATTTTGTAAGTGATGGTGCGGAAGTCTTTCGAGAACTCCCAGGATTCGGCCATCGCCGGCATCACATTCAATTCACCATCGTGCCGAGTCAGACCTTCGTGCATTTGAAGCAGCATCAGCCCGGCGATTGCGTCGTAAGTTCGATTTACGTCCAGATTTGCCGGTTGTCCGGGGACCGCCACCCGCAACGTGGTTGTGCTGTTGGGACGAGAACATCCGCCAAGAAACACCAAAATAATCAGAATTCTAAACCAGATCATAGAGGG
>JBBKVQ010000071.1:0-13092 GCA_037968515.1 Bradymonadaceae bacterium
AATGCCACCCATTCATCGGCGGTATGAGCTTGTGCGATGTTTCCAGGGCCAAAAACGAGCGCATCGTAGCCAGCTTCGCTGAAAAGTGAAGCCTCGGTCCAAAAATCCACCGGCTCACCAACCGGAAGTCCGCAGTGGATCGCCAAATCTTGAGCCGGTTGAAATCCGGGAGCAGGCAGTGGTGGACCGTAAAAACCACGTTCAAGTCGCTTGGGACTCGGCTCAAGTTCGCCCAGCCGCTTTAGGAACGCCGGGGCGTCCATGCCCGGTAGTGGCCGGAAACCGAAATTTAAATGGGCCGACGACGCGACCATATTTGGTTTCACCCCGCCTTCCATTCGTCCCAAATTAAATCGAAGGCCCTGCAGGTTTTTGTACCGCAGCTCCTTAGCAGCCCGTGTTTCGACCAATACCGCGTGCGACCAATCGACGGCGTGATGCAGGGCCGAATCCAAGTCGGCTCGACCGCTCGAAGCGTGACCGCTGATGCCTTCAAAATCCGCACGTGCCGTCAGGATGCCGCGGTGTTCAAAAACTGCTTTGGCCTGCGTAGGCTCGGCAACGATCACAGCTTCAAAGTCCCTAGGACCTTTGCAAAATTCACGAACACAAGTGGACTGGCCTGCCTCTTCGTCGGAGGTAAAAAGGAACGCGGTGTCGCCAGTTGTCTGAGCCGCCGCCGCAAGCATACATGCGGCGGCGCCCTTGATATCACAGGCTCCTAAGCCAATGGCCCGTTCCCCTTCGATTCGAAGCGTCAACGGATCGGCGCCGTAATTTTCAGCGGCGGGCACCGTGTCGATATGCACATTAAAAATAATCTTCGGATTTCCTCGCACGCTTAGCAGGCTTAAAGAGCCAGAGCCGTAGTCGGTCAGCGTATGGGTGAAATCTGGCAGTGCATTTCGTAAATATTCGAAAATCGCAGGATCGGGGCGCCGGGGAGGGTTTTGGGTGTCAAAACCTACGAGCGCCGCAAGGTGAGTCAGGATTTGTGGAATCAAAATGGGCCTCCGTCATCTGGACGAACTACATACGGCCACAGATCCCCGATGACGAGCCTAAAATCCTTTCGCAATTCCCATGCCGCCGCTCCAAAGCACAGGATAGTCGACCCCAGCCAGCGGCGCTTTGACCCAAAGGTCCATTGCCAGCCCCTCTGAGTCCACCAGCGACCCAAGGCCGTACCAATAGGCCGAAATCAGCGCAGTGTAGAACTGACGTTTCATGCGAATGGTCTTGGTTTCAGCACCTGGAGGCCGCACCTGGAAGGGAGTCCCCCATAGGCCGTTGACCCCTGCAGTCAGCCAAACACCATCGATCGGAGCCCCGCCCAAAGAAAGTGACGCCTCAACCTCATCACCTGGGTCTGCAAATCCCTCGTCGCTGTCGTGGGCAAAACGATGGCGGACTTCGATGGTATTATTAAGGGTTAACTTCGGAAGAAGCGAAACCGTGGTTCCCAAGGCCCCAGAAACATCAACCTGGCCCTCACCAAGCAGCGCCTCGTTCGTGTAAGGGTAGTTGAAGCTGGTCGGGATCTTCACCTTTGCGTAGGCCGTCATCCCGAATTTACGCAGGTCCCGAGGCGTCATTTGCATGCCGCCAAAAAGCTGGATGTCTCCCGGACCCGTGGCACCGGTCGAGAACGGGCGAGGGTTTTCGTAGCGCACGGCTTTCACCAGCGGGACAAATCCGCCAACCACAAAGCCATCCACCGGTGCCCACACGACGTCGAGCGTGGCATCGTGGATCTGCAACGTGCCACCGACCAGTTCTCCTTGCCGCGAACGGAAATCCCCACGTTCACCAAGCTCTACGCTGGGGTCGGCCAATTGGTCGTCAACACCGGCAAAATCACTGGTGGCACGAGAGTAACCGTAGCCGAGTTTGGCCCAAACCGACCCTTCTTCGGGCGTGAATCCCTGCGCCGAGACCTCGCCGGCAAAAGTTAGAGTCAAGAGTCCGCAAATAAGGCTGATATTTTGGGCCGAAACTTTCATGGCTTTCCTTCAAGAGACTTTAAACTGTTTAAGTGTCGGACCGTCGAAGGCATGAACCCAAAGGACGCGGGCACATGGTCTTGGTGAAGTTCGACCAGTAGTCGAACCAAAGCCCAATGATGATTGGTGTGGCTCAGTACGAACATGAGCTCTCGGGCCCTGCTCGAGGCCGCCCGATGTGGCTCACTATCTGGACATGTGTGGTGGACCACGATCAAGGCGGCATCTAATGAAGTGGGGTCGAGCGCTTCCAATCTTGTGCAAAGACCCTCTGCAAGCCTCACCGCGAATTCACGATCGGATTCGATTCGTGGATCCCGTTTTCGCAGGTCGTAGTTCACAAGTCCGCTTTCCATGCCGTCGAGCAGCAGTTGAATATGCTCCAATACATGCCGAAAATGAGCGCCAACAGTTGACGCGCGCGGTAAAGGCCCCGGGGATTTTGTGTAAACCGCGTCGGACATGGTCTCGACCAGTTCGCACCCTTGCTGGGTGGCCTTGAGCACATTATTTATCAAGATTTCGTGGGCATTCACCGGCAGGGCTCCATTTCAAAACGATGCACGCTTTTTGGTGCTTCTAGCGATCGTCGCATTCCGGCAAGTCCCAGAACCGCGCGTACATGATGTGCATTAGGCGCTTTGTGTGTCTTCGCTAACAAAGATGCCACCTTTTTTCGATCAAAAAGTTCATGGAAATCTGCGCCGCCATCACCTGCAATCAGGTCCGAGATCGCATCTTTTTGCCTGAACCATAAGCCGATTTGGCGCGACGTTGTGGGAGTATTCGACGTCACGGGCGACGGACGCGAGCTTAACAACGGCACCACCGTCTTTGGCCACGAGGCTTGAGCAAATGGTTGTTTCCACAACCAATCATCTGCTCGTTTTGTCAGCTCAAAGTGAATGCGTTGCTGTTGTTGCTCAACTAACGATAGACCCAAGTAATGGCGCATAAGCGCTGGCGAGGGGATCGGATTGGCCGAAAAACCGCCCGCCGCATCAATTTGCGATGACTGACCCACCCACCGGTGCATTCGTGCGGCGCGGTGAAGCCGATCATGCAAAGCCAATGGCCGAACGCCCTGAGCCTGCTGCTCATCAAGCCACGTCGCAATTCCGCCGCGTACATGGTCCAGGGCTACAGGGGTCATGACGTCGTAAAGGTCCAAATAATTTGTCGCAAGATACTTACGCCGAACCGCATTCCAGCCCAAAACAAACTTCAAATTTGCATGACTTCTGTAGATTTCTCCGTAATTCCCATGCAGTCCGATTTCACGCGGGCGATTTTCATAACCCTTTAAATCCCAAGCGTGAAGCGCGTGTTCGGTCTGGAAATTATGTCGATCCAATAGATACTCGGCGGAGTAGGAGCTTTCATCAGAGGCTTCGAGTCGTTCAAAAGGAATGCTGTAATGTCGGCATAGATCCTGGGCGACGAGCAAATCTGGGTGACCTTCCGAGATCCGAAGATAGGCCGTATCAATCTCAGCGATTGACCCAGAGCCGATCAAGGCCGCCAACACCAGCCGCGAGTCTTTTCCGCCAGTCACGGCGACGCGCGACGGCAAGGCCCCCCGCCGCACAAGACTCGCTACCCGCGCACACAGTTGATCCCAATGAAAATCCCATGGCTGAGATTCTTCGACATTAATTGTCGATGGTTCAATCCGAAAACGGCCGTCTTTGAACCTCAATACTTCGCCCGCCCCAAGGATTTTAACGCCACGCCAGACCGTCTCATTGGCAAACTGACAAGCGATCGAACACATGAACCAGCTTAGGTGAAGCGGCTCCAATATTGGCTCACCAAGCTCCAGCGCGGCCGAAACCAACATTGCCCGATTAGAAATTATAAATCGCCCAGATTTCTCTGCGTAATAAAGGTGACGTGCCCCAAGGAAATCGCCAAAAGCTATGACCTCGCCAGTATCTTGAACGTCAACGAGTGCGAACTCGCCGGCGTGTTGGGCGATCAAAGCCGAGGGGCCGAGCGTCTCTATGCGCGCCGCTAACCAGGGTGCCACGGGCGTCGATTCGGGGGCGGAATCAATCCAACCGTCGTACACGAGCCACCCCTTGGGATGGGCAGCATGCCAAGCGCCACCGGCGAGTTCGTCCAAAGTTGACCAAACATGCAGCGAGGCGCCATTGGCTAGCTCCACATGATGGGTAGATTCGGGCGAAAACGGCAGATAGATTTCCGCGCTATCAGCGGTTCCGCTGCTCACATATAGAAATGCAGCACTCATGACATCTCAAGGGGTCGAAGCGATCCCGTTTGGGTAACCCATATGACAGTTGTTGCAGAAATTATCGGGCCCGTCTGAGCCGATCGTGCCGTCGACTTCTGTACGCTGGAAATGCCAGGTCACTGCGCCGTCAGTGGCCACCGCACTGGGGTTCATCGCAGTGAAGCCTGACTTCTTGGTGCATGAACTGTCTGAAAACTGTGCCTTCAAAAGAACGGCTGTCACTGGCATTTCGACGGCGCGGTCGTTGAAGGCAGCTTCAGCATCGGGGCTTACCCAGACTTCGACATAATCGCCACCGTGAGTCGCGCTTTTAGCGCACGTTTTGGTTTGTACGTAAACGGACTCCCAGTTTTCTGGGTACGAGCTGTTTGCATTATAGGCAAACGCTGGCTCGTCATCACTTCCACAGCCAACAAACAACAAACCAAAGGTGCTCAACAGAGCTGCCGATTTCCACATATCTCACTCCAAAGTGAATTTCATTAACCAAAACTTAACGTCTGAGCTTGTACTGATGACGGATGCGCAAGGAAAGTTTCATTTTTCTTTTTGGATATCAATCACGATTAATCGATTGATTCAAAGACGTTGCAGTGCGAGTCGTGTGACCTGAGGCGCTAGGCAAAGCGGGCCGTCATGATACGTCATACGGATATCCTCGCCATTGATTTCAATTCGGGTGTGGCTGACGGTGCTGCCGTCATCGCGGTGCATACAAACTGACGCCGCGCCGCGCGTGGGCAAATGACTCCCAAAGATCGTGTCTGTGGTTTCTGCCGTCCATTCTGTGGGACTCTTCAGCAGTGACTCGACTTGAGCCCGACGACTCTGTTCGACACGCTCGTGTTCAAAACTCGACGAGAATTGCGCCATGGGCATCCTGATAGGCTCGCAGGTCAAGACTTCGCCGTCCCACGTCGCACGTACAGCGCGCGCAGGGCCGTCATTTGGCACTTCAGCTACGATTAACCAGAACGGGCGAAACCGTTCAAGATCGTCACGAAGGCTTTCGATTCCCGCCTCAACCTCAACAAGGTTTCGGCATTGAAGCATTTGCGGAACGATGACGCCTCTGCTCTTCGGATGCAGGGGCAGTGGCCGTACGTCAGCGGCGTAGTTATTCAGAAGCGACACCGCGATGCCTGAAGTATTCACACCGACCCATGAACCTCCAGCATCGCGATCACGCGGGAAGATCGCTGCCAGACCGTTTTTGAACTCGTGAACCGTGGGAGGATGAGCAGGTTGCCGAGTCCCCAACTCGTCACGATTACAGGCGAGCACCAGTTGTCCTGCCCGAATCGATTGCAGGGCTGTCGTACACATTCACCGCTCCTCGTTTGCGCCAGTATTATTGTGGCGATATAAACCCGTAATGAACTTTGGCGTGCATGCTTTTTGCAGACCCATTTATAGGTTTCAGTCTCGACAGGTCAAACGTGTCCTCGATTTCCAACTTAACGCGCCCCGAGCCAAGCTTGGATGCAACTACGGCAGCATGGCGCGAGCGCTACTCTAAATTAATCGGCAGCCAAGAGCAGTTGCACGAGCGCCCGAACGCAAAATGGTCATTTGTCGTAGTGACCTGGTGTGGTGGTGACCTGCTTTTGAAATGCCTTGATCGAATCGTGGAGCAACAAGGTTTTGATCGCGATGAACTCGAGATCATCGTCGTGGACAACGGCGGCCTTACGGTGTCGTTGGAGCTGCGAGATCGTGTTGATTTGATCATACATATGAGCCACAACGCCGGGTGTTCCACGGGTCGGAACGTCGGTGCCGGCTGGGCAAATGCGCCAAATCTCAGCTTTATCGATGACGACGGTTTGGTCGGTCTAGACTACGCGATGAACGCGAGCAAACATCTTCAACAGTTGAATGTTGTGGCCCTGCGTGGTCGAGTGGTGCCCCGAGCCCACCGCTATTTTACAACGCTTGCAGGGCACTACGATCGAGGGCCCGAAGTCATCGACGAGTGCCTGACCGCTGAAGGTACTATGGCGATCTGTCGATCCATGTTTTTGAGCGCCGGAGGATTGCCAGACGGCATGGTTGGGCACGAAGGGATTCACTTGAGCTATAAGATCTTGAATCAGAAGCCAGGCGCGCGCCTGATCTATGCCCCAGATGTTGTGCTCGCCCATGATTACATGAAAAGCTGGCGGCATTTTGTTTCGAAATCGGCCAGTTACGCGGGGCTCGATTGCCGAGCCATGGTCAATGATCCCGCGCTTGCAGCGTTTGTCGCCGAACAGCTCGCCAAGAAGTTCCCGCGTCCTCAGCGATCGCCCGACGAACAATTAGCGCGCGTGATTCTTGTGGCGATGCGTAAAGCCATTGTTTTGGGCGTACGACTCAGAAACGGTCGCCGGTGAGCACGCCTGATCTGCCTACGGTCTCGGTTATTATTCCGGCGTACCGTCAGGCTAGTTTTATTGAAGCGTGCCTCGATAGCGTGGCCGATCAGGAATATGCAGGTCAGGTTCAGGTCATCGTCATCGACGACGGATCGGATGACGAATCTGCAGAGCTTGCCGCCGCACATCGGCTTTCGCCGTTGGTCATCCGACAGAAAAACGCGGGGGTGAGCGGCGCCCGAAATCGCGGTATTGCTGAGTCTACAGGCGAATTCATCGCGTTCTTAGATGCCGACGACACATGGCATCCGGGTAAGCTTAGTGCACAGGTAAGAGCACTCGCCGCGGCAAAACAGGCCGCATTATCGTTCACCCGATACCGTCGGGTGGATCCTTCGGGCTCGCCGGTCCTTAGGTCCTCAGAACATCCGGCGAAGGGCCTGAAGCCTACCAATCGACACCTGATCCGTCAGAACTTTATCGGGACCTCGACCGTCGTTGTTCACAAAGACTGCCTTGAGCGCTGTGGCGGATTTCCGACCTCGCATGAATTGCTTGGCGCAGGGCAGGACTTTGCGCTCTGGCTGCGCATCGCGGCATTCTACCCGCTGATCTACGTGCCGGAAGTCCTGACGAACTATACCGTTCACCCAACCAATAGAGTAGGCATCGACCCGTTGAAACACCATCAAGGCGGTGTCAACGCTCTGCGCGCACTTCACGACTGGGCCCCCGAAGAATTTACGAAGATGAGCGGAATGCCGCTGCCGTTGGTGCTGGCTGGTCGCCGCACAAAGTTGATCAAAGATTTGATCTGGCGTCGACATGATTACCCGGCAAATTCTTTGCGGCGACTGATTGCAGCGTTTGGCAACGGTGAGTGCTGATCGAGTTAACCCGAACCCCTAGTCGTAAGGCCATGGGTTCACAGCCGTCCCGACAGTCTCGCGCGGCCCAGATCGTTTTTCGATCACAATCTTAAGCTTCTTAAGCAGAACTAGGTCGGCCTTGATATCCGCATCGTCGTGGGTTTCAAGCCAGGTCTCCAATTGAGTGATCAGTGGTTCGATGACCCCAAGCGCTGCACCCGGAGAGCCAACGGCAGCACGCTCGATGGCCAACTTCAGACCGACGTAGATGTTCAGAGTCACAAACGCTTTCTCGACACTCGGTGATTCAAACGCGCCGTCTGCAGGCGATTCGCCAGGCTTGAGCGTGTTCATGACCTCTACCGTCTGGGTCACTTTCTGATCCGTGCCCGGCAACGTGTATTCCAAGCTGAGCGTGCCAGCGCGGTGGTTGGCCGGGGTCGCATCAAGCAGTTCCTGTACTGGGATTGGCACCAATTCAAACAAGATCGCGCCGCCGCCGCCCCGTCGTCCGCCGTCCGGCGTAATATCATCGACCGACTGGCGCGAAGCCATGAAAAGGCTTGGGATCAGGACTTCTGCCGAATTGTCTTGAGCGTCCCAGATCCGCGAACCATAGGCGCCACGAACTGCGTAAGGACCACTGACATCGAGGCCGATGCGCACGTCGTTGGCCAGCGGCACCGCGAAACTCGACGCTTCTTCGATGAACACTTCTCGCACAGCACCTGGATCTTCGAGGAAGTAAAAATTGCCAGCTCCGGTATTGCTCAGGCTTCGCATCAGGTGAATATCGAAATCTTTGCCAACACCGATCGTCGTGATGCCGATGCCTTGTTCGCTGTACGTTTTCCCGAGGTTGATAATCCGTGCGTCATCGGTGATCCCTTCGGTCGCAAGCCCATCGGAGAGCAGGATGACTCGGTTTTGACGCGTCGCATCTTTTGCTGCCAAAACGGATTCAAGCCCTTCGCGTAAACCGGCATAAATATTGGTTCCGCCGCCTGCACGAATGGTTCGCACGGCATCCACAAATCCGACTCGATTGAGGTCTTCCGGACCTGACTCAAATAGGACCGACGCTTGGTTCGAATACGTGATTAACGTGACGTTGTCTTTCGGATCAAGTTCCCCAGCGAAGTCCTCCAGCCCAAGCCGGACCGACTCGATTGCGACGCCCTGCATCGAACCGCTGACATCAACCACGACCGCGAGATTCAAGGGGGGCCGCTCATAGTCAGCCGGGTCGAGCGCTGTATTGAGGCCAGCAAGCACGACCGTACAGTTTGAACCGTTGATCATGTTTCCTTGCACGCCAAGCGCACCGTGCAGGCAAACAGGGCCTTCGCAGGTGGGTGGGGGCAACTCGATCTTGTGTTCGTTGAAGAAACCCACGACGTCTAGAGTGTCGGGGGAGGGCAACTCCCCAGATTCAATGATGCCGCGGAAACGCCCAAAGTCTTGAGCTCCCGACTGCCCGACCCCTGTCCCATTCTGATTAGGCGTTTCGATCGAACCCTTTGCGTCGGATGAAAACGAATCGTCGGCGCCGCAGGAAGACAGCAGTGACGCCGCAAGGGCGATGATTAACAGGGAGCGGGTCAACATGGGGATCTCCTCAATTCAATACAACAGCTAATTCAACAAATATGGCGTCTTCTGTCAGTGAAAGCTCTGGGAGCATCGACGCCAGGATTTCGCAATTCGGGTCTTGGACGGGTTGATTGAAAGCCCGCACGACCATTGCGTTGCCCTTACCGTTCGGAAGCTCAACAATTTCACCAAATGGAGCGTCAAGCCCGGATAACGTGATGTCTGCAGGCAGGACCAGCGAGCCACAGATATCTTCGATCGGTCGGCAATCAGGGTCCCAGCTTCCTTCGAATGTGAGGCCGGCTCCTGCGGGTATCGAGAATCCACGAGACAGGATCACGCTTTTCTCGATCGCGTTGCTGTCTGATAGAACATCGACCCGTAACGCTTCTAATCCGCCGCGGAATCCCGAATTCGCCTGGTTCAAGACCGAAATTTCGATTCTCAAAGCAGTCTGATCAGGGACCAGAGTTTCGAGCGCAAAGCGCGGGCCGCAAACATACCAAGTTTGCCCAGACGCCAATTGGATTTCGGCACAGCCATCATCGCTTAGGATCGTGTTCTCGATCACATGGTCAAAACCATTGGGGCCCTCACCCCAATAGACGCCTTCGCCCGGACCCGGAAGCTCGCAGGCTTTTCCTGGTCGCGTCGATGGAGAGTCCAGAACTGGCAATGGCCAATACAAACGATCTTCGCTGACAGCCTTCCATGAATACTGAGCTCCACGTGGGATTGTCGCGAGGTCGGCATAATTAGACTCATCGCAGAAGTCCAAGATCGAACCACACGTCCCACGGTCCATATATTTATGGAGGGATTCGACGCCATATTCTGCCTCGATCACCAGCGTGTTCGAGTTGGCCTGGATGTTTTTCGGGATCTCGGCATCAAACACATAAGTTTTTGTGCGTGAATTAGAATCCCAAAGCACCAGAATATCGGGGAGTGTATCGCTCTCGATTTTAGCGGCACTGCACGGCGTATCTCCTTGCTCCTCCCACGGCTGCTCCATGAGCACAGGGATCTCTTGGCCGGACTGAACCAACCAACGCGTGGCCGGGCCAAAATACGAATCCAACAGGAACGCTGTGGGACTTTCAGCGACAGCGTCACAATCGAACGAAATCTCTTGAAGCATCGGACGAATCCGGACCACGTGGAGCTCATTTGACTGATTTAGGATCGAGATCTTCGAGCTAAACTGCTGCTGCCACTCGCCACAATCAAAACAGGTAGGCTCGGGGCTTGTTGCCATACAGGCCATTCCGCCCACCGCGACCGCCAACAACTTCGCCGGCTTTCCAAGTCCTTTTTTAGACGTCATCAGCGGCAAGAAAATCAGGATGCCTGCTGGGATCGCAAAAAGAGCGACCAGGTCGGTGGGATCGGTTGTTGTATGAAATGGAACGATCAAAGACACGGCCTGATCCCAAAATTGCGCGCATGCCGGCGAAAGATTGATGGCCGCAAACACGAGCCCCGTGACTATGCTGGCGCTCCAAAGTCCCTGCCGTGTTTTCACGCGCAGCAGCGCTGCGAGCAATACCGGTGCGACAAGCAGCCCCGCGAAGTCGCTGAGCTTTCCAGTGACCGCACCGGAAATCACACTGCCTTTCAGGAAATGGTCGTTCAAAACCAGTACTGCTAGAGCGATCCACCACAGTGGATGCCCAAATGCCTGAGAGGGCGTGAGTTTTTGATGTTTAGATTCCATGACCTACCTGACCAATCTATCCAGTAATATACAGCAAAGGCTGTGCCATGAGGGCAATGCGCTGAAACTACCAAAACCTGGCGAATTTAGAGTGTAGAGGTTTACGAAGTTGGAGGACAGATAGTCCATGTGGAGTAAGCACACACAAGAAAATCGGGGATTTGTCCGCAGAATGCGACTTGGTGAGGCTCACTCCGAAATTGACGATTTGGCAGCCAAACACGAGATCTGTGCTTGTTCATATCGTGCGTGGTATTTCCCAATTTCCATGATGATCGGCACAGGAACCGTGGCCTTGTAGGGCTTCTTCTGCAGTATTGTGTGGATCAGAATCTGCTGTTTATCCTCGATAAACAACACTTGTGTAATCTCTGATAAATGAATGGGATTTGGAGATATCTGCGGGATCAAGACGGAGTCATATCGCAACGTGATCTCGGCGTTCTGCTTCCCTAACCATGACTGCTTTTGCTCGAATACTTGCTCGGGAAAGTAGCGTTCCACGTGCTCGATTTCCTCGTCGGTCGAGGGCAGGTAGCGGTAACACAGGACATATTCGTGCGCTTCTTGGAAACGTGCCTCAAACGCTTCCCATTGTTTCTTCTCCATCTCTTGGATGGCTTCCCCGCTAAGTATATACGCCTCCGGAACACGGCTCGCGACCTCGCCGAACTCGGCCTCTGGGAACACATTGAACATGGCGAGCCGCTCGATAATTAGGGGGTGGGAGTCGAAGGGGTGAGAAACGCCGGCTTCGGCCATATTGCTCGAAAAAAGCGGACTCTTCGCGTAGTCGCGAAAGCCGTCGTTGATTCGGTCTGCAAGAGTTAGGGAGGTATGTTTGGTCTGCTGAGAAAACAGGTCACCCTCGATCTGAAATCGGTATTGGCTGTAGGCCGAAAGCTTGAGCAGGGCAGACCCAATATGAGGTCCTCCTATGGTCTCAGCCGCCAGTTGATCTGCCCGAAACTCACGGTCCCGTGAATGCTTGCCAAACGACAACTCCATGAGCCCCCGAAATGCGTTCAGCAGATTGAACGCGAGAACGGTCGAGATATCCGTGAGCTCAGCCAAATACTGGTCAAAACGACTCATCAGCGGTCGTGTCTGGAGCGAGAAAAGCGTGTCGCCACCGCTGAAATGGGCCATTTCATGCGCGATCACAGCCTCGGCCTCCTCGACCGAGAGATGACGAAGCAGCGAAATGCTCACAAAAAGCGTTCTCCCGGTCAGCTCGCCATCGGGTGTGGTGATGACGTGCTCGGTCACAAAAAAGTTGTCATCAATCCCGGCCAATATCTGGGCGGGTGGTGCGGTGTCAAAATGTGCACAAATCCGGTCCACGGATGCCCAAAGGTCAGGAGCGGTGTCTCTTGTAAGCAGGTCGCCGTCCACAAAAACTGGAGAATCCACGCGGCGGAAGATTCCCCGGATAGCGATGAACACAGCGCCGATCGCAAAGATTGCCGCCATGACCACCAGTTTAAGAAAGAAGCGTTGAGTCAGAAGTGCCGTCACCCAATAGGAAAGCATGACCACAATGAACCCCTGCAGAATCATTTGCGAGGCAGCCACACCTTTAAGAAGGGGAACCCCCACCCGAATGCTCCAAAGTTGCCTCGTGCGCGAGGTCATCGAAGCGGTACCGGAGATTCCAATGAAAATGATCGCAAACAAAGCGATCAGGATTCCAGCCCAAGAGGCCAATGTTACAATGCGGAATTGCGCGTAATCACCGCAGGTGTTTTCGAGATGTCCCTTCAAGTCTGCCATCGCGGGGTCGTCGTTGGCACAAACCTGCGCAAAAGAGATCGAGTTATAATGCTTCTTCGCTGCATCTTTGGCCTCAACGCTGATGGTGTCCGCATCGATCCCTACGAAGATCGCGTCGAGGATTCTTGCGTCGTACTTCGCGACGGCAATATACCCGAAGACCACGCCACATATAGGGATCAGGAAAATCCAGAACATGGGCAGGATAAAGGTTTTAAAGAATGGAAAACGTTCCGAATCCATCGAGTCCCCGAGTTTGAATATGTGGTCACTCAGTATGGTCGGGAACGTAGATGTCGTCACCACGATAATCGAATTTGGCTAACGACTTAGGCAAAAAAAAAAGCCCGGCGACTGCCGGGCTTTTTACGAGTTGCTAAGATTTAGCGTCGCTTTCGCGAAATCGCCAAGAAGCCCAAAACAGCGATCATCCACGACATATCTGTCGGGGCGCCATCCGCAGAATTACAGGCACAACCAGAACCCCTAAGTTCTGAGGTCTGACCGCTGATATCTGCTTCAG
>JBBKVQ010000072.1:0-8276 GCA_037968515.1 Bradymonadaceae bacterium
GCACAAGAGGGTGTTATGGCTGAAGAAATCCTTCTCGACTACGTCGTGGATCGACCCAATGTTTCGGTGGATGCACCTGAGACGGAACTCAAAGTATTGCTCAAAATCAACGCTTCTAACGCGTTGAGAGCCAATGGGCAGAAGTCCACTATTCATTCCAACATCGCGTTGGTGCTCGACGTTTCCTCGTCGATGCGCACGCGTGAGATGTCAGCATTGAAAGATGCTGCTCGCGCGGCTGTGGGGCATTTTCGTCCCGGCGATTATATCACCGTTGTCGCGTTTCAATCGGTCGCCTACGAAATCGTCGAACCGACGATGATCGTGGACAAATCGACGCTCGCCGACATCATTCGAAAGATCGACGTGATCGATCAATTTCAGGGCGGGGGCACCGACCTCGAGTACGCTCTCGACAAGGCCGCTGGCCTGATCTCGGCCGTTCCAGATCGGAATCAGGTCAAGAAGCTGATCGTGTTTACGGACGGTATGGTGACTGGAGTTCCGGAAAAATGCCTTCAGACCGCGGCGGATCTTTCGTCACGTGGCATCGGCATTGATGCGCTCGGATTCGGTTCAGAGTTTGATTACAAGTTTATGCAGCGGTTGGTTTCCTACTCGAATGGGTTCACTGCCTATGCCGAGAAAACCGAAGACATCGCCAAAGTATTTGGCAGCCGGGTGCAAAACACCACGGCTTCGGTCGCCACGAATGTGCGACTGGATCTCACGTTCACACCGCAGATCCGCGCGAATCGCGGATACCGCTACAGCCCCGAGATTGCGTATCTTGGCAAAATGAAGCTGCCAGGAGAAATGCGCACCATCAGCATCAATCTCGGCTCGTTAGAAAAAGACCGAGAGTACGCTTACCTTTTGACTGTTTCCGCGGCTGCACGGCCTGCCGGGAAGGTACGAATTGTCAAAGCTGAGCTTTTCTACGATGTACCGGCGCTGGGCATTGTGGGGGGGAGTAGCTCTCAGTCGATCGTCGTCAATTACACCGATGACCCTCAGTCCATCGCGCATGTTGTGGGCGAGGTTGAGCGTGCTTTCGACGAAGTCGAAATTGGAAGGTTGGTCGAGGAGCTCGATTCTTCAATGAAGCAGGGGGACCACCAGCATGTCGGAATGCTTTTCGACATTTTGGCGGATCGTTACCGAGAATTGGGGGACGCCGATATGGCGACTCATTATGTCGAACTGAAAACGAAGTACGGCACGGCCGGCTCATTGTCTCAGGAAGAGATGAATTACACGCGTCATAAGTCGACTCAAAAACGTGATAGCGGAATGCAGCTTGTTGACGCTTCTAGCCTTATTTGACGTCGCTCTGTTTTGAGCGCTCGTGGTATGGGTGGCAAAAGTTAGAATGGATCAGGTAGGAGATTAAAATGAGAAATGGAATATTTTTGGCGTGTTTGTTGACGACTCTTGCAGCCTGTGGAGTCAATCCGGATCGGCTTGAAACGATGCGTCAGCGCAACGAGGCAGTGGCCGAGGGTACTCCGAGCAAGGATATCTTGGTCGAGTATAACGACGGCGACCCGAAAGCCCTGCGAGACGCGGTCTCGGGCCTGCGTGATATGGAAACCAGCTTAGCAGCTGCTCAATATGACGCTTATGTTGCGAAACGCTACGAAGTGACCAACGTTTTGAGCCCTGAGCTTGCTCCGGAACTGGCATCAAATGACAAGCGCGACCTGGTGTTGCGTCGAGTCGCCCAGCTCGACAATCGCTTGGCTGCAGCGGCGGGCGAACGTTCGATAACTCTGGTGAGTTCGAGTCGAGTGGCCACTGCATCTTCGGACGCTCTGTTTGCGATTCAAGATGCCGTCGACTCATGTGCACGCGCTGCCGTGAGCGGTGACAAGCAGATGAGCTCGGACCTTTATCGAAAATTTGAGGCAGGTTTGGAACGAGCTCGCTCGCTGGACGGCTCTTCGCTGTCTTACGTGGGTCGACGTCCAAGCGGCGCCGGAGTTATTGACGTGCCGGTTGAAGTCGCGCTTTGTGACGCCAAAATGGCTCGCCGCCTTGCGGAAGAAGCCGATGAAGCTCCAGCCGCAACCAATATGAGCACCGAGTATCAAGGTTGCGCCTCATTTGATGTAGTCATCGAAGCGGCCCAGACTGGTGCAAATGCTTTTGGTGATTTTCAGATCCCGGGAGCCGGTAATCAGCCAGACGCGCAGCCATCGCCGTGCGAAAAGTTCCCACCGACTTCGGATGCTCCATCAAATGTCCAACGCGCGATTCGGGACAAAGCCGCTTGGATGAAGGCGGGAGACGTGGTCAGCATGGCGGGGCCGTTTGAATACGACCAGCGTGAAACCCTTTACAAGAAGGGTGTTGCTCGTGTGTACCGAAAGGCCGCCACGCTCAAGACCAACAAGTGCGGCGCACAAGGCTCTGCGGTCACGTGTGAAGCCGAAGGTTCTGAAATCGCTACTGCGGTCAATTTGGGGCAGCACTACATGACCCGCGCAGACGTTCACCGCAAACAGTCCAACGCCGCTCGGTGCAAAGAGATGGCAGACCGTTCGTTTAAAGCGACCAGTGTGGCTTTGACGACGTCTACAGGCGATGCTCAAGTGCTGTTGGCCACGGGTGAGACCATTACTAAAACCGAGGCGCAAGCTCGCCTCGAAGCTCTCAAAAGCCAAGCCAACGATGCACTCGCTTCGGACTGGTGCTCGAAGCCCTAATCAATTGTGAGGAGTTCCATGTCGGATTCGATCCTGTGCCCGGTCTGTGAGACCGAGAACGCTGATGATGCCACGAATTGCGAGGTCTGTGGTGAGCGCTTGACGCCCGCTGCACCTGGCGAAGTGTTGTCCCCTGAGGAAAATGTGTCGGCATTCTTGTCTGCTCCAGACGAAGAGCCACTAGACATGGGTATGCCGGAGCTTCCAGATTCGGAGGCCGAGGCGCCTGCAGGTGATGAGGTGTCTGATCTGGTTGCAGATCAGGTCGTAGAGCCGGATTTTCTATATTCCTCGCTCGACGGGACGGCCTACCCGGTCGGATCGCAGGAGTATGATGAAGGTTTTGGTCCGATGGGAGAGGAGCTTGTTCGCGAGCGCCCTGTTTCGGCAAGTGAGCCGTCCGATGCCGAGCTGAAAGAGATTTCGGCTGCCGAACTCGCCAAAGAAGAGGACTTTCAACCGGTTTCCGGTGGGGACGAAGTCTTTCCAGCATCGTCAAATCTGCGCGCTTCGGCGGCGTTCGCCGCAGCGTTTCCGGTGCGTCAAAAAGAACGCGTATCGGTCGCGCCCTTGCCACAACCTGGCGTGCATGTTGAGCCCGCTACGTTGACGCTTTATGTGAATCGCGCCCCGGTGCATTCCCATTCTGTTGATACTGACGAGACGCTTCTGGGTCGCCGTGATCCGATGGCGGATGCTTATCCAGACTTCGATTTGACCGATTTCGACCCAGCAGGGGAGATTTCTCGTAAACACGCATACGTTTACCGTCAAAACCGCAATTACCAGCTCTACGTGTTGTCGAATGCTGGAACGCAGTTGAATGCTGAGCTGCTTTCGTTGGGGGACCGCCGGTCTCTGAAGACCGGCGATGTGATTGTGTTGGCCGGCAAATACGCATTAAAGTTCGAACTCCCAGCCGAGTGATTTCATGACTTTCCCCCGTTTGGGCGGAGATCGTTTCGAGGTCGAAGGGGTTTTTGCCGACGGCGGAGGCATGGGACTCCTCTATCTTGCGCGCGACACCCGTTGCGCCAATAACCGCGTGCTCCTCAAGACTACGCGCTACGATGCTGGCCCTCGCGCCCGCAATCTCCGCTACACCGTTGATGAAGCTTTGGCTCATATTCAGAAGGCTCGGAAGATTCTGGAGTGGGAACGGAAAGTCTTGGTGCGCTTTCGAAACGAAGGTTTGAATAATATCCCGTCGGCCAATCACTGGTTCGTCGATCGGAGCCTCACGCTTGAACCCTCGTATGAGGGAAAGTTTGGCCGCGTCGTGATTCCTGAAGCGGTCTTGAACACGGAGCCTTATCTCGTGCTCGAACTCATCCCTGGTGAAATTCTAGAAACGCGAATGCAGAAGCCGGAGTTCCGCGAAAATCTGGAACTTCATCTGCTGTCGATTGCGCGCGAGGTGCTGACGATCTTCATTCGTCTGCACCGACAGGTCGACGTCGGGTCCCAAAAAGGCATGTTCCTTTATCAGGACCTGAAACCGGCAAACATCATCGTGTCGGGAGACGACTATTTCACCTTGATCGATTTTGGTGGAGTGACCTTGAAGCTCGGAGAGAAGACGACCGAGCCCACCGCAGGGTGCATCACGATGGGCTATGCGGCTCCAGAAGCGTCCGGTGGCAGAGAGGCTTATATCGACCCTCGATTCGACGTGTACACGCTTGGCGCGACCCTCTGGCAAGCTGTGACTCTGCAGGACCCACGTGACATGGGCGAGTTCCCGAATCTGGACCCGAGGGCCCTTCACTCAGCGGGGTTGTCGGGGCCGATGATTCAGATTCTGACCCGGGCGTTGGCACGCGACCCAGATGCTCGATATCCGTCCGCTGCGGCCATGCGCAAGGATGTCCTAGATCGGCTTCGTGAGCTTCGGCAGAGCTGACGAAGGGCTTCGCCTATCACGAACCCATCAACCACCAGAAAATCAGATTCCTGCGCACCCAATCCCAGAATTTAATCGGAACGACTAGTCGTTGATGATCGGGACGGGAACGGCGTCGTTACGTGCTTCTTCTGCTTTTGCTGCTGCGAGCATCGCCTTGCCCTTAGCTATCGCTGGCTGCACGGCCGCTGGAGCGCCCACCATGTCGATCACGGCTTCGCGTGCTGCGTTGATCGCACGGTCAGGGAAGATGCCCAGATAGATGGTCAGGATTGCCGACAAAATCAAGGCAAACTTGGCACCTGAGTGCTCGAGGGCGTACACGTCTTCGGTTGCCGGCTTCATGTACAAAAAGACTAGAACCTTCAGGTAATAATAGACGCCGGCTACACTTGTCATGATTGCGACGACGGCCAAAACGATGAACACGTTTTCACCAGTTTGAACACCGACGTCGACCGCGGCGCGGAAGACGTACAGTTTGGCAAGGAATCCTGCGGTTGGCGGGATTCCAGCACTTGAAAGCATCGATATCGTTAAGACGGCGCCGATCGCGGGGTACTTTAGGCCAAGACCTGCCAGGTGTTCGTAAGTTTCGACCTGGCCCTTCTTGCGGCCAAAGTAAGCAAGGGCACCAAAAGCGCCGAGCGTTCCGAACGAGTACGACAGAATGTAGAATAGGGCGGTGTCGTTATACAGGTAAAAGGCTTCGCGGCTGTTGGCGGCGACGATACCCACCAAGATGTAGCCAGCGTGTGCAATCGACGAGTAGGCGAGCATGCGCTTGACGTTGGTTTGCGCGATGGCCACCAAGTTGCCAAGGATCACGCTGCCGAATGCCATGACGAGCAGAAGGTCGATCCAGCCGTAGCCAAAAAATCCACCGCGAATCGAGGGTTCGTAGAAAGCGACGACGCCTACACGGATGATGGCAGCAATCGCGGCTGCTTTTACGCCCGTGGCCATAAATCCAACGGCAGGAGTCGGTGAGCCAGTGTAAACGTCTGGAGCCCACATGTGAAAAGGGAAGGCGGCAAGCTTGAATCCCAGTCCTGAAAGCACCATCAAGACCGCCATCATGGCGATGGCATGTGTCGAGGCTGCGGTTTCGGCCGACGCGAGCGTCGAGAGTCCAGCGGCGACCATTTCAAGGTTGGTGCTGCCTGTGAGCCCATAGATAAGTGCGATGCCGTAGAGCATGAACGTGGTCGAGAAGGCTCCAAGAATGAAGTACTTCAAGCCCGCCTCAGCTCCTCGCGATTCGCGTCGCAGGAATGCAGCAATGCAGTAAATAGGAATCGACATCACCTCGAGGGCGATGAAGATGGTCAGCAGGTCCGCCGCGTTGGCCATGAAAATCATGCCGAGCACGCCGAACAAAGTCAGCATATAATACTCGCTCCGGTCCATGCCCTGCGACTGCAAGTATCTGGGGCTCATCAACACAGCCAAGATGCCTACGCTGCAGCTAAGCGCCGCAAAAAACAGGCCGAATTTGTCTGCGTACAACATGCCATGAAAGACAGGGGTGGGTAGCGAGTCTGCCCACAACATCCAACATGACAGAATAGCAGCACCCATACCGATGGCGCTCACGTACCCGATATAATCGCGCGTCGTCTCGTTACGATGAAAAACATCGAGGAGGATAACGATGACCGCTGTCAGGGCGATAATGGCGCCAGGAATCACAGCAACGTATTCAGCAGCCGAAGGCGGCGTCAGAATTGCGATGAGGCCCGGGATATTCACTAAGTTCAACATGCTCGAACTCTCCAAATCACTTCACTCACTTACTTACCTTCCGTGTCGCCGCCGACGATTGGTCCGGTCGGCAGGTAGCTGGAAGGCATATCCTCAACAACGACCGATCCCTTAACACTGACGCGAGCGTCCATGTATTGGAGGAATTGGTGAACCGAGGGCTCCATACGGCCAAGGAAAAACTTCGGATAGACGCCCATGAACACCGCCATCAAGACGATCGGTGCAAGGTAGAGGATCTCTCTGGAGTTCAGGTCTTTGAGCTTTTCGTTTTCGGGGTTTGTGATGGGACCGAACATGACGCGTCGGTACATCCACAACAAGTAGCCTGCCGCAAAAATCACCCCGCTCGCCGCTACGGCCGCGAAGAAATATGCAGTCATCTCACCACCGGCCTGTTGGGCGTCTGGCATCGGGAAGAACGGCGCGGCCATAAAGCCCCAGCCGCCATCCGTGACAGCAAAGACGTGGGCCGTGTCAAACCACAGGAAACGCGATTGTGAGGTCCCGATCATCGCCAGGAACTCACCCACAAAACCATTCAGCCCAGGGAGTCCTACAGAGGCAAAAATCAGGACCAAGAACATCGTGGCGAAGATCGGCATTTTTGCCGCGATTCCGCCGAAGTCTTTGATCTTTTTGGTGTGTCGTCGCTCGTAAAGGATGCCAACACAAAGGAAGAGACCGCCTGTCGCGATGCCGTGGGCAAGCATGATGAAGAGCCCGCCTTGGATGCCTTGGGGCGTCATGGCCACCAGACCGAGGACACAAAAACCGAGGTGACTCACTGAGCTGTAGGCGACCAGCTTCTTCACGTCGTCTTGGACCAGCGAAACGATGGCGCCGTAAACGATACCGATCACAGCGAGCACCGCGATATACGGGGCGAAAGTCTTGAATGCGTCAGGGAATAACGGGAACGCGTAACGAAGCAGTCCGTAGGTTCCCATCTTGAGCAAAACCGCGGCCAGAATCACTGAACCAGCTGTGGGAGCTTGAACGTGGGCCAGTGGCAACCACGTATGAAACGGGAATAATGGGACCTTGATGGCGAATGCCAAAAAGAACGCTCCGAACAAGAAGAGTTGTTCCTTATAAGAAAGCTGAACCGAGAGCATATCACTGAACAGGAAGCTGTGTTGTCCCCCACCGATGTCAGTGTTGAAGTAGATGTACAAAATGGCGATCAGCATGAGCACGCTGCCGACCATCGTGTAGATAAAGAATTTCACTGCGGCTTTGACGCGGTCTTCTCCACCCCAGATTCCGATGATGAAATACATCGGAATCAGCATCATTTCCCAAAAAACGTAGAATAGGAAAACATCGAGCGAAACTAGGGCGCCGAGCATGCCGGCTTCGAGGAGGAGTAGGGCGATCATGTATTCTTTGACGTGGTTTTCGACTGCCGAAAACGTCGACAACACCGCGATCGGCATCATGAACGTGGTGAGCATCACAAGCCAAAGCGAGATGCCGTCGATGCCCATCGCATAGTGAATGCCGAGCGACGAAATCCAATCGACGGGGCCTTCGACCATTTGAAACGTGAACGCTTGCCCTTCCGCGAAGGGAACGGTTGCGTCAAACATCAGCATCACAGGGATGCTCAGGCCAAAGAGGACAAGGGTGCCAATCAGCGCGCCGGTGCGATGAACGCTTACTTGCTCACGAGGCACGAACATCAACGCGATAGCGAAGAGCACGGGCGCAAACGTGAGCAGCGTTAGCCACGGTATCGCTCCGTTGCTCGTCAGCGGAGCCGCGAGTATCGGGAGCGAAGTCAGGAGCTGGGTCATTGAGTTCAACATTACAAATTCTCCTCTACCCGTCTCAAACCATCACGAGGGTCATGAATGCCACCGTTATGGCGAGCACAAGGTAGACCGCGTACTTCTGGA
>JBBKVQ010000073.1:0-12927 GCA_037968515.1 Bradymonadaceae bacterium
ACAGACCGCTGAAGAACTATTTTGGGAGATTGCCGCCGAGGTTATGGCCGAGGATCCACGTGTCGTCGAAGGCACCATGATGGGCGGGCGCTGCCTCAGGGTGGGCGGCGTTTTTGTGGCGCTGGCCGGCTTCAAGAATGCCGGACTGATCGTGAAGCTGCCTGCCAAACGTGTGGCCGAAATCATCGCCGACGGCCAAGGAGAACCCTTCGCACCCGCAAAAAAGGTGTTCAAAGAATGGCTGTCGGTTCCAAAGGCTGACCGCGAAGCCTGGAAATCGTTGATGATCGAAGGCATCGCGTTTGTCGCATAAACACTCAAGCTCAGCCCAAAACCAGATTCCAAAGTGGCAACGTGAGGACCTGTGGCCCCTACTGCAGGTGTTACGGGGTCCTGACGGCGTCGATCCGGTCACAAAATCGATGGACCTAGGGCACCCAAAAGACGTCGATATCGTGGACTAAACGTCTTGTACGTTCCCGATAACGGAACCTCGATCACGGCCGAGCTCAGCGCCTCGCACCACGCCGCTGTATCTGCCCTAAAGAGTATGGGCGCCAACGTGCGAGAGCTTCGCATCGACCGCTTCAAGAAATCGTTCGACATCTGGTCGCAACTTCTGGGAGCCGCCGGCGGTACGCCTTTTCGGGAGCTTATTGGCAAGGACGGCCCGATTCCACTGGCCAGAGAGTTTGCTAAGACGCTTGTCGGGCGCTCCAAACACACCCTGCCCGCTTTGAGCCTGGCATTCCTTGAAGGATTTTCGTTCTTAGTGCCCGACGACCCGACACCTATGCGGGAGCTCGCCAATGAGCTGAAGGCCGAACTGGAACGTGAAATCGGGGCCAACGGGGTGATGTTGTTTCCGACGTTTTCGCGCCCTGCCCCACGCCATAATTACGGGATGCTGGTGCCGTTCCATGCTGCCTACACCGCGATTTTTAACGTTCTGGAAATGCCCTCCACGGCAGTGCCGCTGGGCCTTTCTGCAACCAAGGGTGTTCCGCTGTCGTCAGCATTCACGGCGAAGACCACCTGACCATTGCGACCGCCTTGGCGCTCGAGAAAGCACTCGGTGGATGGGTGCCGCCAACGAAGTGAGCGAAGTCGTCAGTCGTGGTTTTGGACCGTAGGCGGGACGATCGCCCCACTGGCCTGAAGGCTTAGTGCCTCGGGATGTTTTTTATAGTGCGCCCGGACCACCTGAGCCAGCGCCGAGCGATGAGAATTCGTGATCTCGTTACCTGTCTGAGGCATCACAGAAATCACATTGCGCAGCAGTTCATCTTGGGGTTTGGGTTGCTGCGCGACCCAGGCTTGAAGCAGCTCAAGGTTTGCATAACACGGGAGTGACCCCAGGATCCCCACGTCATTCTGATTATGAATCAAGAGCCCAGAGGTGGTGCCGCGGTCTAAGGTCAGAACCTGCAAGATATAGGCGGAGTGGTAATCACGTTGGGCGATTCGCTGTTGTTCGGTCGGAGCGTGCGCTACGCGCAGTACAGATGCCAAAATCTGGCAGTATGTGTCGATGATCTTGCTGCCAAATTGGGATGCAAACGCCAAATCGCTGTCAAAATCACCCGTCGTGAACGCCTCAAGGTAAAAGTGTGAAACTCCGCGGTGTCGATTCAGGCTCGGGATGAAGAAGTATCGGTCGCCATTGGCTTTGCCGACCTGAAGATGTTCGCCCGCACAAGCCTTCAGTGCTGCCTCGAAAGACCATGTGTGGTCGTCATTTGGAATCGACGGATTAAGGTCTGCCATCAGGCGCCAATACCCATCGCCATCGCGCATTTGGGTCCAGCTGATATGCATGTGGAACGAGGGCGCAAGCGGGTGGGCAGGATGAATAATGGTCGATACCGCCGTTGCAGAGCTAAGCCGTTTTTCGGGCATATCGTCGTAATGCACCTGCGAAACATTGATTGAGGCGCGATTAAAGGCCGGAGTGCGCACCCTTCCCAATCGCCATCCGCCGCCGTGGCGACCTTTGTCACGCAGCCAATCCGTTCGCTTGAACTCACCCAGACTGATGTCGTGGGTAGCCCGGCTTAGTCCCGAGGCGAAGTGCTGCTGAAGGTGAGTAACGAGGGCAAGAGCTTGCTGAGCTTCAAGTACTTCGGAAAAGTCCATCGCCGTCTCTTTGTGTGTCTAACCAGTAATCTTTGTTTGTTTAACCAGCTATGAGGATATTCGAGCAGATGCCTCTGTGTCCATGTCACTATGACAGATTCAGAGCTCGGCGTTCTTTCGCGATTCACGCATCGACGCGGACCCGGATTGGAGTCTTCACACCCACGCCTTGGTTGTAGTTTCTTAACCATTCGATACGAACCACATTGAGCTCGGTCCCAGCTTTGACCAGCAATTGCCCGGCTTTCGACATGATATCAGCATCCAGCTTCATCGACGGTATCAAGGCATCGAGCTCGACAACGCGCACCACGGATTCTTTCTCGGCCGGATGGAACGTTGCGAACGCGTCTCGAACCGCAGCTGGGATGCCCAAAGCGTTGAGTGCCGCCGTGGCAACAAGTAGTGATTCGCCGCGCAAAAGTGAGCGATCGTACGTGACCGCGGCGTTCAGCAGGGTCACAGCCGTGCTCAGTTCAGATTCCGGAGGGCATTTTTTGGGCGTGTTATGCCACTTGACCATTTCCGCCACCCGATTCAGGCGAGGAACGTGCTCGAGGAGTTTAAATCCGATGTCGGGGTAACCGTCGATGATTGCAGACTCGCCTGGGGTCAGTGCCGTCCCCAGTAGGAATTTTTTGGTGGTTTCTTCTGGCGCGGCGATGAGGCCTGCGAGTGCGAACATCGCGGCCATCTCCAATTCCCAAAGGTTGTCCACGTTTGTGGCTGTGCCCACGTGCCGGACAAGATTCCTGATATTCTTTGAACGGCTGAATACGAACGGTGATGACAACGCCAATACGTCGCTCAATGCCTCGACGGCGCCGCGGAGCGTGTGGTCGAGCAACTCGCGCTCGGCTCGGACAAGTTCGTTTTGCCGCGCCGCTTCGTTGACGGACTGAGTTAACATTTCTGCGGGGCAAGGCTTCAGCAACATCCTGAAGATTCGCCCTTCGTTCACGGCGCGCATCGCAGATTCAATGTCTGCGTATCCGGTCAGAAGCATGCGGGTGATGTCGGGGTGATCGGCGGCGACCTTCGTCAAGAACGTGGCGCCGTCCATGCTTGGCATGCGCATGTCCGAGATCACCACGTTGAAAGGTTCCCCGGCGGCGTGGGCGGCTTCCAATTTCCGAAGTCCTTCAGAACCTCCGACCGCCGTTTCAACTAAAAAATCCCAACCGAGGGTGTTCTCGAGGCCCTGCAGGACGTTGGGTTCGTCATCAACACACAGGATTTTCGGCTGTTTCATTTTGGAGTCTCTTGATGACCGCTTGGACCGTTTCGCGCAAAGGTGTCAGCACTTCGTTCGAGAAGTACTTCGTTACCGGACACGGCTTGTCTTCTAACACAGAAAAAGCGATGCATTCAGCCAGAATCACACTACTCATGACACTCGGGTATGACGTACAGGCTTTTTCTAAGTCGTGGTGTTCTTTGACGACTTCGATGACTTCTTGGCGAAATCCCCATAGGCCTAAGACAGTCGCACCAAGCTCACCCCGTGCGTTCTCGTCCATCGTGACAAATGACTCTGGGTCTACACTGTAGGACACCAGATGCGCGATATCGTAAACCAGTCCGGTGATATAGGCGGTCTCTTTCCATGCAGCATCTCCCGACAGCGCACGTGCGCACTCGGCTACGAGCCGCCCGTGCAGATGCATATCATCCACGATCTCTTGGTCAATTCCGTCGAATGCGGATGGAGGTTCCATGCTGCTGAGGATGGAGTGTGTGAGGTCCACGCCGAGCCGATCGACGGCCACACCGATTTCAAGGGTGCCGGCCTCGCCCTTCAGCAACGTATCGGCGGCGCGAAGAATCAACAGTGCAGCCGTGGCATCGGACTCGACTTTCGTGACGAGCTCGGCTCGGGTCGTCCCACACCCTGCCATCGTGAACGTCGAGGCGCTGGGCAAACGGGTAGCGCGTCCAACCCGTCTTTTTACGTTGGAAGATATCTGGTCCAGAAATCCAGAGGTTTTCTTAAGTGTATCGATTAAGTGAGGACCATTGCAGGGCTTGGCCAGAAATCGATGGATTGAGCCAAGTGTCGAAACGATCGCAGTTTGGTCGGCGTCGCCCGAGAGGACAAATAGAGCGACGTCAGGAAACTGAGCGCGCACCTGCTCCAGAAGCGTCGGCCCGTCCATTCCAGGCATCCGCATGTCGGTGACCATCACGTCGTAACGGTGTTCGCGCAGGCGAAGTAGCGCGTCCAATCCGTTATCGACGGTCGTGACGTCCCAGTCCTCGTACAAATCAAAGAGTAAATTCTCGATGCCTTGGAGAACCCGAGGTTCATCATCGACAAAAAGTACGCGTTTCATGCCGCCTCCGATGCCGCCGTTTGTAGTCGTTCGATGACGGCTTTAACCTTCCCGTGCAGTGGCAACAGAATTTCGGCGGACAGATACTCTGCGGCGGGGCACGGCCTATCCTCGATGATCGAAAACGCGATGCATTCAGCCAGCACGACGCTACTCATAACGCTCGGGTAAGACGCACAGGCCTTTTCTAAATCATGATGATGTTTGACCACTTCGATGACTTCCTCGCGAAATCCCCACAGGCCCAAAACGGTCGCTCCGAGCGTAGCGTGAGCATCCGCAGCTGAACCGACCAAGGGTGGCTCTTTGAACGAGTCTGGCTCAATACTGTAGGATACTAGGTGAGCGATATCGTGAAGCAGGCCTGTGAGGTAGGCGGTTTCTTTCCAGGACACATCCCCAGCGATCTCTCGAGCACACTCGGCCACTAAACGACCATGAGCGTGCAGTTCATCGACGATGCCCATATCAATCCCCTCGAATGCTGAGGGTGGGTCCATGCTCGAAAGTACAGAATGTGTGAAATCCCCACCGAGCCGGTCAATGGCGACGCCAATATCGGTAGTGCCGGCATCGCTCTTCAAGAAGAGGTCAGCCGCACGCAGGACCAAAAGCGCAGCCGCCGCATCGGATTCGACTTTTTGAACGAGTTCGGCTCGGCCTGTTCCGCACCCTACCATCGTGAAGGTTGATGCGTTCGGCAGCCGAGTGGCACGTCCGATATTCCTCTTCACACCCGAAGACACTTGCTCCAAAAATCCGGAGGTGTTTTGAAGAGTCTCAATCAGGTGCGGTCCGTCGCACGGTTTGGCCAAAAAGCGATGCACGGCGCCGAGCGTAGAAAGCAGAGCGTCTTTATCTGCATGGCCAGAAAGCACAAAGAGAGCCACGTCCGGAAACTGTGCTCGCACCTGTACCAACAGGGCCGGGCCATCCATTCCTGGCATGCGCATATCCGTGACCAACACGTCGAAACGGTGCTGACGAAGCAGCAAAAGCGCGTCCAGTCCGTTATCGGCGGTGAACACCTCCCAATCTTCGTACAAATCAAAGAGCAGGTTCTCGATGCCTTGCAGAATCCTAGGCTCATCATCAACAAAAAGTACGCGTTTCATGCTGCCTCCGCATCTTCAGACACTTTTGGAATCCGAATACGAAATGTCGTTCCCTTACCCGGTGCGGAATCCACTTTGATGGTTCCTTTATGGCGATCAACAATCACCGCATGGGCCAGGGCCAATCCCTGACCGGTGCCGCTCCCCACAGCTTTTGTGGTGAAGAACTGCTCAAAAATTCGCGCCTTTACTTCTTCTGGCATGCCCGTGCCATCATCCGCGATTCGGACCTCGATATGGTCGACGTCGTCATGGGTCGATATCTTGATACGACCCATTCGCCGAGTATCATCCAACGTGTCCGAAATCGCGTGGGCGGCGTTCACGATGATGTTCAAAAACACTTGGTTTAACTCGCCAAGATTGCATTTGACTGCACAGAAATCTGCAAATTCTGTATCGATATCAGCAACGTATTTCCACTCGTTACGACTGACGGTGATCGTGTTGGTAATGGCGGAGTTGAGGTCCGCAAGCTTGAGTTCGCGGTCGCCTGGGTGGGCAAACGCTTTCATCGCTTGAACGATCTGGCTGACGACCAAAACGCCTTCTTTTGCACTGACGAATGCTGTCGGAACCCGCGACTTGAGCTGGCCAAAACGACCCACGCGAAGCCAGTTTGCAAACATCGTCCGCATGTCTTCGTCGTCGTGGTTCTCGGCCAGCTTTTCGACCTCGTCACCCATTTGGATCAACATGCTCGTGGCGCGTTCCAGAAACTGAATATTATCGCCGATATACTGCATGGGCGTGTTGATTTCATGAGCGATACCCGCCGAGAGCTGTCCAATAGCCTCGAGTCGCCGTGCCTGGTTGAGTTGGTCTTCCATGACTTTCACCGAGGTGATGTCAAAATGCGCAATCAGAACGTCGCCGGATTGGCCTAATGGAACGATTTGAGTCTGGTAGATCTGACCACCTTGTTTGAAAACAGCTGAATGGTTGGTGATACCCCGGTGAACCACGGCTTCGATAGCTTCTGCGAGGGCGACCGCACTGGTATCACCAGGGCTCGCCCGATAGGTATCGACGAGATTTTGGCCGAGTTGCGACTCGTTTTCGAAGGTCTCGCGCCATAAAAGGTTCGAACTTTGAATTGCACCGGTTTGATCGACGATGCAGAGGTTTACTGGAACCGTGTCGATCAGCGTGTTCAGGTACACGTGCGAAGCTTGCAGTTCCTCGACGAGGGTGCCAACACGGGCGGTCATTTTTGCGAACGTGGCGGCGAAACGCCCAATCTCGTCGTTCGAATGATGACGAAACGATGTCGAATAGTCCCCGGCAGCAACCCGCTTGGCTGTTTCATCGAGCGAGAGTATCGGGCGAACCAATCGGAGGAAGCCTGCGCGGGCCGTGGCCGATAGAACCAATAAAGTGAGAAAGAGCGTAACAAGGAGAGCAGATTTCGTGTCCTCCCGAAGGTTGAAAGCCCGCTGCTCCGAGACCGAAGCAAAGTGTGTTGAAGCGTTTTCCAACGTCTGGAGCTGAACCAGAGCTTGGATGTATGCCGGCTCAAATTCTGGATCTGAGGGTGGGGTTTCGGAGAGCACTTCGAGATGCGGCTTCAAACCGTCCCAGCTCGTTCGAACGCCCAAGAAATCGGCACTGAGTTCCGCAGAAAGTGGCTTAATCACGTGTTTTTCGTCCAAAACACCACCCTTTTCAATCAGTTGAAATGATTCCTCAATTTGTCTGACTGTGTTGTTGAGGGAACTTCCTGTAAACCCGGGATCGTGGGAGGCGGCGATCTGCAGTTCTAAAACAAGAAGGCGCACGTTTGCTTGCCCAGCGATGAATTGTCGGACGGGGCCATCAGATGTCTCTTGATCGAAGTGCCAAAAAACGCCGAAACTCGTCAGCAAAGCCAATACAGGGATTATCGCCGGAATCATCAGCTTGGGCACGATACCGATAGGTCTCCCGAATCTGCTGGAAGCCTCTGCGCCCTTTGGCGCTCCATGCGCTCCACCCGAGTGGGTGTCGCTGTTCATGCCGCCTCCGCTTGTTCCGTAGCTTTGGGGATACGAATTCGAAATGTGGTGCCTTGGCCCGGTGCAGAATCCACGTTGATGGTTCCTTTATGCCGATCCACGATCACTGCATGCGCCAGCGCCAAACCCTGTCCGGTGCCGCTGCCCACAGCTTTTGTGGTGAAGAACTGTTCGAAAATCCGCGCCCTGACTTCTTCGGGCATGCCCGTGCCATCATCCGCGATTCGAACCTCGATATGGTCGACGTCGTCATGGGTCGAGATTTTGATACGACCCATTCGTCGAGTGTCATCCAACGTGTCCGAAATCGCGTGAGCGGCGTTCACGATGATGTTCAAAAACACTTGATTTAGCTCGCCAAGGTTGCATTTGACTGCACAGAAATCTGCGAATTCTGTGTCGATTTCAGCGACGTACTTCCACTCGTTGCGACTGACGGTGATCGTGTTGGTAATGGCCGAGTTAAGGTCCGCAAGCTTGAGTTCACGGTCGCCAGGATGAGCAAACGCTTTCATGGCTTGGACGATTTGGCTCACCACAACCACGCCCTCTTTGGCGCTGGTGATGGCGGTCGGAACCCGAGACCGCAGCTGGTCAAAGCGTCCTACTCGCAGCCAGTTGCCGATCATGTTGCGCAGGTCCTCATCTTCGTGGTCTTTCCCAAGTTTTTCGACTTGTTCGCCGATTTGGATCAGCATCGATGAGGCGCGTTCCAGAAACTGAATATTATCGCCGATATACTGCATTGGCGTATTGATTTCATGAGCGATACCCGCAGAAAGTTGCCCAATGGCCTCGAGTCTTCGGGCCTGGTTGAGCTGGTCTTCCATGGACTTGACCGAGGTAATATCGGCGAATATTCCTAGCACCCCTGACACCTCTCCAGTTTCGTCGCGCAGCGGCACACGACTGGTCAACATATGGGCGACCGCGGGCTGGGTCGTGTATTTTTCTTCGATTCCAAGAACCGGGATGCCCGTGGTGAGCACGCTTTCTTCGTACTTTGTCTGAGACGCGAGTTTGTCGGCCGGAAACTGGAAATCTGCGTCCGTCTTCCCAACCACAGCGTCGCGATTTGGCAAGTTCAACTGGTTTGAATACGCATCATTGCAGCCAAGATATCTGCCCTCACGGTCCTTCCAATACACGCCGTGTGGCACGTTCGAGATAACATTTTCAAAAATCTGCCGTTCGTTGCTAAGGGCCCTGACATTCAGCACACGCTCCGTGACATCTGTCGCGATCATGATGAGTTTTTCGGCGCCGTTCACCGGAGCGGTTGGGCGAAACTCGATATTCATAAAGTGTTCTTCGCCATCCACACCGTAGATTTTGACGTCGGAATGAAACTCGCTACGATTTTGCAGATGGTCGGCGATGTTTTGAATTTCTGCGGGGTCTTTGACCAGGCGGTTGAGCAATTCAAGCCCCGTTAGACCTTCAACCTCGAAGTCCAAAATATCTTCGTAGACCCGATTACGCCATTCGACCGTGCCATCGGAACTCATGATGATGATTCCATTTGCGGTATGTTTTGCCACAAGGGATAGCAGTTGGTTCTGCTTGCGCTCATCCTCAAGTTCGAGCTGCGTTTCGACTAGAGTCGTGATGTCTGTGTGGGCAATCAACGTGTGTGAAGTTCCCTGGATCCGAGCGATCTGAGTCTGGAAATGGGTCGCCTGAAAGTGGGTGTTTTCGCTGTAAGATGCATGCTCCCCGCGGACGATGGTGCCGATTGCGTCAGGCAGGTCCGGGGATTTTCCAATTTGAAGATAGAATCCGCGGTACTTGCTCTCAAGATGGTCGCCCACTGCGATGTAGTTTCCGTCATTGCCTTGTTCTTGCCACTCTTGGTTGACTTTGATGACGAGGCCTGTTTCGTCCAAAATACAGATTCGGGCTGGAATCGTGTCAATCACAGCGTTCAGGAATTGCTGTGAAGTCTGAAGCGATTGATTCAACTCTTGGTTTTCTCGGAGTCCTTGTTCAAGACTTTCTGTTTTGCGCTTCAAGACTTCTTCAAGTTGGACGTTCTGAGACCAAATCTGAAACGGGGTGGCCTCGGTACCAGCCTGTCGTTCCTCGAGATTATCCATCAATGAATCAATCGTTTTACTTTGGGCCTCTACCTTCCGTTGCAGGCGTTCAATCAGAACTTGTTCGGGAGTCTTGGTCTCAGGCATTTAGTCCTCCAAACGCGATGCCCACCAAGGTCTGATTCACGTGCAGCGCGTCCAATTGCTCGCCGTAAGTGCTGAAGCCGATGGCGTTGCCGTCGGCAAAAACTGCGCCGGCTTCGCCATCAAGGCCTTGTTCTTCGAGTTCAAGCCGTCGCAGGATGCAGTCAAAAACCAACATGGCCTGAGCTCCGTTGACCCTCTTGTGCGCTTCGGCGACCTCCGAGCGCAGAGTTTCGACCATCGAAGCGGACTGTCCTATGCGAAGCACAACGCCTTCTTCGAGGGCGCAGAAGAAAGACATCTCCAGATTATCCTCAACCTGACGAGGCGACCGGATATAATAATTATCGCCGACCCGGACCATCAACGGGTGTTTCGAAAACACCACGGAGTTGAGGTCTTCTACCTCAACGCCAATCGCTTCGGCATAGGCTTCGGCGGCCGGCATGCCATTGAATTCAAGGACCCGTCGAGCCCCTGCTTCGGCCTTGGTGACCATGAGTCGCGTCGTAGTCGGGTGGTGGTGTTTCATCGAAATCACCGAAAACGGGATTTCGGTCGAAACCAGCGTGAAGGTTGCAATGCCCTGGCGGAACTCGCCTTCGTGAATCACGTGGGTTGCCTGGAAAGTTAAGTGGTCGCCGGCTGAGCCGCCCACAATTGGGATCGAGGGAAGAGCGCCAAACAATGAAGCGGTGAGTTGCTCTTCGATGCCGCAGAGGCCGTCGACCAGTAGGACGCCGAAGGTGGACTTGATCTGGGTGTCCTTTAAGATTTCGGCCACATCGACTCGGATTTTCTCGATGGCGGCCAATGGGTTGTTGATATCGTCGATCGACCACGTCCACGATCTGGTGCCTTGGCTCGCAAACGATAGTGTCGCTGCGCCATGCTGCTCAAACCCAGTGGACGCGATATGTCCCGACGTGGTGCAACCGATGACCATGCCGGTCGTGCGCTTCTTCAGCTCGCTGGCGACGTGTTTCAGATCGAAGGGTGAGCTCACGAACACCAGATTCAGTGCGGCTGACGCAAACTCGGGTGTGATCAGCTCGTTGAGGGCTGTTTCGACGTCCTGAGACGTCGTTTGTCCGCGATGCACTGACTGATTCATGATGGGCCTTGGGTTGGGTCAGGTGAGTCATCGGCGCGAGTGACTAAGAAGTTTAGTTTTGTTTTGTTTTCAGGCAGTTCCGCTCTTCGACTCCGCCCTTTTTCATGCCGCACGGCGACCGACTCCTGCCCCGAATGCTACACCAACCACACTATGGCTACGTTGACTGGAATCCCCCGGCGCCTCGAGCGCACTGGAGCCCACCATATTGCCCTCGTTGATGACCTCGCTCGAAACGGCATCAAGCCCATGGCAGTCGTATTCGACTCGTCTAAAAACACAATCTAGGGCCAACACGGCCTGAGTTCCCCCAAGTCGAATACTTAAATCATCAAGTTCGCGCCGCAGCGTCTTGATTTCATCCTTCAGCTGGCCCATTCGAACGATTGTCCCTACTTCCATCCCGCACACAAAATCCAACGAACCGTCGGGATTCACGGCGATTGGGGCGCGAACGAAGTTACGATTTGGGCCTTTAATAATCAGCGGGTTTTGGGCAAAAAACACGGGAGTAAGCTCGTCGACCTGGACTCCCAAAGCGTCTGCATACGCCTCAGCCGCAGGGATACCATTCATTTCAAAAACTCGACGTTCAGTCGGATTTGCTCTCGTGACAGCAAGACGAGTGTCGGTTGCGCGATGCCTCTGGAGTGAAAACACGGAAAACGGCAAATCGGTAACAACCAGCGTAAAGGTTGAGATTCCCTGATGAAATACGCCGTCATGCAGAATAAATGTAGGGTCGTCGGTGGCTTCTTGTGGTGATGCCTCGATCACCTGTATCCCAGGCAACGCGACGTTTAGAGCCCAGCTCAGCCGCTCCTGTTCGGCGTAGGCAGCGTCCGAGAGTAACACTCCGAAGGCTTTTTCCGACTCAAGGGCTGGAAATATCTGCCGAATCTGCTTCTGAATCTCTGCGATTTGCACCGAGGGGTGAGCCAAGTCGCTGATGGCCCAAGTCCAATGCCGGGTTTGAGGACCGCAAAGTGATAGCAGGGCCGCACCGGTGCGCTCGAATCCTCTGGGTCCGATGTTTCCCGGGGTAGTGCAACCCACTACTGTGCCTTCGCAGCGAGCCTTGAGCAGCGCCGCGAGCGGGTTCAGATCGTTGGGCGACGTGGCGAATACGAAGTGCAAACCTTCACATGCTTGCATGTCGGCAACCAACTCCTCGACGGCGTGCACCGGGTCGGACTTAGTGGTCTGTTTTCGACGGGTATAAGATGAAATCGGCACTTTCTAACCTCCCTAAGCGACTGTTATTGATAATAATATCGTTACCCATCGACTGAGCTGTAGCGCAAAAGCGGCGCAAATCGCGCGCAAACAGCATCCTGCTTGGTGAATGTTCGGAACGGCCGATACTAGGATTGGGGGCGAATCTGATTTATACAGCGGTGGTATTTTCGACTGTTGAAGGTGATGAAATGGCCGGAACAAGCCTGTTGGCCCTGATAGACGATATTGCGACGCTGCTGGACGACGTCGCGATGATGACCAAGGTTGCGGCCCAAAAGACAGCCGGTGTCCTTGGCGACGATTTGGCGCTGAACGCCGAGCAGGTCACCGGTGTGGCCGCGGAGCGCGAATTGCCGGTCGTGTTTGCCGTCTTCAAAGGCTCGATGATCAACAAGGCCATCTTGGTGCCAGCGGCGCTCGCCATCAGTGTTTGGGCGAATTGGCTAATCGTTCCCTTGTTGATGATCGGCGGATCGTTCCTTTGTTTTGAGGGGTTTGAAAAAGTCGTTCATAAGTTCTTTCACAAAGAAGAAGCCGAGGCCGAGCACGGCGAGCTGTTAGCAGCCGTGTTGGATCCGAAGGTCGATATGGTCGCGTTCGAAAAAGCCAGAATCAAAGGTGCGGTGCGCACCGACTTTATTCTGTCTGCCGAGATTATCGTAATCACCTTGGGAACCGTCACAGAGGCAGACTTTCAATCGAAGGTTCTGGTGTTGGTGGCGATTGCCGTCGGAATGACGGCGGGCGTGTATGGTTTGGTCGCAGGAATCGTGAAACTCGACGACCTTGGACTGGCGATGAGCAAGCGCGGCGGCG
>JBBKVQ010000074.1:0-2748 GCA_037968515.1 Bradymonadaceae bacterium
GGATGCTCTCAGTCGAGCTCAGGTGCAATGTCGCGAGCAAAGTAGGTGATGATGATATCAGCCCCTGCCCGCTTCATGCTCAAGAGCATCTCGCGGCGAACAGCGGCCTCGTCGATCCAGCCCTTTTCGGCGGCAGCCTTCACCATCGAGTACTCGCCAGAAACGTTGTAACAGGCGATCGGCACGTCAAAATTGGCCTTGAGGTCCGAGATCACGTCCAGATACGACAACGCGGGCTTGACCATTAAAATGTCGGCGCCCTCGTTCAAATCGAGTTCGGCCTCAACCAAGGCTTCGCGCCGATTGGCTGGATCCATTTGGTACGCACGACGGTCACCGAATTGCGGCGCCGAATCCACAGCTTCACGGAACGGTCCATAAAAGCTGGAGCTGTATTTCACCGCGTAGCTCATGATGGGCAGGTTCTCGAAACCTGCATCATCGAGCGCGGTGCGCATCGCGCCGATCATTCCGTCGATCATGCCCGACGGAGCGACCATATCGGCCCCCGCCTCAGCATGACTGACTGCTTGTTTCTGCAAGTTTTCTAACGTCGAGTCGTTGAGCAACTCACCGGTCTTTGACACCACGCCACAGTGGCCATGGGTTGTGTATTCACAAAAACAGACGTCCGTGATCACGTAGAGTTCCGGATAGTTCGCTTTGATCAGACGCACCGCTTTTTGCACAACCCCGTGGTCGTGCCAGGTATCGGAGCCTAGGTCGTCTTTTTCGTGCGGAATCCCGAAGATCAGAACACTACGGACTCCCGACGCCATGATGGCATCGAGCTCTTCGGGTAGCGCATCAAAACCAAGTTGGTAGATGCCCGGCATCGACGAGATTTCGCGTTTCCCGCCGTTCAACGCAGTCACGAAGATGGGCATCACCAGGTCGTCTTTTCGCAGTACGGTTTCCCGCACAAGAGCCCGGATCCCGGCGCCGTTACGTAGGCGGCGTGGCCGTCGGATAAGGTCAAAACTCATTATATTCCCTTCAAAATGGCGTCGGCCAGCTGAATCGACGAGGCAATCAAATCCGGAACAGCCACGGCGTTTCGGAAGTTGCCATTCAGATAAAGACCAGGGTTTTTTCGCTCGATCGATTGCGCCCATACTTGAACATCACCATGCCCCACCTCGTATTGCGGGATGGCTTCTGGCCACAGATGTTCGTGTTCAAAAACAGGCTCTCCCGTCACGCCAAGTAACTCTCGAAGCTCATCAAGAACCAGCGTTCTACGCTGACTCGTTGGCAGTCGTGCGTTTTCGGAGTGCCGAGCGCCACCGACAAACACTGCCATCGTGACGTGATCTGCGGGCGCGCGATCTTCAAAGAGCGTCGAGGAAAACATCACTCCCAAGATTTCTCGATGTTCGACCTCGGGCAGGAGCATCCCAAATCCGTCGAGAGGGTGAGCCACATCCTGTCGACGGAAGCCAAATGTGACCACTGCCACAGGCGGATGGTACAGGCGCTTCGCGATTTTCTGGGCATCTTCGACCGGAAAAACGCTCGCGAGTGCGTTCGCTGGCAAACACGAGACCACGGCATCATATTTCTGTTTATCGTCGCCCTGCCCCACCGTGACTTCCCATCCTGATTTTATGGACTTGATGGACTTTACCGGGGTCGAAAGGCGGACGTCGAGGTATTCGGCGAGCGAGTCGACGACTTGCTGATTGCCGCGCCGAAATGCAAAAATCCGCGACGCGTTAGGCCTGCGGTTTTTTTGTTTCGACTTGGCGTAGCCGCCTTTCATCATCGACCCGTGATTGGCCTCGAGGACCCAGATTTTCTTGAACGCATGGCGCATGGAAAGGCGATTGGGGTCCCCGGCCCAGATGCCATTGACCAGCAGGTCGACGCCATAATCTAAGAATTCAGACCCGAGCCGCCTTTTCACGAAACTGGTGACCGACTCGTCAATCCCGTCGTCGCGTGAAGGCACAAACGACTCACCCATCAGATTTAGTTTTGCCGCAGCAGTATACAGGTCGGTTTTTATGAACTCCGACATGGACATCGGAAGTGCGACTACCGCGCCATCCTTAACGGTAAAGCGCTTCCTGGCCGTTTCCGACGCCCACACACGGTCCTGTTCCAGGCCCAAATCGGCAATCATTTCGTCGACGGCTGCTTGGGAGTTCAAGAAGGTGTGCGGCCCTGACTCGGCCAGAAACCCGTCGCAAGAATACGAACCGATCGCTCCTCCGACTCTGTCCGAGGATTCATACACTACGACTTCCGCGCCGCCCTTTGCCAACCGCCAGGCTGTGGCTAGCCCGGCGATTCCAGCGCCAAGCACCGCGACCTTCATTAGCGGAACTCCTGAATCGTCGAGACAAGGGCCTCCATGTTTTCGATCTTAGCTGCAGGCGAAATGCCATGGCCCAAATTAAAAATATGGCCGTTGGTCCCACGCATGGATTCCAGAATCTCGTTAGTTTCGCGGCGCACGATTGTGGGGGTGGTTTGCAGAATCACAGGATCCAAATTGCCTTGGACTCCAATCTTTGCCGGTAATTTCTTGCGAAAATCCACAAGCGGCGTTGTCCAATCTGCCCCCAATACGTTGGGTTTGGTGCGCACCAGGTCTTCGATATTTTGGTGAGACCCCTTCGAGAACACAATCACAGGCACTTCGTCGCGCACGGCTTCGCTGATGCGTGCCATCCATTTGGCGGAAGCTTCCCAGAATGCATTTGGAGCCAAAACCCCACCCCACGAATCGAAAATCTGAATCGC
>JBBKVQ010000075.1:0-11455 GCA_037968515.1 Bradymonadaceae bacterium
TGACTCTCTCGGGTTGCTCATGTTCGAGGGATTCGTAGCACCGCGCCGCGATGGGATGCAAGACTTTCGGTCGGTTGGTGGTCCTTGAGGTCCGTAAAGTAACCATTTTGAAGCCGACGGCCCCGATCCTCTCTCGGATTTCTTGCTTCGGCCCAGATCCCACGTACCGTGGATGTATGCGGTACACCTACATCATACTTTTGCTGTTACTTACGTCCTGCGGAGCGACCTCACATAAGCTCGAATGGACCGCCAAAGTTTCGCCAGAAGATTACCCGCTCGACGAGGACGCACGCCGGTTAGCGACCGGGAAAGGGGCATATTGCCCGGTCGTCCAAGTGCAGGATTACGAAGGCTCGTACGTGCCTTACTCCAAGCCATTACGAGTCAATCCGTTCTTTCGTGAACGGCTGATCGCGTTCGAAGAGGTCGTTCAGACCGTTGCGATTCGGACGATCGGAGTGCCCCCTTCGGCCATCTTGCACTTTGGCACGTACAACTGCCGAACGATCGCCGGGAAGCCCAAGCTCAGCGAACACGCGTTTGCCAACGCAATTGATGTCTCCGGTTTTGAGTTCCAAGGCGAAAACGGACCTATTCGAATTTCAGTCCTGAAAGACTGGTGGCGCGGAACGACATACTCAGAATTCATGCATGAACTGGTGATCGAACTCGCCGCGCGCCCCGAGATATTTAGGGGGGTCCTTGGACCTGGATATCCGGGCCATGATGACCACCTGCATCTTGATGCCGGCCCACGCCATTATATTAATGTGCGGGTTCCTGACTGATTCTGGCTGCTAGCCGAATCGCGGTTACAACGTCCAACGCGCCAACTTCCGAAAGATCAAAACTCAGTTCCGCGGGACCTCGGATCAACGCCACGACCCCTGCATCTCTGAGCGCTGCCGCGTGTTCGTTTGTCGAGGCACTGGCACGAATCCCTGACTCCAAAAGCAAGCGTTCTACCGTGTTTCGGGCGACGTCAGTGCCCTTTAACTCAACGATTAATCCTTTTTGACCCAGAATTCCCCAGCGTGTCTCAGGGTTCAGCACTTCCGCCGTCACTTGGACCGACTTTTCCTCGAAGCCCACCACAATTCCGCCGCCTGAAACATCGTAGCCATCCACCAAGACAAAACGGCCCGTGGACACAAAATCGGCCTGCAGGTCCACAACTAGAGGGCGATCGGTCTCGAGCACCACGGTAGCGACATCGTCGCGCTCCAGAAAATCAACGCCTTGCCGGACCTCTAGAGTAGACGCATCAAGCACACCCGTGATCTCAGCCACCCTGCACGAATGCTCTTGAGTCGCCAATTTGACCTTCAGCACCGAACCTATTTTAAGCGGTCTTTTACCTAACCAAAACACGTTCGCGGTCACGCGGCGAGCCAACCCGGGGGCGCGATCCCCTTTTTTCAGCGCGACATGCCCACGCTCAACAAAAAGCTGATCCTCGAGCGTGATCCCGACCGATCCACCTGGAATCGCTTCTGATACCCCTTGAGAACCCCAACCCTCGATGGAGGCCACTTTGCTGGAACGCCCGGTCGGATAAAACACGATCTCATCGCCCACCTTGAGCGTCCCGGTTTCGATACGCCCAGCAATAATGCGGCGATGATCGAAGCGATACACGTCCTGAACAGGAAACCGCAACGCGGTTTCGGACGACGCTACGGGTGGCGCAAAAGAGTCCAGAACCTGAACAACTGTGGGCCCGTCAAACCAACCCAGGCTTTTTGAAGGCTCAACTATATTTTCGCCACCGCGTGCAGAAATAGGAACAAAAACAAGCGGTTCAAGACCAATTTCTTTTAGGAATTTGCGGTATTCCGTTTCGATTTCCTGAAATCTTTTTTCCGAAAAGTCGACCAGGTCCATTTTGTTCACGACAACGGCGACCTGCCGAATACCCAACAGGCTCAACATATAGCCGTGGCGACGACTCTGTTCTTGCACACCCTCATCGGCTGCGATCAGGAGCAACGCCGCGCTGGCACTGGCTGCGCCCGTAATCATATTTTTAAGGAATTCCCGGTGGCCCGGCGCGTCGATAATCACGTAAGGACGTTTCGCCGTTTTAAACCAAATATGGGACGTGTCGATCGTGATGTTCTGGTCGCGCTCTGCACGCAGCGCGTCCATCAAGAACGCCCATTCAAAGGGAACACCGCGACGTTTACACATCGCCTCGATCGCTTCGACCTTGCCCTCGGGCATCGAGCCCGTCTCGAAAAAAAGCCGTCCAACCAGAGTGGATTTCCCGTGGTCCACATGGCCAACAATCACGATTTCCAGCGGATTTTGAGATGCCTGACTCACATGTACCCCGATGCGCGCAGGCGCTCGAATGCGTCCTCGCCTTCCTGGTCCTGAGCGCGCGTGCTGCGCTCCGACACATTGGTATTTTGTAATTCGGAAATTATTTCGGCAATATTTGACGCTTCGCTCTTGACTGGAAACGTACACGGGGCGCACCCAAGGCTGCGATATCGTCGCCCATTTTTTGCAAAATAAACCGGGACCACCGGAATTCGCTCACGGTCGATGTATTCCCAAATATTGACCTCGGTCCAATGCAATAACGGATGGATCCGAAGGTGCGTGCCGGGCTCAAAGTCTGTCTTAAACTGGTCCCAGAGCTCTGGAGGTTGATCGCGAAAATCCCATTCAAACTGTTGGTTTCTAGGTGAAAAATAACGTTCTTTTGCGCGGGTTCCGTCTTCATCTCGGCGGATACCAAGAATCACAGACTCATAGCCGTGTTCGGCGATCAGGTCCTGCAATCCATCACGTTTCAGCAACGAACAACACTCCACGCGGGTGGCGTTCCCAGCAGGATACGTCTGTCCGCGGTCATACGCAGCCTGATTGGTCCCAACGACCATTTTGAGGCCCCATTCTTTGGCCAAGGCGTCGCGAAACTCGATCATTGCCGGGATTTTGTAGCGCGTGTCCACGTGCGCACAAGGAAACGGCACATGACCAAAAAATGCCTTTCGGGCAAGCCACAACATCACGCTCGAGTCTTTGCCGATGCTCCATAACATCGCCAAGTCTTCGAATTTATTAAAGGCTTCGCGCAAAATATAAATCGATCGGGCCTCAAGGTCGTCCAGGTGAGAATAGTCAGGCAGCTCGTTTCGCGGGGTGTATCGTTTGGGTTCAACCAAATGCGACGCTTCACCTTCGAAAAAATTATGTGATGGCGCTGTGCTCATGACTTTGCTCCCGCTGGATGGAGTCCGCATTCTTTACTGTCTTTTTGTTCCCACCACCAACGGCCGGCCCTTTCGTCTTCGCCAGGTTGTATTGCTCGCGTGCAAGGTGCGCAGCCAATCGAAGCAAAACCCTGATCGTGCAGGGGGTTAAATGGCACGTCGTGTTCCTTGATGTAGTTCCAAACGTCAGCACTGGACCAATCGACCAGTGGATTAATTTTGACCAATCCACCGTGCATTAAATCCAATTCAACGGTTTTGGTGTCGGTGCGCGTGACGTTTTGTTCGCTTCGCAAACCGGTGATCCAAGCTTCTTTGCCAGCAAGCGCGCGGGCGAGCGGCTTTAGCTTTCGGGCGCCACAACAGGCCTTGCGAGCATCCACCGAATAATAAAATCCATTCAGACCGTGTTCGGCCACGACTGGCTCAACGTATTCAGCAGCCGGAAACAGAATCGAAATCGAAATTTTGTAGCGATTTCGCACTCGCTCAACGAGCTCGTAGGTCTCGGCGTGCAGGCGCCCCGTGTCCAACATGAAAACGCCGATATCGGCGCCCGTCTTACTGATGAGGTCAATCAACACGACATCTTCTGGTCCGAAACTCGACGCCAAGACCACACGATTACCGTAGGCCTCTGCCGCCCAATTCAGGACTGCTTCGGCATCTTTGTCTTGCAGTTCAGCCGACAACTCCCGAATTTTTGCGATATTCATGACCGAACTCCCGATGCCAGCAATGGAGTGATGGACCTGTCTTCGACCCGACTCGGCGGCGTCGACGCAGGGCTTGTCGATACCGCTGCCTCGGCGGCAAGCGACTTACGTCGGTACCATATCACCTGCGCAAGGAACGTGAGTCGAATCAACCAACCCACCAAGAAACCCGCAGCAAAAACTATCGACCCCATGTGCGCCGCGTAGATCATCGCACAGAGGCGGCCAAAGAGGTTCATCGAAGGAAACAAAAGACTGATATCCGCGGCATGTTTTCTACGCCAAAGCCGTATAATCTGAGGAACGTACGAGGTCTCCATGCACCACATTCCCAGGACGCCTAGGACTTCCCATGACAGTGTCATTGCAGCCTCCGGTAGGCCGGCGGTAAACCATCGGCAGCCGTCTGGTAAACTGCTGAAAAGTCTGCAAAAGCCTTGAGTGCAGTGTCGGTGTTTTGACCTTCTTTGAGTTCAAAAGTATCAAATCCACATCTGGACAGATAAAAGAGTTGGTCCCGAAGAATATCGCCTTCGGCTCGCAGCTCCCCTTTAAAACCGTGACGGTCTTTTAACAGGCGAGCAGTCGAGTAGTTTCGGCCGTCGGCAAATTTTGGGAAATGCAGCGAGATAAATGGAAGCCTGTGGATCCCGAGTTCGACCAATTCTTCGATGGTAACGCCAGATTCAACCCTGACCCCGATATCTGCCGGCTTGCCAAGCTCCTTCCAGCGTTCAATCGTCACGAACGAGTGCGCCAAAGGCGCATCATCTTCGGAAAAAGTAAACTGGCTCTTAGAGAGCCCTTTTGAATCAATTAGCGCCATAAACGGCCTCCTTGAAAGGTTCGCGCCCAAGGCGGCGATACGCAGCCAGGAACTCTTCGCCGCCGATTCGATTTTGGACGTAGAAGTCCAAAACCTTTTCGACCGCGCCAGCGATTTGTTCTTTGGGGATCGCGGGGCCAAGCCACTTGCCGAGCGACGCGTCGTCAGCAGCGCTGCCGCCCAGCATCACCTGGTAATATTCTTCGCCATTCTTATCGATGCCTAAGATCCCGATATGCCCGACATGATGATGTCCACAGGCATTGATGCAGCCAGACATTTTTAGCTTAACTGCGCCGAGTTCGTGGATTCGATCGTAGTCCTCAAACACATCGGTGATTTCAGCAGCCACACTGATAGAGCCGGCGTTTGCCAACGCGCAGAAATCCAAACCAGGACAACAAATAAGGTCCGTAATCGTGCCAATATTGGGTGTGGCCAGATCTGCGGCATCAAGCTGTTTCCATGCTTCGTATAGGTCGTCCAACGCAACATCACCCAGTACAAGGTTCTGTTCGTGGGTTGCCCTGACCTCGCCAAAAGAAAACTGCTCGGCGATATCGGCGACCGCATCAATCTGGTCTGAGGTCACGTCACCAGGCGGGCGAAAGCGAGACTTCAGCGAAACGTAGACAATCCGATAGCCTTGGATTTTGTGGTCGGTCGTGTTTTGTTCGTACCAGCGGGCAAACTTCGCGTCGGCTGATAATGCCAGGTTTAGGGCCTCTGAATCTGCTGATTTTTCTTCGTATGCCGGAGGCTGAAACATCGCGTGAATGCGGTCGAATTCCGCACTTGGAATTTTCAACGCGCCGTCTTTGATGTGTTTCCACTCGTCTTCCACTTGGCGCCTGAATTCTTCGATCCCAAGGCGTTTCACCAAGATTTTTATTCGCGCTTTATATTTATTATCGCGGTCACCGTGCTGGTTGTAGACGCGCAGGATCGCCTCGGCATGTGAAACCATGTCCTCAGGCGCCAAAAATTCGTGGATCACTTCGCCAATAATCGGTGTGCGGCCTAAGCCCCCGCCCACAAGCACCTGCAGGCCAACCTCACCAGCTTCGTTTCGAAGCATGCGATAACCGATATCATGCACAGCAATCGCAGCCCGATCGTTGGCAGCTCCGGTAAAGGCGATTTTAAATTTGCGCGGAAGGTACGAAAACTCAGGGTGGAAGCTCGACCATTGACGCATGATTTCGGCGTAGGGCCTTGGATCTACAGCTTCGTCGAGCGCTATTCCCGCCAGATGGTCGGCAGAAATATTACGGATACAATTTCCGCTGGTCTGAATGGCATGCATCTCTACGTCGGCCAACACCTGCAAAATATCAGGCACGTCCTTGAGGCTTGGCCAGTTGTATTGAAGATTTTGTCGGGTCGTAAAATGCGCGTAATCGCGATCATAATGGCGCGCGATGTAAGCTAGCGCGCGAACCTGAGCCGTGTTTAGCAGGCCGTAAGGAACCGCCACACGCAGCATATAAGCGTGACGCTGCAGATACAGACCATTCATTAATCTCAGTGGCCTGAAGTCGTCTTCGGACAATTCGCCGGACAAGCGTCGGGAAACTTGGTCGCGAAACTGATTGACGCGTTCTTGGACGATCCCGGTATCAAGAGTGTTGTAGACGTACAGTTCAGGCTCCTGCCGCGTGCAAGTTCTGCGAGGCCGAGAACTCCCGGACGTGGCCGGCGATCATCTGCCCCCTTAGTGCGACCACATCACCCACCACGATCGTTGCTGGCGACTGAATGCGCTCGTCTCGTACTTGCTGGTGAATCGTCGCCAGGGTCCCAACCACAACACGTTCGTCGGCTGTTGTGCCTTTTTCGATCACGGCGACTGGAGTGTTGGATCCCGCTCCGCCGGAAATTAGTGCGGCCGAGATGCGATCAAGCGCGCGCACTCCCATCAAAAACACCAAGGTTCCGCCGGTTTTGGCCAACGCAGACCAAGTCTCTTCGATCGGCAGGTCTTCGTCGGCGGACATTCCCGTAATCACAGTGAAATGGGTTGCGACGCCGCGATGCGTAACGGGAATCAGGGCGGATTCGGGGACAGAGATGCTGGAAGAGATGCCAGGCACGATATCAAAGGTCGCGCCACGTTCGGTCAGGTAGATCGCCTCTTCACCACCGCGTCCAAACACAAACGAGTCGCCGCCCTTTAAGCGCACAACCCGCAGTCCTTTGCTGGCGTAAGCGTAAAGAAGCTCGTTGATTTGTCCCTGCGGAGTCGACGGTCCGTCTGGAACCTTGCCCACAAACACGCGAACAGCGGTCTTACACAAATCAAGAATACTTTTGTCGACCAGCTGATCGTACAAAACGACGTCGGCTTCGCGCAAACGGCGAGCGGCCTTGAGTGTCAGCAGTTCTGGGTCACCAGGACCGGCACCCACCAAAGAAACATGACCCATTGCGTTCGACATCTGAAATCCTCTCGACGGGCAACCCAGCGTTGCGTTCCGATAAAGATAAACATACAATCCCTACCGGATCAATAGGGTTTAAAATATTTAGGCAATGAGGACCAAAAAATGACAGACGCCAAACAAGGTTGGGTTTCAAAATCCGGCGTAATGATTGAGCTTACTCGTGGAAGCCAGTCAGATATCGTGTTGCAACCAGCGGGCGACGGGGGGATCAAAACGCCGCTATGGGTGGACGGATACTCGGGTGAAATGGTGGCGTTTGAACGCGCAGTGATCGCGGCATTAAACGGATCCGAGGGTTCCGAGCCGTCGGTAGGGATCGATATTGGAACTTCGTTTCCACTCACGCCCGCCGCATTTGTAACTTTTGGAAGTGTCCTACGACATATCGAGGCCAACCCGGAGGCGTTCAAACGGATTCGGTTGAACGTTCCTGATCTGGCGTACGACGAGTTCGCAAGCGCATTTCAGGAGTTTAAAGAAACCATGACAGGCTGAGCCGGTTTGAAGTGAGCAGCAGGCAGTGAGCGGCAGGCAGTGGTAGTTCGAACTTCGCGGTGATATAAAACGCAAATGAAAATCGAATCTGCCGAACACTTTATCAAGCTCCGCGAGAGCCAAGAACCCGAAGAATACCGCGTGGCCACATGGGGCGAAGCGACTGAACGCATCTGGTTCGAAATCATCGACCGCCATCCTGCGATGCGTCGATGGGTCGCTCAGAACAAAACCATTTCGCCAAAAATCTTGGCGACGTTGGCGGCAGACCCCGACGTGCGCGTCCGTTACGCCGTGTTGGCGACCATGGACCTAAATGAAGATGTGTTGCGAGTACTAGCCAAAGACTCAGATACAAGCATCCGGCGAGGCGTTATCAGCCATACCCAGCTGCCGCTGGAGGTCCTGAAGCAGCTTTGCGACGACCCCGACGAAGACGTCGCAGGCGACGCCGCCGAGCATTACGAATGGGTATCGATGCAACCCCGTTAGTAGGTCACATTGCAGCAGGCCAAAAATCAGTAAGATCGCAAACAAACAAAAGTGACGCGAAGATCTCGGCCCGTCGCACAAACCGCTCACTGCTCACTGCTCTAGCCTGCCAGTTCCTTAATGAACTCGTCCAGAATGGGATGGTGCAGGAAGGTCGGTCCGTAGAAGAACCGCTGCGCTCCGACATGGTGACCAGCGCGGCGTGCGTCGACCAGGTTAAATTTGAACGCCAGCGGCACGTCTTTGGAAGCGTGCCCGCCCTCAAAAATAAACAGCGGTACGATAATCACATCGCCCTTGGGCAACTTTTTCATCGCTGTCTTGGCGTCAGGGTCCATATCCAAAAACGCCGACTCGGCAACTCGGCCGATCTCACGAAGTCGGTGAGACTGCGCCCACGTCGTATCGCCGCTCTGCGCGTTTCGTCGGGTGCCATGCCCCACGATAACGACCGATGAATTCTTCGATGCACCACGAGCGATGGCGTCTTCGATGTGTGCGTCGACGTAACGATCCATAATTGGATGTACGCCAATGGGCTGGTCGAACTCAGCGTCAGGGATATCGCGACGAAGAACGTGATTCACCATATAGCCGTCGGCCATGAACCACGGAATCACCCGAAACGGCCCCACGGCGCTGCGCAAAACTATTTTTAGTTTCGGTTCACAACTCAGGAATGCACCACGAGTTCGAACGCCGCTAAGCGTCTGATGCAGCTGAACCATCTTCTCGAATGCGATGGCGTCTTTTCTGCCGTCGCTGCCGTGTCCCACCATCAAGATCGTCTCAATACTCACTCTAACCTCAAGCGGGCTTATCCCGCGTAAACACAAGCTCATTCTTCGAGCTGCGTTTTTCCGAAAACTCATATCCGCGAACGTTGAACGCTTTCAGACCGTCGACCGTATCGACGTGATTTCGACATATCCAATTGGCCATCCAACCGCGAGCCTGTTTCGCATAAATCGAAACAATTCGATACTTGTCTTTTTTGGCGTCCAGAAAAACGATCTTGATGACGCGCGCCTTCAGCGACGAAAGGTCGACTCCGCCAAAGTACTCTTCCGAGGCGAGGTTGACTAAGACATCGTCGCCTTGGGCCTCAAGGGCCGTATTCAGTGCGTTCGAAATCTTGGAGCCCCAGAACTGATACAGGTTTTTGCCACGCTCGTTGGTCAGGCTGGTCCCCATCTCGAGCCGATAAGCCTGCATCAGGTCCATCGGGCGCAGCACCCCATAGAGCCCCGACAAAATGCGAACATGGTCCTGCAGGAAAGCAAAATCGTCTTCAGAATACTCGCCGAGTTCGAGGTCGCGGTAGACATCGCCCTTGAACGTAAAGATCGCCGGCCGCGCGTTCTTTTCGGTGAATGGGAACTGGAACGAGTGGTTACGCTCGACGTTCAGTGCCGAGATTTTCTCGGAAACCTTCATCAGCTTGCCGATCTCGGCTTCGTCGTAACCCTTTAAGATCTCGATCAACTGTTTCGAGTCGTCCAAGAAATCAGGATAGGTATGGGTTTCGATCGGAAGCTTCGACTCAAGGTCGAGCGTCTTTGCTGGGGAGAGTACGGAAATCATTGCAGATCCTTACCAGGAGAGTTCTTCGCCACGAAAGTCCCAGAACCGGCCCGATTGCTCAAGTCCCGCGTCGTCGATGACCTTGATTAGTCCGTTGATGCTCTCGTTGGCATCCACAAGCGCGTTGGGACCGCCCATATCGGTGAGCACCCAACCTGGATGCACGGTCAACACGGTGATGCCTTCGGGCTTCAGGTCCTGAGCCAATGAGCGGCTTCCCATATTCAAAGCGGTTTTGGACATGCGGTACGCATAGGCGCCGCCACCGGAGTTGTCGGCAATCGATCCCATCTTCGACGAAATATTGATGACCTTTTTGAGGCCTCCGCGACGGATTGCGGGCAATGCAGCCTGAGTCACCCGAAGTGAGCCCATCGCGTTGATCGCAAAATCCTTCATGATGCCGTCAAAATCGATCGTCTCGAATGGGCCGTTGTCTTTCGAATAATGCCCAGCGTTGTTGATCAACACGTCCACGGATTGCCCTTCAAGGAAAGCCGCTAGCTTCTGGTTGTCGGCTGGTGTGGCGACATCCATCTCGAACAGACGGACTTTTCCGCCAGAGCGTTCTGCAAGCTCTTGCAGCTCTTTGGCCGCTGCAATTGAGCGACATGTCGCGATCACTTCATCGCCGCGCTCAGCCAATTTGGTTGTAAATTCAAGTCCAAGGCCACGATTTGCGCCGGTCACAAGGTATTTCATAAAAGCTCCTTTAAGCGGTTTAGAACGTTGAGATGCCATTCTTGCCGCCTCGATTCAAATCCGAGTAGGTCCGCGTGGCTCCAGCCGCGCCCGCGATTTGTGATTCGGTACGCGTGGCTCCAGCCGCGCCCGTGATTTGTGATTCGGTACGCGTGGCTCCAGCCGCGCCTGTGACTTGTGCCTTATGGCTCCCATGTATCTGAATAATCGCAGGAATCGCATGCAGGCCATAGGGCCTGCGTACCAAGCGCAGAGTCACATGCAGGCCATAGGGCCTGCGTGCCAAGCGCAGGATACTAGAGCGACTTTGAATCGTCTTTACGGGCTTCCAGCGCCACCGCGCCCGAGCCGACATCGACAATAACCACTGCACGTTGTTGGCTCGGCACTTCGATGAGCACAAGCTGTTCAATCTCGGCATCGGCTTGGTTGCGAACCCAGTCGACGGTGAACGGACAACGATAATTTGATGGCTCAGCTTTCATGAGCGCATCCTAAGGTAAGAAGTCTGAGCTCGCACGAAAACTGCCAAAACCAGTGTCCATCAATGCTACAGCGGTGAAGCGCTCCATTTCGTTTTACGCGTGTGCCAATCATGTTACATTTCCTGGATGAAAACACCGATCATCCTAGCTGCTCTACTCGCGCTCTCGGCCTGCAACGCTGATGAGAACAACTTCACGTTTCCACCGATCACGCCCGAAGACGTGGTCATCGACACCACGCCCAAGCCTCCTGGCCCGGCTCGAGTCGACTTCGACCTGACCTCGGAGCTCCGAGACGTCGAAGGAAATGTGCGAGTTTATCAAATCGAATCCGAAGACGAGTTATTCGACGGCCCAATTTCGCACGGGAAAATCGGCGATTGGGTTTTAGAAAACGACAGGGTCAAGTTCCTAATCGAAGGCGACGACCGTGTGATGAGCCCCTGCCCATACGGCGGAACAGTCCTCGATATTTCTTATAAAG
>JBBKVQ010000076.1:0-3499 GCA_037968515.1 Bradymonadaceae bacterium
GAGTCACAACGCCCTCTGACCAGAAATCGCAGGCGCGGCTGGAGCCACGCGGACCGAGTCACAACGCCCCCGAACCAGAAATCGCAGGCGCGGCTGGAGCCACGCGGACCGAGTCGCAACGCCCGCGACCCCTGAAATCTGATAGGCAAAAACCAACCAACGGGAAGCCGGAAAGCCGATTAGGTTGACATGTCATGAGGGTTTCTAAGACCCTAGCTAGGTTCGGGAATTTCCCGTCCGCGCGAAGTCAATCACTGGAGATACACATGGTTTGGATTATAATCGTCTTGGGCTTGTTTGCATTTGGTTGCAACATCAATGACGACCCGCAGATAAGTCCTCCATCTGGCTCCAATAATAATGATGTCCCGGACACCGCGCAGGATAATGACGCGGCCAATATGGCCGACATGGCTGTTGATCTCGCGGCAGATTTGGCACCGGATATGGCATCCACCTCTTGCGAGGCCTGCGACGATGGCCAAGTCTGTTTCGAGGAAGCCTGTTGTTCGCCCACCCTTCCCGAAACATGCGCAGCAGACGCGTGCGGCATGGTGGATGATGGATGTGGCCAGACAGTGGACTGTGGTGTGTGTCCTCCGCAACCAGTCGCGCTCTACGTCACACGCAATTCAACGGGCTCTGCCAACGTGCTTCAGTTCGATATCGCTGGCGACGGTGGGTTGAGTCCGATGAGCACCCCCAGCCTTGCTACCGGCACAGGCAACGCGGTCGAAATCGTCATCAGCCCCGACTTTCAGTACGCGTATGTTGGGGCGGGAAACAACGGTTCAAGAGCGATTCACGCGTTCGATATTGATTCGACAACCAATGCCCTCAGCCTCAATCCCTATCCCCAGCTCAGTTCAGGCGGTGGGCTCCAGCGCCGGGATTCGATCGCAATGGACCCCAATGGCCAATTTGTGTACCTCGCCGATCAAGGTCCGGACCGGCGAGCAACCTTCACCTTTGAGATCGCCACCGCAACCCAACCCGGTCGCCTGAGTCAGGTCGCGGAGAATCGCGACTACAACACGCCCCGCAAGGTCGTCGTGGAGCCACAAGGTCGCTTTGTCTTCTTGCTCGACGGATCATCGGCGATCAACATCTTGCAAGTCGGCACTGACGGCTCACTTTCAGGCCTCCCAAGCTACAGGATCGGCTTTAACCCACGCGAAATGGCCGTCGATCCCCTCGGCGAGTTTCTGTACGTCATCGGCGGTTCAAACCAGCTTGGCGTCTACCGCATCAATCAAACGAGCGGCGAGCTGACCTTTATCACAGGTCCGAACAATACGGAGTTCTTCGAGACCGCTAGCTCTCCCCAAAAGGTCGTGGTGGACGCGTTAGGTCGCTATTTGTGGGTGGTTAGCCAAAACACCGTTTATGGCCACACGATTCGCCGCGATCTTGGTGGCATCGTCCAGGAACTGGATCAAGATGCCAATCCGAACGATTTCACAGGGTTTGCGGTACCGTCGCTTAGAAACTTGGCCTCGGGCCCGTCAGGAAAATTTCTCTTTGCAGTCGGTGGGAACTCAACACATACCCTGACGGTCGGGGCCGACGGTAGATTGAGTGAGACACTCCCATCGGCCACCGGCGGCGGGGATAATGTCGCTTTGCTCAGCCGTGTGCCTTGAAGAACAGTCTTCACCAGACACATCACATCATCTTCACCTGACCGAGTTAAGTCCGGGTCCAACGCCCAAGCCATTCCTTGCCTTCACGCCCTGGATTCGAAACCTCGACTTTTTCCATCGAGACCGCCTCAAAATCTTTGGCCAGCAAGCCGGCCACGAGATCCGGCGTCAGCGGAAACGGCGGCCCTTGGTCCACCGGGCGAGTCGGATCCACGGGAAAGACCAAACAAACAAGCGAGCCGCCAGGCTTGATGATGGCCGCCATTCTGGCCGCCCAAGCCTCGCGTAGCTCCCGAGGCAGCGCGCACAAGAATGTGTAGTCCCACACCAAGTCAAAGTGATCACCTGATTCAAATTCGAAAAAATCGCCCACGATAATCGACGCGTCTTCTTCCGAAATCCCAAGCGATTCACGAACCAACTGGAACCGTTCAGCCGCACTGGGCGCCAGATCCAGGCCGACCGATCGACGTCCATTGCCCGAGAGCGTGAAGGCGTCGTATCCGCTGCCACATCCGGGAACCAGAACCCGTCCGGCTGGCATTTCCCCGGCTTCAACCAGTTTCGTCAGAATCGGCGGTGACCCACCTGCATCCCAACCGGTGCGACCTTCTTTCCACGCATTTTCCCAAGAGCTTGTCATCGATAAATCCTTTTTTGAGCGTCCTAATCGCAGTGTCGACGCGGCGCGTAAAGAAGGCAAGGAGTTGACGTGCGGCGGTGCGGTGATACCGTTAGTGGGAAGATATTGGGTCATTCCCGGGTTAAGCAGTACATGAACCTTCGCCTCACATATGTAGTCCTCCTGGTCGGCCTCGCCGCCTGTTCGACCGATGATATCGAGCCGGAGGCACGCGTCGAAAACGAATCCGCTCTCACAGAGACAGTCGGATCGGTTTGGGCGGAATATCAGCCGGGTGCCCCTTCAGCCAGCATTCATGCGCAATTTGTTCGTGTTCAAGGCATCTCAGCTGAACACGCTCTCGCCGCCCTTGATGTCTGGCGCCCCGACACAGAACTCGCTCTTGACGCGTGTTCGCTACGTGAAGCTCCCGAATTTTCGGCCTCGGGCGATGTCGATATCAAATTGTTGAGCGCCGGCCCGATTGCGGTCAGCTCGGACTTTGGCCGTGTCGAGATCCTTGGCCGTCGCCTTCCAGACGTGGACCGTGTTTCCGGTGTCGTTTACGGCAACGAGGAAGGATTTGATGTCGCGTCACTTCAGGTCCCGTACGAACCTGGTGGCATCTACCGTTTGATGGCAGCCGGTGGCGATGTCGGGAAGTTCGATGTTTCGCTTGTTGCTCCGGCTGTGCCCACGATTTTGACCGGAAGCGTGTCGGAACTCGAGAAACACAGCCAGCTAGGTGACGCCGAATTTGAGCTCACCTGGGAAACTCAGGCCGATCCGGGTTCTGAACTCTTCATGGTGGTCGAGGCCGCTGATGGCGCGACGATGAACTGTCATCTTGAGGATGACGGCGAATTTACGGTGCCAGGCGTATTGCTTGAACCCTTCCGCACCAGCGGTCGTGGAGCCGAGTTGACTTTGCGTCGCGTCAGCATCATCGACGCCGAGGTCGACGGCCTTGAGCGCACGCGCATTGTCTTTGGCGCACGCGATTCGCTCTTCCTCTTCTGGTAATCCCACAGATCTGTTAAATACGCGGTCTTCTCTTGCTTTGGAGCAAGGTATGGACCGACGAAAAACGACTCGCGATCTCTCACGGCAACACCGAGCCGGAGAAAAACTCCTCATGGTCACGTGCTACGATTACACGTTCGCACGCTTGGTCCAGAAGGCCGATATCGACATCATTCTGATTGGCGACAGCCTCGGAAACGTGGTTCAAGGC
>JBBKVQ010000077.1:0-22479 GCA_037968515.1 Bradymonadaceae bacterium
CATATCGTGTGGGTGGGCTTGCTGATGGGACTGGTCACGATCGCCAGCCAATGGCTCTTTCTGAACGATAACGACGCTCACTGGCAGACAATGGTTTTCACCATTTTATGCCTTTCTCAATTGGGTCATGCGGTCGCCATCCACGCTGGGGATGTCTCTGTTTTCACGAAAGGTTTTTTTGCGAACAAAATCTTTTTTGGGGCGATTACATTGGCTTTTCTGGCGCAGATGGCCGTGGTCTTCATCCCTGTGTTCAATCCCATCTTCCAGACTCAGCCGCTTAGCCTAACCGAACTCGGCATGTGCCTGGCTGGGTCTTCGGTAGTGCTGATCGCCGTAGAAATAGAAAAAGCCCTGCGCCGGAGGCGCAAGGCTTCTTAAAAAGCTATCCATGTGGTTTCAGCTTAGTCGATCGGCGAAAGCAATTCAGGCGAGACCACAAGGTTTCTCACCTGTTGTGATTTGGTCTCTTTGAAGATGTTGCCCTTGGCTGCCCACTCATGAAGCGACGTAATATCGACGCGGGCGCAGGTCGGACGAACGCTCCAAGTCACGTTCAACGGAGAGCAAACGTTCTCATTGTATTTTGGCCCGGTTGTTGAGCCTCGAAAGACGATAGGCTTACCCGTGTTGACGGGCAGGGCCTTCGGCTGATGGAAGCCGCTTTCCCCTGCAGATCCCGCATAATCGAAGTCGTTAAAGTTGAGCGCTGTCGGGTCGTTCACAACCAAGAAGACTTGTGCTTCAACCCGTAGCAAGGGGGCGGTGCAACCGTCAGTCAAACAGGCCCCAAGGCCTTCTCCTGGCTGAACATCGCACGATGAATAGACCCAATGAACCTCGATCGAATCACCCGGTTTCACATTTTCGAAAGCACCTTGGCCGTTGGACGGGTCCACCAACTGTTCTGGAGTCAGGCTTGCGGTATCGTTGCACTGAAAGCCGGAGTTCTCTCCGGCAAACACGCTAAATCCAGGCCCCTTATGTTCAGCCTGCGTGTGACTGTGAAGATTACACAGGTTTAACTGAGTCGATTCGGGCGCGAGCGGGAAGGCGTTTGGGTTCGAGCCCTTAGCATTCGAAATATCCCGAGGGGTTTGCGGACCAAAATCCAAGCAAATGTCCGCTTTTGCGGCCATGGGTTCGGGATTTACGGCCTGTGTAGAGTCTGGGGACGTGGTCCCTCCAGCGCAGGCAGTGAGTCCAAGGAACGTGAGAACTAGAACTAGGCGATTCGCCTTCATGACGGCTCCAAAAAATTGCACATAAGTGTGCAGCATTTTTCCAAGTCGACCGACGTCATAGTCGGCCGTGATAGGGATGCGAGGAGATCCGAGAAGGCACAATCAAAATTGAACGTGACGTGCTTATGCCCGGAGTTTTTCAAACTCGCCGGAGTCAACCAGTGCTTTCAGGTCGTCGAAACCGCCAACGAGCGAACCTTTCACAAAGATCATCGGAAACGTCGGCCAACCAGCCCACATCTTTAGAGCAAGGCGCCCCTTCCAGTTGGAACTGTAGCTGCCGTACTCAAGGTAGCCGTATTTCACCGACAAATTATCCAACAATTTCCGAGCTTTTCGCGGAAACGGGTTCTGTTTCATCCCGACAATCAACACGTCATTGGCTTCGACCGCTTTTGCGACCTCTTGGACGATATCGTCGTGAAATGAGTCCATTTTTGCCGTTACGGCAGCGAGCTTCTTCGATTCATCCAATCGTTTCATTCTTCAATCCTTTTGGTGGTCCATCTGAGATGCGTCTTTTAGAGTTAGGTCGCTAAGGAAAAACGAATATCGACGCGTGAGCCTCCATGACGAGCCTGCAGAATCAAATTGTTTCGAAATACATCGAGTGGACCCGCTCCAAGCACTGGCGAAACGCCGAGGAAGTCCGCGCTTCGGTGGTTAAACGGCCCCCATTCTGCGAGCCGACGCGAGCGATGCAGGCTTGTGGTGTGATTTCTCATGAGCTGAACGACCAACGTTATTTCGAGATCCCTGCAGCCCTTCCTGGTGCACCGACCATCTATTATTTTCATGGCGGCGGGTATATCCACGATATAGCGGCCAAACAGTGGAATTTTGCAGCAACCCTGCATCTAAGGATGTACGCCCGAGTTATTATACCGGCCTATACCATCGCACCCGAAAGCCAGTGGCGCTCTATCCTGTCGTTTGTTGATGCGGTCGTTGACCAAACAGACTCCAACCCGGCCAACACCAGTTTTTGCGGGGATTCGGCAGGTGGCGGGATGGCTTATGGACTTGCGATGTATCGAAGAGACCGGAGCAAGTCGACCCCCGCACATTTGGGGCTAATTTCGCCGATGCTGGATGCCACAATGGCGGACAAGCGGTCTGAATCCGTGGATGACCGTTGGCTTTCGGCAGCAGGTATTCGAGAAGCCGGCCGGCTTTACGCTGGGGAAGATGCAGCGGAAGCCTACGTGAGCCCATTGAACGGGTCGTTCGAGGGACTGGGGCATATTTCCTTGATGATCGGTACCCGCGACGTTTTTCACCCAGATTGTGTGACCTTGCTTGGCCGCTTGCGGCGAGCCGATCATCCGCACGCCCATGTCTTTGCGAAGGACATGATTCATGTCTGGCCATTATTGCCGATTCCAGAAGCCAAAACTGCCCTGGATTGGCTAGAGAGGCAGATTCGCTCCACCTGCCGGTGAACACAGTGTTTCCTGAACGACTCTTGTCCCGTCGGTCATCGGGCCCCATCTTGGTTCCATGAAGACGTTCAATCGCCGCCATATGTTGCACTTGATCGGACTGAGCGTTCCGGTCGCCGCGCAGAGCGCCAGCCTGGCCGCCCTTGTGCTGTCGGGCTGTGACGTCCAGAAAAAGGATTCTGCTATGACTCAAGAAAAGATTGCGAACACTCCGAACCCTTCGCAGCGGATGCCCGTCCTTTTTGTGGGGCATGGCTCACCGATGCACGCGATCGACGATAATGTCTGGAGCCGTAGTTTTGCCGCTATGGGCTCACAAGTACCGTTGCCTAGGGCCATTTTGAGCGTGTCCGCCCATTGGTATGGCCCCGGAACGATGCTGACCGGAAACCCCCAACCGCGCACGATTCATGACTTTGGTGGATTTCCCCAAGCGCTTTTTGATGTGCAGTACCCGGCGCCGGGCAGCCCGTCTCTTGCGTCAAAGGTGCGGAAGATCATCGGCGAGGAGCGCGCGCAGATTTCTGAAGATTGGGGGCTCGACCATGGAACGTGGTCGGTGTTGAAACACATGTTTCCGAAAGCCAATATTCCGGTGATTCAATTGAGCATCAATTCCCATTTGGCTCCCGCCCAACATATCGCGCTCGCCCAAAGTCTGCGTGAGCTACGCGAAGATGGAGTGCTGATCTTTGGAAGCGGAAATATCACCCATAATCTGCGTCACGCGATGACGCAGATGCGTGCGGGGGAAAAGGCCACACCGCCGTGGTCGCAGAAGTTCGACACCGAAATCGTCACAACTCTGGAGCAGCGTGACTCCCAGAATCTGTCGAAAATCCTTGAGACCGAACATGGGCGGATGAGCCACCCCAGTTTGGATCACTACCTGCCTCTTTTGTACGCATTTGGTGCGACCTCTGACGAAGATAAGGTCTCGTACCCGATCGACGGATTCGACATCGGACTTTCGATGCGGTCGGTGCTCTGGACCTAAGGTCCGCACGAGCCTAAGATGCGCGTCATGAAACGACGTGACTTCCTCAGAGCGACCGGGTCCAGCGCGCTGGCCTGTTCGGTGTTTGGCCTGGTGGCCTGCAAACAAAAAGAAACCAAGCCAGCACCGGCTCCTGCGGTGGCCGAATATGCTTGGCTGTTTTTTACCGACCGAATCGAAAGAGACGTCGCTCGCACCACGCTCCAGCGTTTGTTGCCGGCCGACCCCGAATCTGGCGCTCCGTCAGCTCACGATTTGAAAGTCCTTGAGTTTATCGATGGACAGCTTGCCGAGCCCCATTTCAGAGACCTTCATCGTATGATGCACGGCGGTTTTAACTTCATCGACCGGGTGTCTACAAAACGCTTTGGTGGCACTTTCTTGAGCCGGACCCCAGAAGTTCAGGACACGATTTTGGGGCAGTTTCAGACCGGCGCCATCAAGGGCCTCAAGTTCCCACAAGAGCGGTTTTTTGAAACGCTGCGCTCCTTTGCGCTAGAAGGGTATTGGTCCAATCCAAAATACGGCGGGAATTTCGAGAAAAAAGCCTGGAGTTGGGTCTCGATCAATCCCCATTGTTCTCATATCCATGGCTCATGCACAGAGTGATAAATGACTGACCCTGCCGCCGCCATGAAACAATTTGGGGACGAACCCGTCGATATCTGCATTATCGGATCCGGGGCTGGAGGTGCGCCGATGGCGCACGAGCTAGCCAAGTCCGGAGCTCGTGTGCTCGTCCTGGAGAAGGGGCCTTGGTACAAACGCGCAGATTTTGACCACGACGAAATCAAGAATTCCCGGCGAAATTATTGGGTGCCTTACGTCAGTGAAGAACCGCATATGTTGCAATTTTCGGCGGATTCTGGGCCGCAGAAATCAAGCGAAGGTTGGACGTCAAACTGTGTCGGCGGCGGCACGGTCCATATGAGCGGCTTCTTCTACAGACTGCACCCAGACGACTTCAGAATGAAGACTCTCTATGGCGACGTTGAAGGAGCCTCCCTCGCGGATTGGCCCATCAGTTACGAGGACCTCGCCCCCTACTATTCGAGGGCCGAGAAGGCCGTGGGGGTGTCTGGACTGGCCGCAAAAACAAAATACTCTCCGCCAAGAGACGACGATTTCCCGTTCCCGCCCCTGGCCACAAATCCGCTTTCGAGATTGGTCGAAGAAGGCGGGAAAAAGGCCGGATACACGGTTTATCAAACCCCGAGAGCCATTCTTTCCAAGCAAATCAACGGCCGTGATGCCTGCGTTTATTGCGACTTCTGCGGCAGCTATGGATGTGAATCCGGAGCCAAGGGTTCCGCGCTAGAAGCCTTCATCCCCGGCGCAATAGCCACGGGAAATTGCGAAATCCGACCTGACTCGATGGTTTTTTCGCTCGATGTACGAAGCGACGGCACTATTTCGGCGGCTCATTATTACGATAAAGACGGCAAGGAACGCACGGTTAAAGCCAAGATTTTTGTGGTCAGTGCCACTGCTGTCGAAAGCGCTCGCCTGCTACTGAACCACAAGAGCGTGACGCATCCTGATGGCCTTGGGAATTCAAGCGGACTTGTCGGTCGAAACCTAACGTTTTCGACCCTTGGCAAAGGTTGGGCTGAATTCGACGTCGCCTCGCTGCCCGAAGACCTGAAACCCCACCACCCCATCCACTTTATCAATCGGTCCATACGCGACCTGTATTTTTTGGATGAGCTGAAAGGCGAATATAATAAGGGCGGATCGATCGGCTTTTTGCTGCCGCATCGAAACCCCATTTTTACCGCTGACCGTGTAGCAAAACGTTTCACTCCGCCGCTGTGGGGCAGCGCCCTGCAGGGCCAGATCAAGCGAACTTACACTGACGTGCGAGAGTTGGAATTTGAGGTTTACGGCGAATTCACCGCCAACCCTCTGACCTACGTCAAAATCCACGAAGAAGTAAAAGACAAGTGGGGGCTACCGGTTGCGCAGATCAACGTCCACAACCATCCGCTGGATATTCGAAATAACCTCAAGGTTGTCGAGGCTGGAATCGAAGTCCTGAAGGCCGCCGGTGCCAGCGCCACCAAGCAGGAAACCGTCGGCGGCACCACGTTTATCTTGCAACATGGCACCTGCAGAATGGGCAACGACCCGAAGACATCTGTTCTGAACGCCGAGTGCCGGTCTCACGACGTCAAAAACCTGTACGTTGTCGACGGCTCTTTCATGCCGTCAAGCGGTGGCGTCCCAACGACCCTGACCATTATCGCCAACTCACTACGAGTCGCTGAGCGACTCATTGAACGCCTTGGAAACGGCGAGTTCAGTGCTCCATAATCGTGACGAATACACTGGGCTTTTCTGGGCAAGCGGGAGGATGTAGAGTCCGCGTTCCTTCAGCCTGGATGGCGCTCATGGATATCCCGAGCTACCTCGACTTTTTGCCCAAATCTTTAGTGAACCAGCTCGACGATTTATCCGAGCCTGTCCCCGCTGTTCCTGGGCTGCGGGTGGCACCGGGCCTGCGAGCCGCCTTCCCTAAAATCGAGTCAGATGACGCACTCACCTTCTTGGCCGACGTTTATGACGACGTTCGCGAACGTCTGAACACGGTTTTAGAGCAGCGAAAAAAGGACCGCCAGTTCATCGACGAGACCACCGCATCGTTTGTCGAAAAAAATGCCGACTTGGATTTTCATAGCCCCGATTACGGCACAGTTATTGGAATGAAAGACATGGCCGGCCGTGTCGTCGTCGGCCCGTTGGACCGACCCTGCAATCTGGCCAAGGTCATCATTCCGAAAGAATTTGAAGGCACGAATGTCACGCTCTTTGGCCCTCCAGATTCGGTAAAACTGTCGATCAATGCGATGAACGCGATTCACCGCCGGTTGCCTGACGAAGCCACGATTATCTCGGAACTCGTTGACCGCTGCGGTGACGCTCCACGTTGGGGAGCCGATAACGAAGATTCGAAAACACCCATCATGCGGAATTTTTTACACGCATGCGAGAACCTGATTGGTTGTTACGACGGCACGATTGAGCTGCACGACCCGAAGAATGGCAAACATTATTCACTCGAAAAAGACCGACTTTCGATCCCAATTAAGCGGTTTCCTGGGATCGCGATTCCGGACGGCAACCACCTTTTGCGCGGCAACCCGCTTCCACTGCATCTGTATGATTTTGCGATGCATATGTTCCATAATCATACCCGGCCAGAATCGTTGGTCTTTTATGTTCCAAAAATAGAAAACGAAGAGGAAGCCGCCTACATCAAATTCATGATCGACGTGACGGAATGGCACCTCAAGGAAATCTATCCCGACTACGAGTTAAATTCGGTCCGGCTTTTTATTGTTTTTGAAAATCCGCGCGCCATTTTTCGAATTAAAGAAATCGTGCATGCACTTTCGCCCAATTTTTTAGGTGGCAGTCTGGGGTGGCATGATTTTTTGGCGTCCACCGCGCGCATTTTCCGCAACGATCCGCGATATCGCATTCCGGTCAAGGCCGACCCCAATATCGTCATCAATCATATCCGGGAGTCCCATAAGATTTTGGTCGACTCGCTGGCAGAATGCGGCGGAATAACGATCGGAGGCATGTACGGAGTGCTCTACGAAGACGGAAACCCTGAGTCCTACGAAGTAAGCATGGTGGGCTATATCAAGGACGTCGTGACCCAGTTAAAGCGCGGCCTTCAAGGGTTTTGGGTAGCTCACCCGGATTTTGTCCGTGTGGGTATGGCGTTAACTCAGGCGTGGAAAGAACAGGCCGAGGCCGGCGAGCAGTCGGAGATCCTGAGTCAAACGATCAAAACTTTGGTTCCAAACCCCGTTGAACACGCGCGACTGCTTGAGTTTGCGTTCGGGCCCGACGTACCCGGATTGGACCACGACGACCCGCTGTATCCCCGAGCTGTCCTTGCGGCCACGCTCGAGATGTCGGATGTCATCTCAAACGACGACCCGCGTGAAGTGCGCTACAACGTGTTTCAGGCCCTTCAGTACATCACCGACTGGTTGTCCGGAAACGGCTGTGTCGCTCTGCCTGCGACCATGAGCAACGCCCAAGGAGAGTCTGTATTTGTCCGGGTGATGGATGACCTTGCGACCACCGAACGGAGCCGCTGGGAGCTCTGGGCCGAAGTCGCCCACGGGCGAGTCTCGATCGAACGATTCGACCAAATTCTGATCGAAGAGGTCGCTTTTCTGAAGGCTGACAAGGATTCGGACACGAAACGAATTCAGGTTCGGTGGCAGGGGGAGGCGGCTGTCTGGTACCCTATCGCGGCAAAAATACTGCGAAATTTGGTCGTCGATGAAGAACCTGTGGAGTTCGCGACACAGCTGATGCTTCCGTTCACGTTTGATCATGTGCGCAAAAGGCACCTCGCAGCCTGAAGCTGCATCAAAAACCCGGCAAAAAGGCGCGTGATTAGACCTCGACATTTCTGTGTTGTCTCGCTAGTTTCGCGCCCCGATTCTCTTGGGTCGATTGTGTGGAGGTCAGCATGGCAAGCGGAAATGAAGAGTTGAGTAGTGAAAATGTGGAATGGAGCCCGCAACAGAGCCGGGACCTCTACCAAGTGCAAGGCTGGGGTCAGCCCTATTTCACGATTAACGCCCTTGGCCATGTGGAAGTCAGGCCGGACCCTTCGCGGGACCAAACGATCGACATTTTTGAGCTGACCGCTCGCGTCGCCGAGCGCGGTCTGGACTTGCCAATTTTGCTGCGATTTCCAGACATCCTTCATCACCGAATTCGGCTGTTAAACGAGAGCTTCCAGCACGCGATCGAAGAGTACGACTATCAGGGCGTTTACCGCGGGGTCTTCCCGATCAAAGTGAACCAACAACGCCATATCGTCGAAGAGATTGTGAGCGCAGGACGCCCATGGCGGTACGGCCTAGAGGCCGGGTCTAAGCCCGAGCTGCTCATTGCGTTGTCCGAGATGGACGACGAAGACGGCTTCATCATTTGCAACGGCTACAAAGACAGCGGGTTCATCGAGACCGCGCTTATCGCTCAGCGTTTCGATAACACGGTCGTCATCGTGCTTGAACGCCCAGACGAAGTTCGAACGGTCATCGAGGCCAGCAAGCGGCTGGGAATCCGACCGATACTGGGGGTTCGTAGCAAGCTTGCCAGTAAAGGCATGGGCCGGTGGGCAGATTCAGCTGGCGATCGAGCCAAGTTCGGTCTGACCACGCCACAAATCATCGCTGTGGTCGACGAGTTGGCTCGCCACGAAATGTTGGATTGCCTGCAGTTACTGCATTTCCATATTGGTTCTCAGGTTTCGTCGATTACGCCGTGGAAAAACGCGCTTCGTGAAGCCGGCCATATTTACACCGAGCTTGCAAACATGGGTTGCAAGATGGGCTACCTCGACGTCGGTGGCGGACTCGCCGTCGACTACGATGGCAGTAAGTCGGATTTCCACGCATCGATGAATTACACGGTGCAGGAATACGCCAACGACGTAGTGACCGGAATTCAGGCTGCTTGCGACCAGGATTCGATTCCACACCCCACGATCGTGACCGAGAGCGGCCGCGCGGTGGCATCTTATCAATCGATCCTGATCTTCAGCGCAGTCGCAGACACCGAGGTGAAACCCGCGATTGAGGAGCCATCTGACGATGCTCCTAAGCTGCTGCACGACCTGTGGGACACTTATCAAGGCATCCAGCCCAAGAACGTCCAAGAGTCGTGGCACGATGCCAATCAGGGACTCGAAGAAGCGCGCTCGCTTTTCCGATTTGGATACCTGCAGCTCCGTGAGCTTGGCGCGGCCGAAACCCTGTTTAGAGCTTGTGCCGAAAAGATCGGCATGAAGATGAAAAACCGGGATCGGGTCCCCGAGGAACTGGCTAATATCGACGAATTATTCGGCGATATTTATTACTGTAATTTTTCGCTTTTCCAGAGTGCTCCGGACATCTGGGCGATGGACCAGCTTTTCCCGATCATGCCGATCCATCGTCTTGAAGAAAAGCCCACGAAAAAGGCCCGTTTGGCAGACCTGACCTGTGACAGCGACGGAATCATAAAGGGTTTCATCGACGTCGAAGACGTGAAACCCACGCTTGAAGTGCATCAGTGCAAACCCGGCGAACCCTACCTGTTGGGGATGTTTCTGGTCGGCGCTTATCAGGAAATCTTGGGCGATTTGCATAATCTATTTGGCGACACAAATGCCGTGCAGATTCGGCTTACCGACAACGGCTACAGCGTCTCGGATGTCATCAAAGGCGACACTGTTGCGGAAGTTTTGACTTACGTTCAGTACGACGCCGAAAAAATGATCGAACGCGTACGCAAGCAGGCTGAACGAACCCATTCCGAGGGTCGAATGACGCTTGAGCAAATGCGAATGTTTATGCGGCATTACGAGGAGGCGATGCGCAGCTACACCTATCTAAAGTGAGCCCTCAAGCACCCCATGTTTGTACGATTTGCGACCGGTGACGCGCTTTCTCCACATGCGAAAGCTCGAGGCTTTAAGCTCACTGCGCATGATGGCGATGACTTCCCTCTCTGTGCAGCCTGTTTGCCTTTGAATCGAATCAAATGTGATGTGGTCATCCCAGGCCAACGTGATGACCTCTTCCTTCAGCGCTCGGTCTGTGAGGTCGTTACTAAACTGGTCTGTTTCGGTTTGATGCATGGCGTGCTCCAAATTACGATGCTTGCGTTCGTAATTGGATGACACTGTGTGGACTTTAGGTACACAAACCGCGACTAAAGGTTGGCAAAAATGCCAAGCGGTCGAAACACTCGAGCCGCCCAAGATGCTTCGTTATGAGGTGCGTCCGGTTCCCACCAATGCACAAAATCGGTGTCGTATGCGTAGCCCTCGGTGACCAAAGTCGACTCGAATTGTTTATTTTCGCAATAATTATCGGTCGCATTTTCGTCGTCGTCCTGAATGCCATCTTGGTCACTGTCTACGCACCCGCTCCCACGTCCCCCCGAATCCACGTAAATGAAGGTGCTGCGTTTTCCTTTACCAGAATAGCGCTCAATCATCGTCTGATTACTCAGGCCAATAGATCCCCAACCGAGCGTTCCAGAAAGGCTAGCGACAAAATCATATTGGTCGGGAAATCGGTCGACGATCGAAAGGCTAATCAGTCCGCCAAGCGAGGAACCCATCATTCCAACCTTCGCGGGTTCCCCGTATTGGTCGCGAATGAGTTCACGAACCGTGGTGTTCACAAAATCAGCGTAGTTATCGCCACCGCCACCGATATTGCCCGAACCGATATCGTCGACCACGTGGGTGTATTCTTCCATGCGAGCACCCGAATTATCGATGCCGACAATCATCATCCCTGCTGGCGCTTGGTCGAACAGCTTCCATCCGCCTGAATTGGCGTCGGGCGCAAACAGGTTCTGCCCGTCGTGGGTATAGAGGACGTGAGTTGGGGTCCCCTCCGAGCGAAAAACGGTGACCCTTCGGGGTTCGACCTTCGAGTCTCCAATTTGGAAAAAACGTTCCAGATGTTTCGACGTCGGAGCGACAAGGGTCATTTCACCAAACTCATCGTACACGTAAGAACGGCCCCACGGGTCCGCTTTGAAGGTCGAGCCGTCCGAAAACTTGTAGCGAGAGCCCGGTGCCACGTTCAGCACGACATAAGAAAATCCCTCCGCGTGTGTCATGGCGGTGCCCGCGAAGTCGTCGTGGTCCCCTCCGACTTTGTCGAAGGCGTCTTCGAACGACACAAAGAGGTAGCCGCCCTCGACCGCCAAAGGCCATCCCATTTCGTTGGCTAAGGCCAGCGCGGTTTCTTGCCCACCGGCGGTCAGGTCTTGAAGCAGAGCCTCAAGTGCACCGCTTCCTGTTTCTGAAGCGTCTGTCGTGTTGTTGGCGCCCGTGTCGTCACCCTTGTTATTTGTTTGCGCATCCATGCCGACATCTTCATTTTGGAAATCACTTCGATTTGGCGCGTCGTCGCTCGAACAGGCATTCAGCAGGAACAAGACAACAAGGATTCGAACCTTCATACGACCTCTAAGCAGGGCCAAACACCCGTGATTGAACGCGTAGACTCTGCCTTAGTGTTCGGGCGTCAGCAACTCCGATGGTTTTTTGCTGAATTCGGCAAAGACCTGCCTCGATATGGCAACGTGTTCACCCTCTTCGTTCCACAGATGGCTCTCGAAATGTGCGTATCCGTCATTCGACGAAGTCAGCTTGGAATCAAAGCGCCACCACGCATCACGTGAAAGATCGCTCCGATAAGCATGCGGCGTGAAGGAAACAAACCACGTCACCGAAGATCCAGGATAAGGCGCATCAAGCATCGACCAGACTGGCGGTGGCCACGCATCGATCAGTCCGACGATCCCTGCCGGACCAGCGGTCATGCCTTCCTTGGCACGAATCCACCCCTGCACGTGGGGCGCTCCGCCCGAAAACGGGAACGAATCGGTCGTCCATCGGTACGAAAAATTCCGGGTAAAATCGGGCATCAGACCTTCGTAAAACGGCATTTCAAATCCGTCCGAGGGCGGCACCATTTCAGGGACCTCTGGGCCTGGATAGTCGACGGCTGTGTCGCGGGCGTCTCCAAGCAAAACCAGCGCTGCCACGACCACTTCATCGCCCTGCGAAATTTCTGAGGCGACATGAGTCGCGGAGCGGCCCTCCCGCAAAATCCGAGCGGATATCTCAGCTTCCCCCACCGCGAGTGGACCCACAAAATTCAGGGATAATGACCGAATGGGCCTCTCACTCACCTGCGCTGCTGCTCGCAAAACCAAGCCGCCAGAAATTCCGCCGTAGGCGGCGCGCCCCTGCCCCCATCCGCCTGGAATCTGCGCCAGAAACGGTCCTTTTCCGGCGCCAACTCCATTCATCAATTCATCAAAAGAGCTCATTACTTTTCCTTGCCGACAACATGGCTAAAACATACAACACAGCACAACAAGGATGCGCGCAATGGCGCGCGGTTCCGCACAAAAAAGGTCTCTATGCACGGTCAGATCTCATGGCATGAGCTCACAACGCCCAACACCGAAGCCGCGATGACTTTCTACGGCGGCCTTTTTGGATGGAGCTTCGATTCGTTCGGCCCTCCCGGCCAATACTGGCTCGTCCAAAACGGTGAAGACGCCGTAGGCGGGCTGATGTCCAAAACTGCCGAGACGCCTTTCCCGCAAGGCTGGTTGTTTTATGTCGAGGTCGACGATGTCGAGCAGGCCATCGTGAACGCCACGAAATTCGGCGGAAAATCGCTGGTTCCGCCCTTTGATATGCCCAACGTGGGGCGCATTGCAGTGATTCAAGATCCTTCGGGAGCCGCAGTGGGAATCATGACCTCCGAGGATTCTGTCGAGTCACCCGTGGCACGTCCAAGAACCGGCGAGTTTTGCTGGCGCACTCTGATGACCGATGACGCCGATGCCGCTCGGAGATTCTACCACGAGGTATTCGGCTGGCATGTGCGCCCGATGGACACGGGAAAAGGCAAATCCTCCAGAACCTTCATGTGGAAGGGAATCCCTGTCGCAGCACTCGAGGATCTTCCTGCCGATCTCGCCGCGCCACCCCATTGGGGCGTGGCAGTCCAGGTCGACGACTGCGCTGCAAGTGCAAGCCGCGTCGAGGCGCTGGGCGGCAGATTGCTGATGAAACCAACAGCGATGGGCGAAATCGGCAAAAACGCGGTCGTGATGGACCATTCTGGGGGAGCATTCCTTTCGCTCTTCCAGGCCAACATTCAGGCCATGGATCGAATGATGGCGGACCTCAATAAGCCAAGCCGCTGAACGGTTCTTCCTGCCCAAATCGGATCCAAAAAAGCTGGAATAGGGGGCCATGTATTGACGTTGATCGGCCGAACGTGATAGCGCCCCGCCTTAGATGGGGCGCTTTCGCCTCGGGAGGTTTGGGATGATTTCGACATCAGGTATTTCGGTAAGTTTTGGCGGCGCTCCGCTTTTTGATGACGTCAACGTGAAGTTCGTTCCGGGCAACTGCTACGGCCTGATCGGCGCAAACGGCGCGGGTAAATCGACCTTCATGAAGGTGCTCGCAGGGGACCTTGAGCCGACAAACGGCTCGGTACATGTGACCTCCGGCCAGCGCGTTGCCAAGCTTGAGCAGGACCAATTCAAATACGACGAACTGTCCGTGATCGATACCGTGATGATGGGCCACCCTCGCCTTTACGCCGTGTCGAAAGAACGCGAGATTCTGTACAGCAAACCCGATTTCAACGAGGAAGACGGCGCGCGCGCGTCGGACCTTGAAATGGAATTTGCCGACATGAACGGGTACGAGGCTGAGTCCGACGTATCGACGTTGCTCTCGGGTCTGGGTGTTCCTCAACCGCTGCATCATAAAATGATGGGTGACCTTGAAGGCGGCGAGAAAGTCCGAGTTTTGCTGGCGCAAGCGCTGTTTGGAAAACCCGACATCCTGCTTCTGGACGAGCCTACAAATAACCTCGACGTTCACACCATCACCTGGCTTGAGCAGTACCTGCAGCGCCAGGAAACGCTTGTCATTGTCATCAGCCATGACCGTCATTTTTTGAATAATGTCTGCACGCATATTGCCGACATCGACTTCCGAAAAATCCGAATCTACGCCGGCAACTACGACTTCTGGTTCCTAGCCGCGCAGCTTGGCCTGAAGCAGAAACGCGACGACGCCAAGAAGACGACCGATAAGGTCAAAGAATTGAAGTCCTTCATCGAGCGTTTCAGCTCGAATGCCTCGAAAGCCAAACAGGCGACTTCACGAAAGAAATTGCTGGATTCGTTGACCTTGGACGACCTGCCCATTTCCACCAGAAAGTACCCGCATATTGTGTTCAAAAGTGAACGAACGTGTGGGAAAGCCATCCTCACGGTCTCAAACCTCACGAAGACCATCGATGGCGAAAAAGTGCTGGATAATCTTTCGTTCACCATGCAACAGGGCGACCGCATCGCGTTTGTGGGTCACGACGGTCGCGCTGTTTCGACGCTTTTCGAAATTCTGTGCAACGAGATGAAGCCAGATTCGGGCACCGCTGAATGGGGAGGAACGATTACTCCGGGCTATTTTCCGCGTGAAAATGACGAGTTCTTCAAAGACAACGACATCAACCTGATCGAGTGGCTACGCCAGTTCATCAAGGATCAGCACGAAGAAAATGTCCGCGGATTCTTGGGTCGCATGCTCTTTAGCGGCGACGACACCCAGAAGTCGGTCAAGGTTCTTTCTGGTGGAGAGCGAGTACGGTGCATGTTGTCACGCGTAATGCAGCAAAGCGCCAACGCACTCGTTTTTGACGAGCCCACCAATCACTTGGACCTTGAGAGCATCACGGCGCTGAATAACGCCATGCGTGACTTCGACAAAGACAACGTCATTTTGTTCAAATCGCATGACCGCGAGCTCGTAAATACAGTCGCAAATCGCATCCTCGAAATCACCCCAGGTGGCTTGCTGGACCGTTACATGACGTTCGACGAGTACGCCGAGAGCGAAGAAATCAACGCAGAGCGCACCAAGCTCTATGGCCACGATGTTTCGCTGTGAAATTTAGAAATACCATTATTATTTCGGCGGCCCTGATGTCTTTTGCGGCCTGTGGCACCGACGATCCTGCCGTTTCCGTCGACGCGGGGACGGACCTTGTGACAGTCGAAGACGCCGGGACGACGGACACCAGCGATATCGGCGTGACTCCCGACGCAGAAATCGATGTTTTGGCAGATACCGCCTTGGATATGCCTGGGCTGGAGGTCATCGCATCGAATTATTGTGAGCTCACGGCTCAGATGTTTTGCGATTATTATTTGCGCTGTGGACGCATGGCCGTTGACGATAATGCGACGTGTTTGACCGTCTTTGCCGAAACCTGCGAAGGCGCCTACGAGCCACATTATACGGCGCTTGCTGCCAAAGGCGCGTTGACGCTATCGGCCTCAGGACTGGCTGCTTGTGAAGCCCATCTGGAAACGGTGGCTTGTGAAAAGCAGCTCTTTGACCTGGACGGCGGATGCGCCGACATGTGGGTGGGCACCGTGGCTGCTGGGGGCGCGTGTTCGTTCGGGATCGAGAGTTTTGTGTGCGAGCCAACTTCCACTTGCGTCATCACCACCAGCGGCTGCGGAACGTGCATCGCTGCGGGCCGTGACGGCGCAACTTGCGGCGGCGACCTTGGCCGTTGTGACGACGGTTATGGATGTGTAGAGAGCGCCTGCGTAAAACGTGGCCAATTTGGGGATGCCTGCTCACCGACCGCCCCTTGCGGCGTCGGCATGGGATGCATCAACGATAAATGCGGCGGCTTCACCGTCGTGGCGCTCGGTTCGGCTTGCGGTCAGGGGCTTCGATGTCCGTACAACTCGTTCTGCCGTGAAAGCGTCTGCGTGCCTCAGAAGGGCCTAGGCGAGTCGTGCACACCGAATGACGACTGCCGATCGGGATATTGCGAGCAAGGCGCCTGCGTGGCTTTCAAGCCCGATGGCGGCGTATGCAACTCCGGCCCACAATGCATCAGCGGCAAATGCGACCAAGGCATCTGCGGCGACCTGCCCGGCGCATGTTTCGAGTAGGTCGGCTTTCAGTTGTCGGTTTTCGGTAGTCGGGTGGCTTGCGATTGGTACGCAGGCCCTATGGCCTGCTGTGACTTGCGATTGGTACGCACCGCAATCTGCTCACTGCTCATTGGCAGGCCGTTTCTGCAGCAGCCTGCGCAACCGCGTCGGAGATATCTTCTTTGTGGATCACCATCCGGTCGATCAGGAAAAAGTCCGCGCGAGCCGCAAGTTCAAACGTGTAAACGCCAGGGGAATCAAACTCGGCCATGACTCTTGAAGCGTCGTTATCGCTGGTGAAGGTGGACCACTTCCAGTCGGTCGCACCCGAAGAATAAATCTTGGCCCAGCCGTCTTTAGACGACCCACGCGCGCAATCAGCGACGTCGACATCGACCGACGCGGTGATTGCGGCCATGGCCGCAGCATCGTTGCAAATAGGTTTTGGATACCGACGGATTTCTGCGCCCGGCTGGCCTTTCAAACCATAGAAGTCTGCAGCATCTGGGAAGCGCACCCAAGCATCATTATGTTCGGTCGTATTGGTGCCCATTCCGATTCTTGAACGCCATTGAAAGCGGTATCTCCCCGCCTCTGCGATCTTTATCTGGACCGTAATGACGCCGTGAGTTGGGTCGTTATTAAACGGGCTTCCTTCCCAAACAGCGTAACCAGCCCCTTCGTACCCGGCCGCCTGTGTGCGGGTTTTCCAATCCTCGTTGAGGGTCAACGACTCGGCTTCGAAAGCGATCACGCCATTTACGGCTTCAAAATCACACGGAACGTTATTCGTGTTGTTGGTCGTGTTATTTGTCGAGCCATTCGTCGCGTTATTCGTGCCGGTTGTCCCGTTATTGGTCGCCGAACTTGTCGAGTTATTCGAGCTGGTCGTCGCGTTATTGGTCGCCGAATCAGTCGAGTTATTCGTCGAAGTTGTCGCATTATTGCTCGAACCGGTCGTGGGATTATTCGTCGTGTTATTGGCTGGCGAAACGACCGGTGTCGATTCGTCACCGCAGCCAACAAAGGTCCCGCCCAACAACAGGGTTCCAATCGCACAAACTTTTTCAATTTTCACGTCATCTCCGTCTGCCAATCGTTACATACTGCCAACTGCTGGCGGCTAGTAAAACTGAACCCGAAAAGCCAAGGCAGGGTAGAAATCGATCCCCGAAACCGCAAGCGGCGTATCAAGAATCGTTGCTTCGTAGTTGTAGTATAGCGCGTTCAATTCCAGCATAAAAAACACGTATTTCCACCCCAGACCTCCGCCGACCACGGCACCAGCCATGACGAAGCTGTCATCCACAACCACGGAATTTGCGGTCGAGTCACTGATTTGTTCGATGAAACCTAATTCCAGATTGGTATAAACGAGTTTCGGGCCACCATAAACGAAAGCGTTGCGGCCAAAATGCTTTCCGGCCAGCAGGTTAAAAGCGATATTCGTGCGCTTAATATCTTCGAGCTGAAAGACATCTTTTAAAAAACTAGGAACTGGTGGTTCGTAGCTTTGGCGCTGGCCGACAACCCCTAGCGACAAATCGAAACCGTCTGTTCTTTGCGACAAAAACATGACTTTAGTTTCTAATTTAAAGCCAGCGCTTGTGTATGCCGCCCCCACATCCCACCGCTCCATTAATCCATATCGCACCCCAAATTCCGCCACGGGCACGGGACCAAAAAGACCATAAGAGATCGCTGCACCAATAATGTTTTCGCGGTCTTGTTGGGTGAGGTTGGGTGTTTGCCCCTGATCAATTTGGGCTTTCGCCTTGTCTGCAGCGTCTTCGCCCAAATCCGAAATGGAGCCGATCAGGCTAGTCGAAACGTTCGCACCAATTCCGACATAGGCGTCAACGTCGCCTTTCGGCGTGGTTCGCGCTGTCTGCAACGTGCTCATGGGCGAGGCACAACCGGCCATCGAGAAGACCAAAAAAAAGAGTATTCGTTTCATATCGGAAAGTCGGGGCACTTGTTGAGGCTGCATCGTGTGCATTCGATGAATTTTCGTCAAGGCCCGGCAGGGCCAGACTGGAGCCTGGAGTACCGACAACCGACGACCGAAGACCGACAACCGACAACCGACAACCGACTCAAGAGCCTCGGTACGTCGAGTAAGCGTAGGGGCTGAGCAGCAACGGGACATGGTAGTGCTCGTCGCTGGCCGTGACCTCAAAAGTGATGCTCACCAGCGGATAAAAACAGGTTTTTCCCTGCGCATTATAGTGGGCGCCGGTATCGAATGTGAGTCGATAAGTGCCCGTGGCTGCGGCGCCCCCCGGAAGCAGGTCCAAGACTCGGCCGTCTTCGTTAGTGATGCCCTTGCCTACTTCAATGAAGGACCCATCAAGGCGCTCCAATGCAACAGACATGGCGCGTGCTGGACGGCCTGACGCCGTATCCAGAACATGGGTGGTGATTGAACTTTTCATGAAACCTCCATTTTATCGAGTCGCAGATGGGTGATTTTTGCCTGCTCGCCCTTGGCGATGGCAAATTCAACCTCGGGCGAATTGCCCAGTCTTTTCTGTAAAATTTCCAACATTTCGTCCGCGCTTTTACCAGTCGCACAGACAATAAAGATATGGCCAAAACGGTCTTCGTAGGCGACGTTTCCGTCTCGCAAACCCAGCAACACGGCCTCGGGTGCGCCGCTCACGGCGTCCTGTTCCCCGGCAGACCAAGTCGCGGTGGCCGCAAATTTCTTTCGCAGCTCGTTAATGTCCGAACCGATTTTTGGATGGTGTGAAAACGCTTCCAAAACATCGTCACGACCAACATCCGCCCATTGGTCGTCTGCGGCCGCATGAATGGCTTCTAACGACGCGAAAGGACGGCACGCCGCCATCGAGTTCGCCCACTTCGAAGAACCGCAGCAACGTTTGAATGTGCTCGCCGCTTCATCTGCCGGCAGCGCATTCAACCAGCCCAACAAACTCATTTTTGCTCCCGCGTTCCGTACAGGCGCATTCGGCTGATGCCGCCGTCGGGGAAGGTCTTGACGCGGACATGGGTAATGGGGCCATGAGATGCCAATTCATCGCGGAAATGGAAACGGGTGTCGGCTGCCATTTTAGTGTCTGGCAAAATCGTCGACCAACCCTCGTCTCCGTGGGTTAAATCGGTGATTTGGGCGTTTGGCGCATCGATCCCCTGCAGCATGGCGCTGTCGGGAAAATTACCAATGAAATAAGCTGTGTCCAAAACGGCCAAATTGACACGGCCGCGAGCCGCCAATTTAATCAAAATCCAGTCGTAGCCAGGGTGACGTTTGCGACGTGTTTCCCATCCGCCGCCCATATGAGCAGCGGGTCCGGGCGTGATCAGGTTTTCCATTGGCGAAAAGAACATGTCGCTGCAAGCCAGCGCAGTTGCGCCGTTGCGAAGGCTCGCAAGGTCAATTTCGCCCGGCTTCAACAAAGCCAACGTTTCGTCGCGCTCTTCGACCAGTTTCCAGTCGGAATCCACGGTGCCGTATACGCGGAACCGGGCCACGCCGCCGTCTGGGTAGATCCTCAGTCGGACGTGGGTGTAGGTGCCAGAATTAGCCACGGCAAACAGGTTCTGAGACCCCGCCTTCAGCGGGGATTGAGGCAAAACTTCAACCCAGTCAGCCGATTTTAAAGCCTCGGTTGTCGCGCCTGGAGCGTACACGGCATCGACGGCAGCAAACGGTGGGTGGTTGCCCAAAAAGTGGTTGGTGTCGATGTCGAACGCGCGGATTTCCCCAGGAACTCCGAGCGCCAAAATGCACCAGTCGTGGTCGGCTCCACCGCGGCGACGACGGGATTCCCAGCCGTCCATCCATTTGCCGTTGGGCGTGAATTCGTCAGGCAGGAACACGCCACGACCGGGTTTGACTAGATTTTCTATGCCGGCAAAAAAGTCGTCCGAGGTCGCCAAGGCTTGGCCGCCAAAGTTTTCAGACAGAAGGTCAACTAGACCGGTAAAGGACAATACGTTGGATGGAGCGCTCATTATTTATCTCTTCCTAAGATGGGCTGGCCCTGAGGCGCAGAAAATTTCCCGTTTTCGTAGACTACGTTGCCACGCAAGATGGTCTTCCGGACCACACCAGTCACAGTGCGACCGTCGTAAGGTGTGACCTTATTCTTCATTTCTAGGTCACTCGCGTGCACGGTTTGGGTGGCCTCGGGCTCAAACACCACAAAGTCCGCGTGCATTCCGGGTCGAATCGAACCTTTACGACCTTGCAAACCCGCGACCTTTGCGGGCACAGCGGACATCCAGTTGATCACGCGTTCCAACGAGACACCTCGATCTTTTGCCATAGTCCAAACCAACGGAAACCCAAGCTGCAGCGACGAAACACCGCCCCACGCTTCCAGAAAATCACCGCGCTCTGGCAGTTTCAGGTTCGGAGTGCAGGGCGAATGGTCGGTCGTGACCATATCAATCAGCCCCGATTCAAGCGCCTTCCAAAGCTTGTCTTGATTCACTCGCTCACGAATCGGCGGGCAACATTTGTACTGGGTCGCGCCGTCTGGAATGTCTTCCGAGGCAATCGTCAGATAATGCGGACAGGTCTCGACCGTCAAAGGTAGGCCCTCGTCCTTAGCTGCTTGAATCATGGGCAGAGCCGCCGCCGCCGACAGGTGCACGATATGCACGGGACAACGTGTTTCGCGGCAAAGATCCAGCAATTTTTTGATCGCCTGAACCTCCCATTCCTGCGGGCGAGATTCCAAAAAACTGATGTAGGTCTTGGGATCGTTGTGGTCAGGGTGTGCGCCCAGATCGAGCTCACAATGAGCCAACATCACGCAGCCTTTGGACTTAAGAGCCAACATCCCTGCGCGCAGGTCCTCGGTGTCAGACCATTCGAACTCAGGAATCCCCGAGTCGATCATGAACGCTTTGGCGCCCAAAATCCCGTCCTCCGCAAGCCCTAAAAGGTCTTCAGCGTTGCCAGGAACGACTCCGCCCCAAAAACCGGTATCGGCGTAAAGGGACGGCTTGCAGGCAGCAAGCTTCACCTTCAGAGCGTCACGTGTCGTGGTCACGGGGATGCAGTTCAATGGCATGTCCACGACAGTCGTTACCCCGCCCGCAATCGCCGCGCGGGTCGCCGTCGAAAAGCCTTCCCAATCGGTGCGGCCGGGCTCGTTGATATGCACGTGGGTGTCGACCAGACCAGGCATTAACACCGCCGCGCCCAAGTCTTGAACCTCGCAGTCCAGCTCGGTATCGAAGGCTTCGATCGATTCGATCAACCCGTCGGCAACGATGACTTGCGCGGCAACAAAGGCCGACTCGATAAATACACGAGACGATTTCAGGGCATAACGGGCCACGGTGAGTTCCTGCAGAACGGCGCAATCAGCGCTCAGTCAATCTTAGCGCCTTGATGAACCCAAGCTGCCAAAATCAGACGTTCTTCGTCGGTGATTTGGGTCTTGTTGGCCATCGGCATGGTTTTCAGGTCGTAGGCACGAACCTTCATGCGGCCCGCCCATTTCTGCATCAGCTGCGGGGTGTCGAAAATCGTGCCGTTGGGCGCGACCTTGAACACATCGTCTGTCGGCTGCCCCGAATGACAGCTGAGGCATCGGGTCGAAACCACGGTTTGAGCTTCTGCCAAGGTTACAGGCGGGTGGTTTTCGAGCGCCTCGTAGTTGGCGCCGCCCGACGACGCGGGCGCGGTAAACCAAGCCAGCGCCGCAATCACCAAAATGCCCACGGGCATGACCCACATCGCACTCTTGGTGCGGTGTTGGATATTATAGTGATGCCGAATTGCGATACCGACCGCCGAAAGGGTCGCCAAAATCGCCCAACCATGCGGGTTGCCATAGGTCATCGGAAAATGACTGGAGGTCATCAGGAACAAAACAGGCAGCGTAAAGTAGTTGTTATGGCGAGAACGAAGGCCGCCATAAATGCCGTCCCAAGGGTCTGGCTCGCGGCCAGCTTCTGCGGCGGCAACCAGCTTCTTTTGTCCCGGAATAATCACAAAAAGAACATTGCCGGCCATCATCGTGCCGATCATCGCGCCGATATGAATATAGGCCGCACGGGGGCTCAAATACTGCTGCAAACCATAGGCGCAAGCAGTCAAAAACGTGAACATCACCAGCAGCATGAGCGCCGGCTTTTTGAGCAACGGCGATCGGCAAGCGATATCGTAAAAAAACCACCCTACAAACAAAGAGCCAACGCCGATTCCAATCGACATCGCTGGGCTGATATCGGCCACAGATGTGTCGATCATGTAGGTCGACGCGTTCATGTAGTAGACGAT
>JBBKVQ010000078.1:0-3638 GCA_037968515.1 Bradymonadaceae bacterium
CGCGCCTGAGATTGGTACGCGTGGCTCCAGCCGCGCCTCTGATTGGTACGCGTGGGGTCGATGACGAGGTTGTTTTTGTGATTGGTCCGCGAGCCTTATGGCTCGCATGTGTCTGAATAATCGCAGGAATCGCATGCAGGCCATAGGGCCTGCGCACCAAGCGCAGGCGCGGCTGGAGCCACGCGAACCAAGCGCAGAATCTCAGGCGCGGCTGGAGCCACGCGTACCAATCTCAGGCGCGGCTGGAGCCACGCGGACCAAGCGCAGAATCTCAGGCGCGGCTGGAGGCTCGCGCACCAAGCGCAGGCGCGGCTGGAGCCACGCGCACCAAGCGGCAGAATCGCATGCGCGGCTGGAGCCACGCGAACCAAGCGCAGGCGCGGCTGGAGCCACGCGAACCAAGCACATGCGCGGCTGGAGCCACGCGGACCGAGCAGGCCGACTAACCCAGCCCAGACCGACGGAACTTGAATTCTTCGGCGGCCGCGAAAAGGACCGGGACGACAAACAGGGTCATCAACTCGATGACCATCCCGCCCATCGCCGGCAACGCCATCGGCATCATGATATCCGAGCCTCGGCCCTGAGACGTCACGACCGGAAGAAGTGCCAGAATTGTCGTGGCCGTGGTCATCAGACATGGACGAACACGGCGCAAGCCCGCATCAAGCGTGCGTTCACGGACCTCAGCAATGCTCTTGGGAGGCTCGACATCAAAACGCTGCTTCAGATAGGTCGACATGACCACACCGTCGTCGGTCGCGATGCCCACAAGCGCAATGAATCCAATCCACACGGCTACCGATAGGTTCACGGTCCCCACCTGAAATAGGTCTCGCATGTAGATGCCAAAAACCGTGAAATCCATGAACCAAGGCTGGCCATACGCCCAAATCAGCAGAAACCCACCCGACAAGGAAACGGCGACTCCAGTGAAGATGATGCCGGTAATCACGACACGATGAAATTGCAAGTAAAGCAGCATGAACACCACGGCTAGAGCCAGCGGCACCAACACCAAGAGCCGTTTTTCACTGCGAACCTGATTCTCGTACGAACCTGCAAATTCAAAGCTCACACCGGCTGGAACATCCAGCTCTCCAGATTGTATTTTTTGTTCCAGATAGGCTTTGGCCATTTCGACGGCCTCGACCTCGGCGATATCGGGTTTTTTATCAAAAAGCACGTAGCTGGTCAGGAACGTGTCCTCGGACCGAATCATTTGTGGGCCGCGCACATACTCGACTTTCGCCAACTGCGTCAGCGGAATTTGTTCTCCATTTGGGGTCGGCACAAAAACACGTTCCAGCGCTTCGATCGAGTCGCGTTCCTCACGCATGTACCTGACACGCACGGGATAACGCTCACGACCTTCGACCGTTTGGGTCAACATCATGCCGCCAAGAGCCACCTGCAACACGCTCTGCACGTCCACGATCGACAGGCCGTACCTAGCGATTGCCTCTCGGTCGATCACCAGTTCTATATAAGGTTTGCCCACAACTCGGTCGGCAAAAACGGTCTCGGAGCGAACACTTGGAACTTCTTTCAATAAGGTCTCAAGGTCTCGCCCAAAGGCTTCGATCGTCTCGAGTTTGGGCCCATGGACTTTGATGCCCATCGGCGCCCGCATACCGCTTTGCAACATCACGATTCGCGCCGCAATCGGCATCAGAACTGGGGCTCCAGTCACGCCAGGTATCTCGGCGGCCTTAGATATCTCGTCCCAAATATCCTGAGAGCTCTTAATATGATCACGCCACTGGCGCACACGCTCGCCGTTTTCGTCGGTACGATACTCAGGGAGGTACGTGATGACCGTTTCGACCATCGAAATCGGCGCCGGGTCCAACGCGCTGTCAACTCGGCCCAGTTTTCCGACAACGCGGTCGACTTCGGGGATCGCGGCAATCGCGGCGTCCATATTCGACAACAATTCAGCAACTTCGCCAATCGAAGCATGCGGCATCGTGGTTGGCATATAGAGGAATGCGCCCTCATCAAAGGGCGGCATATATTCACGGCCAAAACCGGGGAAACTGTGGGCCAATTTGACCACGGGCGAGGTCTGCCGGACTGAATCTGGCAGCCAGGAAAACACCGAATCAAATCCTCGCCACGCCACAACACCCATCAAAATCACCAGCACTGGCACCGTCAAAAACAGGGTTTTATGCCGCAGAACCACATTCAAAATTCGCCCGTAGAAAAACTCGAATAAGCGAAAAAGCCCCATCACAAACGCAACGATTCCGCCGACAAAAAGAGCGTTCAAAAGAATGCCTTTGCTGATACCGAGCGGCATCCAATCACTGGCCAAAAGTAACGTCACTCCCACAACCGCAATGAAGTTCACGACCCGGCCGGCTTTGGTCCATTTTGGGTTTTCGCGACGCATCACGATGACGGCAACGGCCGGCAAAATCATGACCGCCAGCACAAACGCCGAGACCATCGCGAAGGTTTTGGTGAAAGCCAGCGGCGCAAAAAGGCGCAGCTCTCCACCAGAAAGTCCCAAAACGGGCAAGAAGCTCACCACCGTCGTCGCAACAGACGTCATCACGGCGGGGGCGACTTCCGCCGCAGCCCGCCTGACGAGCACAAGACGTGGCTCTCCCTCGTCACGTTCCAAATGCTGCTGAATATTCTCGATAAATACGATGCCGATATCCACCATCGTCCCGATCGCGATGGCCACACCAGCCAAGGCCATAATATTGGCGTCGACCCCCGTAATCTTCATCGTCACAAACGCCGCGAGCACTCCCAGCGGCAAGGTGAGCGAAATCAAGAACGAGCTACGAAGGTTCCTGAGCATGACCAACACGACAATCAGCGTAATCAGCAACGCCTGCCACAGCGCGGTCGAGAGTGTTTCTAGGGTCTCGTAAATCAGCACCGTTCGGTCATAAAATGGAACGATCGTGACCTGCGAAACAGTGCCATCTTCAAGCGTGCGTTTGGGCAGGCCCGCTTGGATTTTTTTAATGCGTTTTTTAACGTTTGAAATCACCTGAAGCGGGTTTTCCATAAACCGCGCCACAACAACTCCACCCGTCGCGGGAGCCCCCGCATCGTCAAGCGCACCGCGCCTGAGCTCGGGTCCAAGGTTAACGGACGCAACGTCTTTAATCCGAATCGGAGTCGAATCGCGCGAGGCCACCACGGTCGATTCAAGGTCGGCCAAAGTTTTCACAAATCCAATGCCGCGAACCACGTATTCGACGTTGTTGATCTCGAGCGTTCGCGCGCCGACATCCAGATTTGAGTTTTTAACTGCGGCGGCAACTTGGCTTAAGGTCACTCCTTGGGCGCGCATCGCCTCGGGGTCCACATCGACCTGATATTCGCGCACAAAACCGCCCACCGACGCGACCTCGCTTACCCCTTCAACCGACTGTAGCGCATAACGAATGGTCCAATCTTGAATCGACCGCAGCTCGTCCTGGTCCCAACCACCCACCAGATTTCCGTCTGGATCGTGGCCCTCAAGTGTGTACCAAAACACCTGTCCCAGCGCCGTGGCATCAGGCCCGAGGGTCGGTGAAAGCCCTTCTGGAATCGTGCCGTCTGGAAGACTCGATAACTTTTCGAGCACGCGTGAGCGCGACCAATAGAACTCCACGTCGTCTTCAAAA
>JBBKVQ010000079.1:0-5522 GCA_037968515.1 Bradymonadaceae bacterium
GTCCGACCAGTCGTTTGTCGCGTCTTGGTAGGCGTGCCACTGCTCCAGATGGGGACGCACGCCCGACCACGTCGTCTGTGGCGCCCCGCTTCGCTGACTTAATATGGCTGCCAATCCCATATGGTCGACATGGGTATGTGTGTAGAGCCAGTGATGGACGGTCTCGACGCTTCCACCAAGGACGGCCAGCGCGGATTCAAAACCGGCGAACGTCCAGGGCCAGCCGGGGTCGATCACGACCAGCCCAAGGTCGGAGCGATAGATCCAGGTGTTGATCAGCAACGCTCCACGTGGGTTGAACAAACGAAGACGAAACAGGTCCTCGGCGACCTCGTTCAAGGTCCCCCAGTCTTCGCGGATATTTAAGAATTCCGTCACTTCAGATCCTTTAGCGGCAACCCAAGTGCGCGTGCGACCAAACGCGCGTCGCGCGGGACTTCATCGCCCGGCACGAGGCGATAGTCCATTGCGCTTCGCAGAGCTACCTCAACATCAATTTCGCCGGCCGCGGCCCGTTCCAAAACCTTGGGGTCTGTGATTCCGGCAATCCGCATGCAGTGGGCCCCATCGATATGAACCACGTCTGGAAAATGGGTGGCAATCAAGACGTAATCGCCTTTTTCTACGCGGGCCTGAACCACTTCTTTTGCAATGGCAGCGCCTTCATCAGGATGGGTTCCTCGCCCAAGTTCATCAAAAAGCCATAGGGTATTTGAGGCTCCCCACCACGTCACCAAACGCCGAACCTCGCGGCCAAACGACGACAGGCCCGGGACGGATTCGTCGGCATCGGCCCCCACATAAACCACGTGGTCAAAGGGCCGTACTTCACAGTCCTTGGCCGGAGCAGGCATGCCGTGGCGCAGGCACCAGTGGCAAAGCCCCACGAGTCGCAATAGCGCAGATTTTCCACCCATATTAGGGCCGGTAATGACCATTAAATTCGGCTGCGAGATATCCACGCGTTGGGGTGATTGCAAATCAATCGCGTAACCGCCCTGAATCTTTGTTTGGTCGGCCCATTTGGGAAACGACCCTCCGATCTGGTCACGAAGCCGAATTTTAGCCAGATCAAGGTCCAGCGTATTCAGAAAATCAAAGGCCTCTTGAAGGGTCCCGAACGCGCTAAAAACCGTCAAAGAAATCCTACGAATCGCGTTCGCCACACTCACGTCATTGGCATGCTGTGCAACGGCGAGCGCCGTTTGAGCCGATTTTAGTTCGGGATTTTGAAGGACCCACGCTTCATCTTGCCAAATCAACCCATCCGCACCCTTAAAATCCGGTCCGGCATGGCCACGACCATGAATATCAAATCTGAGACCAAGCTCGGCAAACTCAGCTTCGGCAATCTTGCGCAAATCAGACACGTGCCGGCGAGCGTTTTTAAGCTCAGCTCGAGCACCCGCAAGTGCTGGATCGTGGGCGTCGCTGACCAAGAAACGAGCCGACGGAGTTTCCTCGGGGTGGATCGCATTCAGGAAGTCCCACAACCCATCCGCCTGGCGACGACAAACCCGCTGCAATAACTCGAGTTCCTGCAGTGCCGACATCGCGTAAAAACCAAAACGCTTCAGCGCAAACAGGTCGCCCTCGGTGCCGATCCACTCGGCATCGATGATCTGCCCCAGCAAAGCCTTGATGTCCGGCAGTTCCCGCAGGCATCCACGGACTCGGTTCAAGCGGTCGGCGTCCTCGGCCCATAGCTCAACGGCGCTCAGCCGGCCCGAGAACTCCGCCCACTGGCCGCGTGACATAGGGCTGCCAATCCGTGACTCGCGCCGGCACGAGGCGCTATCGGGCGCCAGACGAGCCATCAACACCGGTACACCGATCAACACACGCGTGGTCGGATCGCAAAACCCGTGCTCTGGGTCCCTTGTGATTTCGCCAAGCGGCGGTATCCTGAACTCATCCGGCATCTTAAATCACCTGAGGGACAAAATGGGCGAAAACGACTCCAACAAAGCATCTTCAGGCTCACACACGATTCCGACAGAAGCAATTGATCAGGGTAGTACGGTCGAGATGGACCGTTACGCGATTATGCAGCGTGTGCAGCAGGACATGCGTCTGACCAACGACGCCACAGTTAGGATGCCGGCTCAATCTGCGCCAGCCGAAGAGACCGAAGATGACACTAAGGCCACGCAGCAGCTGACCGCCATTACTGAGCGGACCACCTTGCAGAACGCTGATCCCGAGCTTTTGGCTGCGATGAAGGGCCCGGACGCGAGCATGCAGACGCTAGACATCGAAATCATCCCGCTTTCGGCTGTTTCTGGCGCTGTGACCACACCAATCGCGACGCGAATGCAGTTCGAGGCAGTGATTCAGCCAGGTGGCTTGATTCAAATCCCCGAGGCTTTTCTGAAAAGTGGGCACGCAAGGACGGGCCTGCGAATCAAGATTATCGCAGACCCGGCTTAGAAAATACCGGGCGAGAGCCCGGCAAACTATCTGAAAACCGAAAACCGACAACCGACTCAGCGGCGATAGACGAACGTACTTTCTGTCGTCGTCATGCCTTCTTCGTCGCGCGCAACCACCGCAATCCGATTCATCCCTTTAAAGAGCGGGACGCTGGTATCGATCTTGATCTTGTCGCCGGTGGTGTGAACGTACTTCAGTTTGCGCGAGTTAAACTGCGCGTTATCTCGGTTGTAGACGTAGATATAGTAGTCTTTGACTCCCGAGTCGTCCGACGCCAGGCCCTTCAGGCCGACCTTGGTTGAAGTGGTCATAAAGGTTGCTGGTGTAAGCTCGATCGAAGGCGGCTGGTACATCATCGAAGGCTTCATGGCCACAGCCGACCCGGCCGTAGCCTGAACCGTCACAGCGCTCGCCTGAATCCAACCCGAACGACCATTCAGGTCGACCTTGAACCAGCCGTCGGTTTTGCCCAAGAGTGGCAGCTGTGATTTGGCAGCGGCCACGGCAGCCACATCCGAAGTGGTCGAGGTTCCAGCAAACACCTTCGCTGGGCCGGTTGTCACGATTGCAAAACCCTTCTGCGACGTCATCTTGGCGTCTTTCTCGAAGTACGGGACGGTGAATTTCTTGGCGGTCAGCTGACGGTAAGTGGTGTCGTAAACGTCGACTTCCAAATCGATGATGTTTTTCTTGGGGGCACCCTTCACGTCGAACTCAAATTCCACGGAAACCTGCTCACCGACCTTGATGGCCGGGATTTTTTCGCGTCCAGCCTTCAGGTAGACGGCCTCTTGGGCCAAGCTCTTCAGGAACACGATGGTCTCGTCGCTGTCGGCACGGCCAACGTTTTTGACGATCACGCGAAGCTTCGCGTTTTCGTTGAGCGTGAGCCGGCCGTCTCCCGACGAATCCGTGATTTCATAAGAGAACGCAAATTGTGGAAGCAGGGCGCCTTCGATGATCAACGGAAGTTCAACTTTGTTGTCGAATTCAACGCTGTCGTCGCTGAGGGTCATAACCACAAGGTCGTGTCGCGAAGGCACATCTTTGGGGATGGTCACGTCCACGCTGTAAGACCGTGACTGGCCTGGATTCAACCGACCCAACACAAATTCACGGTCGTCCAACGAAGCATTATCGCTGACCGTCATGCCTTTGAGGCGATAGACGGGTTTGTCGGAGTTATTGGTGACCGAGAGCTCCATCTTGAACTTGTCGCCGGCCTTCACGGTTGTGGAGGTCGAAGTTTTGAAGTCGACGGCCAGTTTCGGATTTTTCGCCGAAACACCTTCGCCCCAGTCGATCCCATATTTTTTGAGCTCTTTCTTGATGGCTTCGTTTTCGACCTTCCCGGCTGCATCGAGCTCAGGGAGCAGTTTTTCTGCCAATTCTTTGCGGTTCCAGGTCGTCCCGGCTTTTGCGATCAATCGCTGCGCCAGTTTGATTTCAAAATCCTCTCGGAACTTTTCGGGAGCCTCGATTTCAGGCTCTTCGTCGTTGTCTTTATTCTTCTCGAATTTGGCGATTTTTTCGCTCAATTCTTTGTCGAAGAATCGAATCGTGTAGCGTTGGTTCTTGGTCTTTTTGGTCGCATCGTTGGTGAGGTGAGAGTTTAAGTCTCCTTCACGAATCACGTTCAAAGACGGGAACATGTCGACCAAGTCGCGTGTCAGCACCACGGGTGCGGAGTGGAAATCCGGGATGATGCCGGTGCTTTGAATCGAAATCCCACCTGGAGTCAGGTACTGAGCCACGGTCAGCTTAAGTGCTGATTCGTCGGGGAATGGCGTGAGTACTTGCACCGAGCCTTTTCCGAACGTGGTGTCTCCAACGACAACCGCGCGGTCGAGGTTTTGCAACGCACCGGCGACGATCTCGCTGGCCGAGGCGCTGCCTGCGTTCACAAGCACAACGATGGGGTATTTTGGCTCGGTTCCAGCTGCGTGGGCTTCGCGTCGTTCGCGAACGACGTTTCCTGCCGACACAGTGCTGACAATGACTCCGGAATCGACAAACAAATCGCTGATGCGAATCGCCTGATCCAAGAGCCCGCCGGGGTTATCGCGGAAGTCGATCACAAGCCCGTTCATTCCACCCATTTTGGTCTTCAGGTCGTCAAGTTGCTTCTTGAGGTCCGAATAGGTGTTGGCCTGGAAGTTTTTGATTTTTACGTAGCCGGTTTTATTCGATAGCGCCTGTGATTCCACCGAATCGATCTTGATGATGGCACGGGTAATCACAAATTTGCGAGACTCGTCCCAACCCTTGCGCAAAACCCACAAATCCACATCTGTGCCCGGCTCGCCGCGAAGCATATTCACAGCATCGGTCAGGCTCATGTTGACGGTCGATTCCTCGTTGATGCGTGTGATGCTGTCCAAAGCCTTCAGGCCTTTCTTGGCGGCTGGAGTCCCGTCGATGGGGCTGATCACGGTCAGCTGCCCTTCGCGCAACGAAATCACGATGCCAAGCCCGCCGAACTTACCGCCGGTTTGGGTCTGCATTTCTTCGTAGTTCTGAGGCGGCAACAGGTTCGAGTGAGGATCCAAGGTCGAGAGCATGCCGTTGATGGCTGCGTACTCGACGTCTTGGTATTTCATGTCTTCGTTCGGCTTGAGGTGCTGTTGCACAAACCCGAAGATCTCTTTCAAACGAAAGCTCATCTCCCAGAGGCTTGCGATCTTGGCGATCTCAAATTTCTTGGACTTTTCGTTCACCGAAACCACGGCTGTGGTTGGGTGGTCGTCGCGATCTTTGTCAAACGCTACGACGACCTCGGGGATCGAGTTTTGAATCTCGTCCAGCGCGTAGACCAACATTTTGTTCGGGTCGATACGCTCGGGCTCGACGTAATTATCCTTCACCTGCAAGAGCACACGATTCAGGATTTTAAGTGATGACAGGTCATAATCGGCATTTGCGTCCGAGGCGGACCATGCGGTGTTACGAAGGTCAAATTCGACGCCTCGGTCACTAAACTGGACGCTTAGAACAAATGCGATCGCGAGAGCAATGGTCGCCACGACGTACCGACCGTGGTCCCTAAAGAATTTCATGTTAACGGCCTGTATCAGTAAGTTCGGCTCAGA
>JBBKVQ010000080.1:0-8487 GCA_037968515.1 Bradymonadaceae bacterium
CAATAGGCTGCGAGCTGGTATTCTTCGGTCATCGGCGACAGGAATTTTTTCTTCTGGGCGTCGGTCCCAAACATGATGATTGGAGCTTCGGCCAAACCGTTGGCCTCCATCGCGGTTCCAATGCCCGAGCAACCCCACGCCGACTCTTCGGCAATGATGCACGCGTCGAGGCAGCCAAGTCCCAAACCGCCATTGGCCTCAGGAATCATGGTGTTCATCAGACCAAGCTCCCACGCTTGTTTCAAAACAGCGTGAGGGTACTCGCCCGTCTCGTCGTGATGAGGCGCCGCTGGTCGAATCACATCACGAGCAAATTCGTGAGCAGTTTTCTGGTACATCTTCTGGTCTTCGGTCGGTTCGTAACCAATCATTTTCGGCTCCTAAAAGTTCGATTAAAAGGGGATGGCGCCTTATATCACTGCGCGATGAGGCTTTCGAGGGCGGCGATTGATGCGGCTCGAATCTCGTCACTGCGAAGTTCCACGTGGAACAGGTCTTCGCCAATCATGCGTTCGTCAAAGAGTGGACGGCGTCGATGGTCTAGTCCCTCGAGCACCTGCGAATACGCGATCTTCGCGCGACGGCGCTCTCCCTGCGAGTCGTGGATCTTGGCCAACTCATAGGCCGCGTACCAATGGTGCGGGTCCAAAAACAGAGCCTTCTGAAGCGCTTCACCCGCGCGCTCGGGGGCGGCCTTCGTCAGCGCAGCAGCCAAGTGTATGTAGGTCTCAAGGACAAAAGGGTCGTAACCCGCAGCCGCCTCAAAGCACGCCAAAGCCGCACCCAGGTCAGACTGGAGGTGTGCCAAACCAGCCTGAACCAGTTCGATGATAGGGGCGTCACCGTCGATTTCCTGTGTCGCGGAAGCATCCAGGTCCCGGCCGGCCAGCAGTGGGACGGATTCCTCGTCAAGCTCCAGGATGATCGCGCTCGTTGAACCGGCGTCTTTTTCGGTGTGGCGGTAGACAAACCCGCCTTCACGACGAGAAGCCCGGAACAGTTCATGGCCTTCCATGAGTTGCTCAGAAGACCCTAAAAGCAGATATCCGTCCGCGTTCAACGATCCTGCAAAGTTCTCAGCTGCCCGTTCCCGCGCTCGTTCGTGCAAATAGATGAGGACGTTTCTGCATAGAATCAGGTCCCATTGCGTTTGGGGTTCCGGAGGCCGACTGGTGACCGAATGGTATCGAAATTCCACCACGTCGATTAGTCCGTCGGCCACCTCAAGGAGGTTTGAGTGAGGGCGAAAATACGCGTCTCTACGTGACTGATTCAGACGCCGCATGCTCCACGCGGAGTAGCGACCAAGCGCCGCATGACTCAGCACTTCAGTGTTAATATCCGTCCCCAAGACCTTGACCGAAATCTTCTCTTCCGACGCAATCATCGCCACCGTGTAAGCTTCCTCGCCCGTGGAACACCCGGCACACCAAATTCGAATCGGGCGGTCCTTGATACGCGCGGCGGTCTCCGTTAAAGCCGCCCGAAGCGCATCAAGCTGTGGTTCATCGCGCCAAAAATGTGTCAGCCCGTTGGTCACCAGGTTGATCAGGCGCTGAGGTTCTGGTGCAACCGCGTCGGCGAGTTTCAGGTCCTCAAGGTAAGCGGACGCACTTGGATATCCGAGTTGGGCACTTCGGCGCTCCACAAAGTCACGGATGCGCTGTGGTGCAATGCTGCGCAACTCGAAGCCGGTCCAACCCGAGATGAGTTCACAGGCTACTTTCACTAAATTACCAGTCATGATCTTTCCTGGACTTCCAGTATCTCTGTTCTCAATACCGATCCGATTTCCTCAAGTTTAACGATCCTTTGCACGACTCCAAGGTCAATCGCCGATTGTGGCATCCCGTACACTACGCTGGACGCCTTATCCTGTACCAAGGTGCGTCCGCCTGCCCGGCCGACGGCCGCCAATCCAAGAGTACCGTCGCTGCCCATACCGCTCATCACAAGTCCAACAGCTTTGGGGCCTGCAAATTTAGCCAAGCTCTCCAATAGCAGATCACCACTGGGACGGTGGCCCGACACCGGCGCGTCATCGTGGACTCGGAGAATGCCCGCTGGGCCCAATTCCAAATGGGAGTCTGCCGATGCGATGTAAACTCGCCCACGTTCCATCCTCATGCCCGGTTTGGCCTCGACAACTTCAAGAGACCCAAGTCGATTTAACCAATCTGCCAAATGGGCCGAAAATCCGGGCATAATGTGTTGCACAATCAAAATGGGTGCCGGGAAATCCAATTCCAGTTCACCGATAATCGTGCCCAAAGAACGAGGTCCGCCGGTCGACGCGACAATGCCGACCACACCATCTACCGGCTGCGATTCAGACGTCGTGGACAGACCGACAGGTGGTTGGGGTTGCTTTCGTCCCCGCATGTGCCGAACGACGGGCACCTGCGAGAGGAGCCGGATTTTCCTCAAAAAATCTCTGCGTGAGCCATCGGGCCAAGGCACGGTTTCGGGTTTGGACATCAGGTCCAATGCTCCGGCCGACAGGGCACGAAACGACAGATCAACTCCCTTATGAAAAGGGTCTGCGGTAATGACCAAAATAGGCGTCGGGGACTGGGCCATGATGGCCTCGGTGGCCTGCAACCCGTCCATTTCTGGCATCTGGATATCCATCAGAACCAGATCGGGACGAAGCTCTTCGCAAAGCTTCACGGCGAGCCGACCGTTTTCGGCTACAGCCAAAACCTCCATGTCGAATTCCGCCTCAAGCGTATTCTGCAGGACCTCCGCAAAAAGCGGACTGTCTTCAGCTATGAGGATTCGAATAGGTTTCATGGTTTCACGTGAAACGCGTCAAATTTCGTCGAACAGCCGCACCTGTACACGTACTTTATCTTCGGGAACGTTAAAGAGCTCGCGCGCGCGTGTCACAGCAACACTTCCCATGAGTTCCGCTTCGAGTGACGCTTTGCGAGCTTCACGTTCGCGTTCACGTTCTTCGGAAATCGTGGTGACACGCTTCCCTTTGGCATCGTCGCGAAGCAAGACATCAACAACCCAATCTGCGCCAAGGAACCGAGTGACGACCTCTTGGAGCGTCTGAACTCGCCCCTTGTCATTGATAATCGCCAGATATTTATCGGCCAGCGAGAACTCGATGCGCTTGTTTTCGAAGGATTCTACGTAGCCGTATTCCAACACAGCAGCGAGCGGCTTGCTGACCAAACGTACGACCTCGACGAGGCGGTCGCGGCGTTGCATCGCGCTGAGCGGTTCCAGCTCGGACCCGGACATTTTATGAATATCGACCGAATCCACAGGGACTTCATCCGCGTCGCTCCATTCGGTAGCTGGCTGTGCGACCTCGGCTTTGGGGGCAACACTAATATTGGTGACGGGTTCGGGTTTCGAATCCTCCGGTGGCGTTGGCGCGGCTGGCTTTCGAGCAACTTGCTCGACGACCGCCTCAGCCTCCAAAACCTCGTCCAGATCGTCATCATCGTCGTCAGCGACACTTCGTTTGGGTTGGGCCTGAATTGAGCCGACACCGGCACTATGCGGCACGTCATCAAAATCGGGTTCCGAGGGCATCTCGTACGTTTCTTCGGGCTCCTCGACCGACGGTTCTACTACTGGCGCGACCGGCACGGTCTCGACAACCGGCGCTGGAGCAGCCGTTTCCACAACCGGTGCCGGCGTGGGCGCTTCAACCACCGGTGCGGGCGCGGGAGTTTCCACAATCAGGGCTGGCGCGGGAGTTTCAACAACCGGGGCTGGCGCGGGAGGCGTGACACGATTCCGCGGATCTTCTGCTGGCACACGTGGAACCGCCTCAGGCCTTGGCTCACGGGCCAACCTCGACGCCGTAGGAACCGTGCGCTCCAGATGCTGCGCCGGCAGCTCCCCATCAAATTCAGCTTCGAGGGCTGCGAGCCGGTCAACCAGTAGGTCCAGGCCGACCAAGGGCTCAAGCTGGGCCAGACGCACAAGCGTCATCTCGAGGATGAGCTTCGGATAAGACGACCGAGTCATCTCTTGCGAACCCGCGACCATCACCGAAAAATAACGATGAAGCAGCTCGCCAGGAATCCCTTCGATCTGCACCAATGCCGCATCAATCTCGGTTGCCGTCAGGTCAGTGACACGCTGGGCATCTTGCACCACCGAGGTCACCATCAGGTCGCGGAAATGCCCGACAAGCTCAGATGAAAACTGGGGCAGGTCGTAGCCGTAACGGTTCACTTCATCCAAAACCACCAACGCACGTTCGGCATCATGACGAATGATCGCGTCGCTGAGTTCAAAAAGGTGCTGCCGATTGGCCACCCCAAGAATCTCGGTCACTTCCTTTTCGGTGACGGTGGTGCCGGCAAAGCTGATGATCTGGTCCAAAAGGCTCAGCGCATCACGCATGCCGCCCGCAGCCTGCCTAGCGATCAACTGTAGCGCTGAACGCTCGGCCTGAATCTTCTCGGCTTTGCACAGAAGTTCCAGGTGCTTGACGATGTCCTGCTGACCGATTCGCTTAAAATCGTACCGCTGGCAACGGCTCAAAATCGTCACCGGAATCTTCTGAGGTTCCGTCGTCGCGAATATGAATTTCACATGCGGCGGCGGCTCTTCGAGCGTCTTGAGCAAGGCGTTGAACGCCTCGGTCGTGAGCATATGAACCTCGTCGATGATGTACACTTTGTACTTCGATCGACTTGGTGCGTATCGCACACTATCGCGGAGTTCACGGATTTCGTTGATGCCGCGGTTGGACGCGCCGTCGATCTCGAACACATCCACGGACTGACCGCTGGTGATCTCGGTGCACGACGAACACTCGTTGCATGGCGTCGGAGTAGGGCCATTCACGCAGTTAAGCGCCTTAGCCAGAATTCGAGCCGTCGATGTTTTTCCAACACCGCGAGCACCCGTAAACAGGAACGAATGCGCAACGCGATCTTGTTCAATCGCGTTCGATAGCGTCCGAGCCACGTGCTCTTGGCCCACTACTTCATCAAATTGTCGGGGGCGCCATTTGCGCGCCAAAACCACGTAGGACATGCCCATCTCGGTTGCTTGCAGGACTGGGGAGAATACCCGATCGCCGTCAAAATAAGAACGCGCAAAGGCACGAACTTAGTCCGCCAATAAAATAGGTAGCACGCGGGCCAGAGCCTCGTATTGAGAACGGTCATTATAAAGCTGCGCTGACAAACGAATCACACGGCTAGGAGGCTTGGGCCAGGGCGTAATCGGCACCTCGATCTGGTGTTCAAACAAGAGCCGATCCTGCAGGGGATCAATATAAAACACCGACGACTGCGCCGCTGGTTTTCCATCGGGCAAAGGTAACGCAACCATCGAACCCACCATGTCCTCCGGACACGGCGGCTCCACACCCAAGGCCGCACAAAGAATATCACGGGCTTCGAGCGCCAACGCATGATTATGGCGCATGATCACATCCCAACCGCCCTCAACCAGACCGTCCATATACGAGATCAAAAAAGGCATGCTTAAAACGCCCGACGGATCACCGGTGCCCATCCAGTCAAATTCTCGCTGAAATCGGTCTTCCTGGCTGACGTTCGCATTCGCACCATGGCTAATCACCAAAGGGCGTGTCGTTGTGCGGCGATCATGTCGCACGTGCAAAAACGCGACAGCCTTGGGAGCACACATCCATTTATGGCAGTTCCCGGTGTAATACGTTGCCCCCAGCTCATTCAAATTAAGCGGCAACATGCCCGGGGCGTGTGCGCCATCGACCAATGTATCCACCCCAAGCTCGTTCATCTTTGCCACGATCTGCTTCAGCGGCACGACCATCGCGGTTTGGGAAATCACATGGTCGATCAACAGCAGGCGAGTTTTTGGGGTCACCGCCTGTGCAAACGAATCGACTAAATCGCGACCGTCCATGGGGAAGGGGATTTCGACAACGACGATCTTAACACCCGATTCTGTGGCCACCTCGTTCAGGGCGTTGCGACACGCATTATATTCCTGATTGGTCACCAGAACTTCATCGCCGACCTTGAAGTCGAACGACCGCAGCACAGTATTTACGCCAGTCGTGGCATTGCCCACAAAAACCAGATCTGCCGCATCTGCGCCTATAAAGCCGGCAAGCGCGACCCGAGAGTCGTCGAGCATGCCCTGCATTTCCCGCAAGAAAAATCGGACAGGCTGCCGCTCGATACGGTTCCTAATGTCTTGTTGATGATCCAAAACGGCCGTGGGACACGCCCCAAACGAGCCGTGGTTCAGGAAAATGACGTTTGGATCAAGCGACCAGTTTTTGCGAATATCCGTTGCGACGGCCATGGGTTCTCGCATTAGCGGTTGGCCCACCAATTATAAAATTCATGGAACTCGATTCGACCATTTCCGTTCGTGTCGATGATGTCGAAGCCAATAGTGACCTCTTCGGCCGACATGTCCGCGCTGAGCGCATCGAGCAAATTGGTAAATTCGCCCTTATCAATCGAGCCGTTATCGTCGCCGTCAAAATGATCGAAGGTCTCGCGAAGTTCCGAATGGTCTGTCATTTTTTGCTCCTGTTTGGAAGGCCCTCAAACTATCGCATGACACCTCGCCTTGCCACGAGATTCTAACCCAACCTCAAGATCCCAAGTGCTCCCAAGCGCGCAAGATCCGCCTGCGATCCCGAGTTTTTGATCGGTTCGGCTGCGACCTTCGCTTCGGCGTGTCGACCAGCCGCCACCAGCGCCTCAAGCCGCAGCATTTGAGCCTCGATTCCGGCTCCCGCTTTGATGCCTCGTCCCAAAAAATCCACGGCACGACCAAAGTCTTTCGCTTCGAAACAAGCGCGCCCGGCCGCGTACCAACCCCAGGGCCACTCGGGGTTGAACTGAACCAGTCCATCGACCAGCGCCATCGCGTCTTCGTTACGGCCAGCATCAATGAGTCGGTGGGCAAGCTCTGACACCGCAAAACACTCTTCTTTCGACAACATTAATCCTCCACCCTTAACGAATAAACATATTGCAAGACCTCAGCAACGGCCTCAAAAAGGTTCGGTGGAATGCCGACCTCGTCATCCACTTGAAACAAAGCCCGCGCCAAATCCACGTTCTCGACGATTGGAACGCCGTACTTCAAGGCCGCCCGACGGATCGCGCGCGCATGTTCATCGATCCCGCGGGCAATGATCTCGGGTTCATCCATTGTGGTTTCGTCGTACATCAGCGCCACCGCGACATGAGTAGGATTAACCACAACGGCATCGGCATTCTTGACTCGCACAGCCCCGCCGCCCCCTTTCACAAGCTGCTGATGCATGCGTTTGCGCTGCGACTTCATGCTCTGATCACCTTCGCTTTGTTTGTATTCATCTTTGACCTCTTGCTTCGACATCATCAGGTCTTTCCGATGGCGCCGTCGTTGGAGCACCAGGTCAACGATCGAGATCGCAAGCAGCACAAAGGCCAGCCATAAAGCCAAATCAAAAAGAACTTTCGAGGCAAATCCGAGTGAACTTTGAAGATTCGACGACGTCAGACGAGCCATATTCGGCAGCGCGTCCATGAAGAGCACCGTCCCAATCCACGCCATCATCCCCAGTTTGGCCATGTTTTTGACGAGGTCAGTGATCTTGCGTTTTGAGATCACATTCTTGATGCCTTCTGCCGGGTTGAGGCGGTTGAGATCCGGCATCACGGCTTTCAGCGAAAAGATCGAGCCGACCTGCACGTAGTTCACAAACACGGCACCAGCAAAAGCAGCGACCAACACGGGTGAAATCGCCATCACCAGCACCAGGCCAGCATCCGAGACAAACGACACAGCCTCGATCGGGGTGGGGCTTCTGCCCACGATATCGGTGCCACGTCGAAACAGGCTCATGATTTGGCCCGACGCAATCGGCCCATAAAACCAGGCTGCCGCGCCCGCACAAAACATGACGGCAATTCCCGTGAACTCGGCAGACTTTGCCACCTGCCCGTCATCACGGGCTTTTTGCATCTTTTGAGAGGACGGTTCTTCTGTCTTGTCATCGCTCATTCAGCCCACCCTTGAATGATGGTCTCGAGCGCTGCGATGTCTTCGACACCGTGCTGCATCAGCCGCTGCATCATGCCTTCGACACATAACAAAACCACAAAAAGCCCAAGCGCCGCCTTAAGCGGCATACCCAAGAAAAACACCTGAACCTGAGGCGCAGCGCGGTTGACCATGGCGAGCACGACGTCAGCCATCAAGACGGTCAGCACGACGGGAAAGGCAATAATCAACGCCAACTCGAAGGAATTGCCAAAGAGCCTAGCCACCAAAAGTCCAATATCTGCGACCTGATCGAGGGCTGGAAAGCGAGTGATTGGAACGGCTACGTAGGAGCGGATCAAAACCGTCAGCAGCAGGTGGTGGGCGCCCGAAACCAAAAATATCGCGACGAATAGAAGATAGAGCGCGTCACCCGTGACGCTGGAGCGGTCTGGCAGTTGGGGCACCAATGCCGTGGCCATATTCTGGCCGCGAGCGGTGTCGATGATTTGGCCGGCGATTCGAATCGCC
>JBBKVQ010000081.1:0-42695 GCA_037968515.1 Bradymonadaceae bacterium
TTCCTGCGACGTGCATCTTCTTCGTGAGATTCTTGCGCTTCGACCCCGAAACGAGCCGCAGGGTTGGCCCTCAGCCTTTTTTCGCCGATTTCATCGCCACTGTCTTCGCAAAAGCCATAATCACCGTCGATTATTCGTTGAAGCGCGGCGTCGACCTCGTGAAGCATCTTGAGTTCGCGGCCCTTCAGATTAACCAACGAGCCGGTTTCTTGCTCAAGCATCGACGTGTCTAATGAGTCGTGTACACCGTCGTCGCTGGCTTTGACGTTCAAAATCTCGTCATGGGTTCGTTTTTGACGAAACGCGAGTTCTCTTCGGCGCAAAGCCAGCGCAACACGCATCTCTTCGATAAATTCGGGCGAATAAGGCATAGTGGATTCAGAGCTCAAACGCGACGACGGAAGCCAAAGAGTGCCATCATAGCCAACCAAATTGTGGGCATTGTTCCGCCGGCGGCGCTGCATCCGTCATCATCGGACGACGCGCCAGGGTTGTCGGTGTCACCACCTGGTCCGTTGTCCGTCGCGTTATTCGTTGTGTTGTTCGTTGAGTTGTTCGTTGAGTTGTTTGTCGAGTTGTTTGTCGCGTTATTCGTCGAGTTGTTTGTCGCGTTATTCGTCGCGTTGTTCGTCGAATTATTAGGAATGACGCAGCCAATATAGTCGAGCACACAGGCGTTACAGGCAACGCTGCCTTCGTGCTCGGCGCTCAAGTCAGCACAAGTCGCTGTCCCGATATCCCCATCACAGGCTTCTTCCCCGTTGACGATTCCGTCATCACAAAGGGTGCTTTTGTTGTCGCCTGGTTTTGACGTTATCCCGCCAGGATTGGCGTCGCCAATCATCCAGGTGCCGTCTGGGTCACCGAGTTCTAGGCCATTCGAGTAGCCATCACCATCACTGTCAAGATTGTAAACCTTCGACCAGTCCGCATTGCTGCCGTTCAAGGATGTTTCGACGGCGACTCCAAACGCATTGCGCGCGCCACCGTTGGCGCCGGTGTGGCAGGTGAGGCAATTGGCATCACTACCGTTTGGAACCTGCGACACTCGAAATGACCGCGCTTCCGCAGAGGAGGCCAAGCCAAATGCACTTGTTAGAGCAGCCAGCACGAGAGCGTTCTTCATGTTTTTCCTTGAAAAAAGAGCCAGTAAATCAACAAAGCGGGAACTGAAGCAAGACAGAATAAGACAACCGTCAACAGCAACACAACTAGTGCAGTAACCGCCCGATTCGGTTGAGGCTTGGCCAATGCGCGCGGGGGAACAATAACAAGGTCTGGATGCGCAGGTCTAGAAACGACCTCAAAATGTCCAAAAACCAAGTCAACATTCTTGCGATTGGCCTTGATGGCCACATCAGCCAAATCGCCTATCACTGGGACGTATCCAACAAGGACATCCACAGTCAGGTTCCACGCCATTTTCAGAAGCACCGGCATCGGAGCACCAAGCCGCATCGCTTCCCAAAGGATGTAGATCGAGACCAACCAGGTGATCCAATCTCCGCCGCCAGGGATGGCGCCAATGATGGGATCGAGACCCACACGGACGTTTACGATTGGCACGCGAAACTGATCATCCATCAACCGAGCAAGCCCGCGAAGGCGACTCAGCGACTTCTCCAACTCGGTGGATTGCCTGTCTAAAACTTTAAGGTCTTTCATTCAGTTGGCGTCGCCCATATCGGCATCAAGATCAGTACCCATGTCTGGGACTTCAACGACCACGGTTTCGACGCACGATGCTGGCGTGAACTTCTGGTCTTCATAGACCACGGCGATCTCAGGGTTATCCCCGTCTCTGTAGCAATAAAGCGCGATTGTGGGATTGGTCGGCTCGCCGTTCACGTTGAGTGTAAGTGGGCCTGATGCCCCTTCGTAGTCGACCTCTTCGCCGTTCAAGAGCGCCGCAAAACCGGCGGCAAGCGAGTCACCCGTGCCCTTCACGGCCAACTTGCCAGGGGTCGAAATTTTGGACATTCCTTCGGCGATTTCGGGGCCTGTAAACCCGCCGTAAGCGGCACCAAGGGCCGCGATCATGACTGTATCGTAGCCATGACTGACGAAGTTCTTTCCATTCGGACTTTCGCCATTGTATTTGGCGCCGTATTTGACGGCAAAGGCGAGGTATGGGCCGTAGTCCGCGCTACCCCCGTTCTGCGGGGAAACGCCAAAGATTCGTCCTTCCAAATCCACAGGAGGTAAATTTGCCGGATCAGGGTCACCGATACCGTCGGGTGCGAGATAAAGAATGTCGCCGCCTGGGAACAGCGTATCAATCGCTGATGGCATCAACCAACCTTCGGCGTAACCAAGCAGCACCACTACGTCGGGTCTGGGCAAGTTGGGTTTTTCAAGCGCGAGCCACTCGGCCCAATCTTCGGGGTAGTTGCGCAAAACAAAACGGTCACTTGTGACGAAACTTGATGGAAGCTGGTTGGTCAGCACGTCTTGAATTCCGCTGCTGTACGCCTCGCCTTTGATGCCCAAAACCCAGACCGTAGCTTCGTCGAAGTTGCTTTGGAGGCGGTCCTCGACCGTGTACTTCAAGTATTCGACGAGGGCAGCCGCTTGTGCATCGTCGCTAGGGCAGGTGCGCCAGACCAAGTTATTGTCGGCCAAGGACGCGATGCTGCTCGCAGTTGCAGAAGGTGAAATCAGGACCACTTCTGCAGGAATCGTGACTTCGTTGGCGATTCGAATGGTCTGGCTGGACGAATCTGAACCGATCACGACCTGAACGCCTGCCTTATCGACCAAGTGTTTCGCAGCGGCTACCGCGCCGTCGCTGGTGCTTAAGGAATCACAGAGGATTAGACCAACTTTTCTGCCACCGATGCCGCCCACTTTATTCACGTCATCTTGAGCCAACTTGACGGCTTTAACGATGAGCTCGCCAAATCCCTCTTCACCGCCAGAAAGTGGCATGATGACGCCGATATTAAAGGAGTTCGACGCCTCGATATCACCGACGGACTCCAGACACGTGCCTCCAAGGAGTTCTGCCGCGTTAGGTGTGCGACACACCCCTGAATCGCAGGTATTCCCTGCCCCGTATTTGGCCGAACAATCGCCGTCGGCTTCACATTCGCTCAGATCCACCAAAAGCGAGCAGGCAGAAATCAATCCGCCTAGAAGAACGATGGTGGCGGCCGACAGCCAAGCTTTATTCAAGCGCATACTAAACCCTTGTGTTTCGCTAGTTCTACCGCAATTCCGATCCCGACACCAATAACGCGGCGAAGTTCATGGAGCAGTCAGGGCCCACTGAAGTTCGTCTCTAAGGGTATCGATTTCACGATTGAGTTGTTGCTGATCGGCTGCCCCAAGGACCACGCCGTGCAGTGCCACGAAGGTGAGGTCGATCTCCCAATAGGGCTCGCCAGCGGTCGAGCGGCGGAACTGCACATCAAGCTCGAGTGGCTCTTGATGGATGGTCGAGCGGCCCATGGCGTACATAAAGAGGTAGATGATGAGCGGAACGACCAGAACAAAGAGCGGCACGAGCGCCAACAGGAACATGACGCTACCGCGCTCAAAGCGGAGTTTATCAGGGGAATCATCGACCAATCGGTAACCAAACCCCTGAAAAAGCCGACTGACTTGTGCCCTAAGGGCCTCGGGCTGGTGGGCTCCATAAACTCGAACTTGGCGCATGAACATGGTGCGCGACGCGTCACAAAACGCTTCGTCGTTGCTTTCGATTCGGACGGGCAAAAAGTCCTGTTCGTCGCGAACGGCAAGGGCAGTCACAGGATTGACCGATCCGCTGGTCCCATCGGGGCCGTACCTTTCGGCGATATGCGATCGTAGTCCGGGTGGCAGTGCCGTAGGGCTGCGATTTGCCGGAGGTTTTCGTTGCGGGGAGTTCGGCTGTCCAGTCACCGAACCGTCGAACCCGTTGGCATCGCGAGTCGGTGTTTGAGTCGGTTCTTCGCGCCAGACGGGTTTGGGTGCAGGTTTTGTGCGATCGATGCCCGGAACGGAATATTCCAAGTCACCTTGGTCACCGATTTCGAGTTCAAGAACACTCAGAAATACGGCCTGCTCCAGATAAGCGTTGGCGATCTCGATCGGAATGCCGAGGGTATAAGCGAGCATGGATGGTCGAACACGATCTACTTCGTCTTCATACGCCATGCGTAGGATATGCCATTCAAATTCTTCGTACGTCATGACCACCCGCGATAAGCCCTCGGCTTAAACCGTTCGCCGTTCCAATCTATTCGCGTTGAATCATTCAATCAAATCCTCACGCGTCTTCGTCCTGCGCCGCCATCTGCTGGCGATGTTGCCTAAAGAGCCTTTGATCGAGCTCCTCAATCAACGGCAGCGTGGTGCTTCGAGACAACGCAGAGATCGACAGCGCCGCCCACTGTTGGGCGGTGGCCAGCGCGTCGGCTGGTTCGAGCCTGTCGGCCTTATTGAACACAAGAATCTGTTCTTTTTGCTCCAGGCCCAAATCGGAGAGAATGCGATTCACGGACTTCATGCGCTCTGGAAACTCCTCGTCGGAGGCGTCAACGAGATGCAACAGAACGTCGGCTTCTTCAAGTTCTTCGAGTGTGGCCTTGAACGCGGTTACCAGGTCTGGTGGCAGGTCGTGAATGAAACCCACGGTATCAGTGAAGATAATCTCGCGGTCGTCGGGAAACCTCAGACGTCGCGAGGTCGGGTTCAGCGTGGCAAAAAGTTTATCTTCGCTGAGCACATCGGAATGAGTCAGCGAGTTGAGCAACGTGGACTTCCCTGCGTTGGTATAACCCACGATTCCCACAACTGGCACGGAACGCTGCTTACGCCGCGCACGCCTGAGGTGCCTCTGAACCGAAAGTTTTTCGATGTCTTTTTCGAGTTCCCGAATGCGGTCATTGGCGCGACGACGGTTAATTTCCAACTTGGTTTCACCGGGGCCACGACCGCCGATACCACCGGAAAGACGGGACATTCCGGTGTTCCTCGAGCTCAAGCGAGGTGCATTGTATTTGAGCTGTGCGAGTTCGACCTGAAGCTTACCGTCAGCGGTTGTCGCGTGCTGAGAAAAGATGTCCAAAATCAGTTGCGTGCGATCGATGATCCGAAGCTCGGTGTCGTTCGTGATGGCCCGCATTTGCCCGGGCGTAAGGTCCTGACCAAAGATTAATAGGTCGACCCCGAGCTCAAGGGCACGAAGATTAATCTCCTCGATCTTTCCACGGCCGACAGCCCATTTCGGATGCAGTTCTTTTCGCCGCTGAATCACTGTATCGACGATCTCGACCCCCGCTGTGCGGCACAGCTCATGGAGTTCCGCGAGGTCGACGGTCTCGGATCGGGCCTTAGAGGTTGCGACGTACACCAGCATCGCTGGCGAACCTTCAGTTTTCTTGGTCTCGGGTGCCTTGCGCTGAAACTCGGCCTCAAGTTCAAGGACAAGTTGCTGGAAGTCGTTTGGCAGTTCCGAGGGGTTGGTGAACTTCTGAGATTCAAAGGTCCGGCCATCCGGAGTCGTCGGGACGAGATGCGCAAAAATCGTCTCGCCAGGGTACCCGCCTGGGCCGACGCGAACCGACACAAGGGCATCAAGCTGCAACAGATTGAGGTCTGTCAGATCGTCTGCGCTGAGCTCAACACCTTTTTTGGGTCCAAGGTACGTCCGGAGCAAACGAATGCCACGGAATCGACCTGAACCTGCACGGGCGCGGCCAATATCAGGCAGATACGCCCGCTCCGAGTCACCAACCATCACGTGTTCAACTCGGCCCTGTCGGTCAACAAGGACGGCCACCACGCGATTGATGTCTCGTGAAATGAAAGTCAGCTGCGTCGCAAAGTCCTGTGTGAGGGGACTTTCAGATCCGACGCGGCGTTTATAGAGTTTTTCAAGTGTTTTGATCTGACTGGGCTTGAGCCCATTCAGTTCACCGTGGATGTTGGCGATGGCGGCAGCTCTTCATCACTTGCAGTGGGGTGGATCGACGCCGGCTTTCTTGAAACTGGCGCACGATTTTTCGATTTCACCGAGGTTTTTATAGGCGAGGCCTACAATTCGGTAACATTTGGCGTCTTTGACGCCCCAGCAGGTTTTGATCGCTCCCTGATGGTCGCCCGCGAATACTTTCTTCTGGGCCTCGGTGGCGATTTCGTCGTTATCTGCTTTAGGTTTGTTCGACGAGGGGTTGCTTGGGGGAGCTTTTTTGACCGCAACCTTGGTGGGGGCCTTATCGAGCGACTCTCTCATCGTGTTGGCATCGGCATTATCAGGGTCATAAAGCAACACTTCTTCAACGAACCCAGCTGCCGCTTTTTTGTCACCCTCTTGAAGCGCAGCGTTCGCCTTCGACATGATCTGGTCGATGATTTTCCCTGAAAGGTCTTCTTTTTCCATGATGGAACGAGAGACCGAGTCTCCAGGTGGAATCTTTTTCAGCTCTGCAAGGGCGTCGACGTACCGCGAATCGCGCAGGTACTTCCTCGAGTCATCGAGTGCTTCTTCAAGGGGTTTTTCGCGACGGGCCGACGAGAGCATTTCGTCGATTTGTCCACGTTCTTCGGCGTTTGGACTCATGGTGTCACGCGCCAGTTCAAGAATCGTGATGGCTTTGCCTGCTGCACCTGCTGCAAGTTTTTCTCGGGCTTGGGCGATTTGAGGCTCAACATTTGAGGTGTTAACTGGAGCCACAGTCTCGGTTTTCGGAATTGTATCTACGACCACTTCGTCTGTCGGGGTGTCGTCTGAGCTATTCATGCTCACCACAACAACCGCAACTCCGATGAAGATCGCGAGCAACCCGAGGGCACCAATCATGAGTTTTTTATTGCCGCCACCGGAACTCTGAACGGGATCGGCGAAGGTATCTTCGATGATGGATTGGGGGGTGAAGACGTAGTTTTCACCGGGCTCAACAAATCGGAATTTCACGTGACCAAGTTCGACAATATCGCCACGTTTCAAGTGCACGGCCCGGTAATCTTCGCCGCTGACTTTGACACCGTTTTTGGAGTTCAGGTCGACAATCTTGTAGTTACCGGACGCTTCACGAACAATTTTGGCGTGCTTTTGTGAGACCGAGCGATGGTCGACAATGATGTCGCAATCCTCGGCGCGCCCAATCACCATTTCTTTGTTCACGAGTGGAAATTCCTGACCCGCAAAGTTCGAGGACACAACGACGATCTTGGCTGGCTGTGCCGGCAAGATCTCGGTTCCCTGACTTCTTCGGTCACCGTCCAATCGAGTGAGGAGGGTCGGCTCGCTGGTGAATCCACCGCTGGCTGGTTTAACAGGCTTAGAAAGTTTTGCGGGGGGACCAGCCTGAGGCGCGGGAGCTACAGCGCCGGCGACGACGTGCCCTGGCGGGTGGAAGCCATTCTTGGGCACTTCGGCCTCTGCGCCTTCGGCGAGCAGGGTTAACCGGTAGTCACCAATCAGGTAGACGTCTCCAACGGTGAAATCCTGACGGCCGGAGATTTTTTCTCCGTTTTTGCGCACGCCGTAGCGCGCGCTGAGCTCTTCAATGAAGACCCCGCCCTCTTCGCGAACAAGACGTGCGTGCTTTCGTGACACGTTCCGTTCGGTTAGCCGAATCGTGTTGCCGTCTTGTCTGCCAATGGAAATCTCGTCGCGGATGACCGGGACAACAGTTTTGTTGCCATCGTCATCCTCAATTACGAGTTTGTACATACGTCACCCTAAAGCTCTTCGGCACAAGAATAGCGGATGCGACCAATGGTGCAACCCGCAAACTGGCCCACGCGACATTCGGCATTGTTACCATACCCATGAACTGAACCAAATTAAACCCAGTGTTTGATGGCCGCAGCGATGTATTTTGTCATTTCTTGGCGGGCAGGGTCATCGAAAAACGGGGCACAGTTCCTTCGCCGTAGAGCCAAGAATAGACCCAAAAGCTCAACAAAACTCGTTTGGTATAGTTGCGCGTTTGGCCGAATGGAATGTCTTCGACCATGAGGTCGAGGTCCGGTGACTCGGCGTCTTTTAGCCATTTCCCGACGTTGCCCATTCCGCCGTTATAGCCAGCTATCATCAGCACCGGGTGCATTTCGATGCTCTCACCGAGTTCTTGCAGGTAGCGTGATCCGAGTCGAATATTGTTCGAAGCATCGAAGAGCGAATCCGACTGCATCTCAAACTGATCCAATTTGGCCATTCTTTGCCCAGTTGCTTCCATCAGCTGCAAAAGACCCCGCGCATTTGCCCAGCTTTCGATTCTTGGACTGAAGCCACTTTCTTCGCGCATAATCGCCCAGATGAGAGCCGGCGGAATCCCTCGATTTTTTGCGTTTGCGGTGACAAGTACCTCAAACGGGCGCGGAAAGGCGATCTCCCACGATCGGCGTTTGGTGGAATCTGGGTAGGCGCGGTCCCAATCAGGGATCCGACGCCGCGCGATATCATGTGAGAGCGGAAAAGCGCCGGCACGATCGAGCTGGTCGGCTAAGAACCACAGGGCATCCGGGTCTTTGGCGACTCTTTCTTCCAGCGAAAGGATTTCGGCGCGTGCTAGGGTGGTTAGATGCAGTGAAAACAGCATCTGCGCCCGCAGGTAAGCGGGATCGTTGAGATTACCAGGTTTAATGTCGGGCGAAGCCACCGTGGGGACGTCACAAAACGAGGCGCCGGGGCAAATCCACGGGGTCTTGGCGCCGTCTTGCAGCCGCTGAAATGCCAGCAGCGCGTAATAACTTACCGGGAAGTCACGAACGGTCTTTGTATATGCGGTCTTGGCCTCCTTGGGATGACCGCTCAATTCCAGAATGCGGGCTCGAAAATACGCGAGCCGACCTCTGGAATAGAGATCCGGCTCATTAACCACTTTGATGCTGTCGATTCGCGCCAAGGCATCGTCGTACTTTTTCAATTTCAAGAGGCGACGAATCTCGAGCCAGTGGGCGTCTTGAGCCATGTCACCATCGGGATACTCGGCAGTTTGTTTTGCGACCAAGCTCGACATTCCTTTGTCGTCGCCGTCTTCTTCGAGGATTCGCGCCGCAAAATACAATGCATCGTCGGCGTAGGAATGGGTTTTGTATTCTGTCCAAACCCTTTCAAACGTTGCACGCGCTTGGGCTCGCTGCCCTGCATTCCATTGCGCTTTGCCTCCAAGATACAGCGAACGAATTCTCCAATCGCCTGTGGTGCAGCGGTCGATCACCTTTTTGTACCAATCCGCGCTATCCGCATGTTTGCGGAGTTTTGTCAGACTGTGGGCAATCAAGAAGTGGCCCTCACACCATTGATTTTCGGGAAGCTTCGCCGCGGCTTTTCCGATTTCGTTGACCACCTCTTGGCTGCGATGACTGCGGTAAAGGGCGCGCCAACGAGCCATTTGTGCGGTTGGGGAGTTCTGATCAAAATCCTTCTGGCGAGCTTTCGAGAGTTTTTTCACCGCGGCGTTTAGGACTTCGCGCGCCTGTCCCACCATTGGGTCCAATGGGGAATCAATAAGAATAGCGTAGGCCTGAGTCGCTGCAATTTCGGGTGTCGTGGCCAAAACCAGCTGCGCATAGGTGAGTCGAGCAGTGGGCACCCGGCTGTCACGCGGGTGTTTTTCCAGCCACAGGGCCAGCGCTGCTGCGGCCTCGCCGGGTTTCTTGGAGGACTGAAGCGATTGAATCGCCAGCCATTGGGCGTCGTCGGAAATCGGCAACCCACCAGCAACTTGGGTTGCATACTTGAGGGCGGCCACGTGGTCCTTTTTGTTTTGCGCAGCCTCGGCGGCATAACGCAAAGCGTAGTCCTTCAACACAAACCCATCGGCTTTTGAGGCCTTTTCGAGCAGCGTCAACGCCTCGGGGCGGGAGTTTTTAAGGGCTACATAACCTTTCAGAAAAAAGCCCTCAGGTGACGAGGGTTCGGTCTTTTCTAGCGCTGCCCAGGCCGCAGGCCATTCTCCACGATCGACAAGTTCGGCAGCGGCCGGGAATGGATCTACGGGGATGGGGGGAGCGTCTTCAAAACGCGGAATCACCCTGAATTTAAGCTCGTTCCCTGCTCGTTTTACAGCGGCTGGGTCTTGGGCCAGCGCCAGTGTGGGCACAAAAACGCAGAGGATGAATGCGGTGATGATCGACGTCTTCATGAATCGTCCTATTGGGTAACATCCTTGTTCCCACAAATTGGTTCCCGCAAATTAGCGGTATCTGACCGAAGTATCGAAATCAGCGATGGGTTGCCGACCAGAGATTAACTCGTAAGCCACCGTTCAAGAATTGCGCAACGCGCACAAACTCTAACTTCCGGTGGGAGGGGTGAAATTCCGAAGGCATGATGAAACCGAGCCGCCAGCCTTCGAAACGTTGGGCAAAAATGCTCAACAGAGTTTTGGTGGCCGAAGTGTCAGAAAGTCGAAGACCGTAGGGTGGATTGCATAAAATCAAACCTGCAGGTCCGGGAGGCTGAAGATCAGCGACTTCGCCCAGTGCTGCGTTCACTGTGACGCCGGCACAGATGGCATTGGCGAGCGTGGCCTCGATGGCTTTGAGACTATTATCGTAGCCCCAAAGGCCCGCGAGTAGATGGGTGGGTTCTTGGGATACTTCCTCCCAAGCTTTTGCGTCGAAATTTGCCCAGTTTTTGGCGGCGTAATCCAGACGTGTCGGCCTGCCTGATGCCATCAAAGCGGCCTCGATCAACATCGTGCCACTTCCGCAGGTCGGGTCGACCAGGATCTCGTCTGGGCTCCAATTCATCGCACGAAGGGCCGCAGCAGCAAGGTTTTCGCGCAGGGGAGCCTCGACTGGGTTTTTTCTCCACCCACGGAAATGCAGCTCCTCACCAGCTGCATCGAGGCTCAGCGTCGCAATATCATCATCGATTCGGACGTAAATCCTTTGAGCGGGGCCTTCACCAATCTGGTGTTCAGTGAGGGCGTCCAAGACTGTTTCCGCGATGCGTCCCGAGTGAATCAGACGTGATTGACGGGCCGACGCACGGACATCGACATTAGCGCCTGGCGGCAGCCATTGTGCCCAAGGCTGTTTTCGGGTTCGCTTAAATAGATCTGGGAAGGCTCGGGCTTTAAACGACGCGAGACGCATCGTCACGCGGTTGGCCACACGGGAATGCTGCAATACGCGATAGAAGCCCTTGCGGGTCGTTTCGAACTCAGCTCCGCCATCGAGGAGGGTAACTTTGCGTGCCCCAAGGGCACGTAGTTCTTCCTGCAAAATGGATTCGAGGCCGGGAGATGTGACAGCAAAAAAGGATTGAGACATTACTCGAGAAGGATGCAGACGCCGAGGTCTTCCTGATTTGGGTCAAACTGGAAGCATTCCAGACCGGCGGCACAATCATTACCTCCAAGTCGACACTGGCGCTGGCATTTCGGGACACCATTTTGGCTAGGAAAACAGGCCACCGCATCTTCGGTACACATGGTGAGAGCGGGGTTACAGGTGTTGCCCTCGGTTGACATGTTGTCTCGGATGCAAACACCAATATCGCCGCTGAAAGCTAGGCAGTGACCCGTGCTGCAGTCCGATTGAGACGAGCCGTCGGGGAAGGCAAAAGGACGGCAGGCCTCGCGGCACACAGCACCGTTACCATTGAAGCGCGGTGCGCAAATTGCTCCCGCTGCGCAGTCCAAAAATTGATCGGGGTCACATGAGGCACCGATGGGATTGGCTGGGTTCGATGGCAAACAAACACCTTCGGCCTCGCTGACGCCCAGCGGCAGGCATCCCAAGATCGGATCACCGCAGCCCTGCTCCAAGGTGCAGTTTGAAACACAGAGGGCTGAAGTGTCTTCACCCAGCGCGCAAACGGTGTTTGGATCGGGACAGGTAGCGTTGGGATCGTTGGCGGTTGTGCTGCAGACGCCGTAGCAACGCCCTTCCCCTGAGGCTGTAAGTGCGGCGCAGTAGTATCCGTCCACAAAGGAATCGATGTCAGTACAAGGCTGATTTTGGAACTGGCAGCGCTGAGGTTGGAACTCCTGACAGGCACAGTCGGTATTGCAGAACTGCGAGTCATTGCAGCCTCCGGCGCAGCAAGCGCCTACGTTGCAGCCTTCGTTCACCACGCCATCGCAGTTATCGTCTGCCATCGTCGTGCAGTTTTCTCGGGTGCCGGGATTGATGCGGTTATTGCCGTCGTTGCAGTCAGTGCCGCGGTCGCAGCCTGCGCCGTAGCCGTCACCGTCTTCGTCAATGCACTCGCCTACCGACACACATACGCCGGAGTTGCAAAACTCTTGGAGCGTGCACTCGATCTGGACGACCGTCGCAATACCGCCCTCGGAAACACAGATTTCAGCAAGGTTGTCACTCACGCAGACACGTGAACCGATCACGCAGGCGGGCACGTCGGAATCGGTGGTCGAGTCCAATCCAACGTCGAGCATATTATTATTACTATTATTTGAGGTGTTCGGCCCTGCCGTTCCTAGCGGCACGCAGATGCGCTCGAAACAGGTCAACCCGTCTGAGCAATCAGAGGGCACAAAACAGGTTTGCCCCGCTTGTTGGGCGCCACTTTCGATGTCGACACCACAGCTTGCAAGAAACACCAAACCCAAAATCCAACCACTTTTAAACATCTGAAACTCCATGCACTGTCTGCGCGCTTGCATGTTGTATCTCAAAGGCAAAGTGCATGCAAAAAGCACGACCAGACTTGAGACACCGCGGTCGACGGGGTATCAGGTCTGCCGAACCATGCTGGATGACCTATGCGCCATCAAATATGGCTGTTCCTAGCGGTTGCAGCCTGTTCTCAAGAATCTCCGGGAAACGAGGTCGACTTGCGGCCCGCAGCCACCGAGATTGCGACAGTTCAGTGTGAACGAGTTTTCGAATGCTGTGACACAGAAGAAGTCGGACGCCTGTTCCAAGCTGTGGACGACGTGGAAACGTGTGTGCCGGTTTTGGAAAGTTATCTGACTACATTTGTGCTGCCGACGATCGACGACGCATTGCAGCGGGGGGCCGTCAGTATTGATGAGGCAAAAAAACCCGCCTGCCTGTCTTCATTCAAAGCCACAGCGTGCGAATCTTTTGTGCCGAGTCCGAATCTTAGCATGTTCGCAACCGTCGATTGTCGGCCTTGGATTCAGCCTCGACTGGAAGTGAGCGGATTTTGTCAGGAAGACTTCGAGTGTATTTCAGGGTTCTGCGCCAGAGACGCGGACGCAGTGGAAGGCACGTGTAAACTGGCGCCGGTAAAGGACGAACCGTGCCTAGTCGGTCGATGTTCTTCGGATTTCTACTGCGCGAACGAGTTGTGTTCGCCAAGGCTGCCAACCGGCGACGATTGCAGCAAAAACGATGAGTGTGAGAGCAACAATTGCGTTGACGGGTTGAACGGGCGAGTGTGCGGCACCGAGCCTACGGCCTGTCAGGGATGAATATGACCGAAACCACTGCTATTCCTCTGAAAACCAATGAATTTGAGGCCGAGCTTAAGAAGCTCATCCACGAGTTTGGTCGATCGGAGCAAAACCCCGGTTCGTACAAGTCAGACGACTGCGTGCGGTGTTTTGATTGTATGTTCACGACCAAGAGCAGCGATTGTTATAAATGCACCTATTGTGATCGCTGTGAATCGAGCACCGAATGCACGCATTGCCGTGGGTGCATCAACACCCACCGCTCCAGTTATTGCGTGGATTCCAAAGATCTTGCGGCATGTTCCTACGTGGTCAAATCGCAAAACTGCTACGAGTGTCTTTTCTGTTTTGGATGTGTGGGTCTGGTGAAAAAGGAATTCCACATTTTGAACCGCCCATTCAAGCGGGACGAGTATTTTAAACTCGTGGCCAAGCTTGAGGCTGTCTTTGGTTTGAAGAGGCAGTAGTGGCGTTAGCATCCATCATATCCGTCGCACATATCGACGCTCCGATCCGGGTGGAATCCGAGGTGATCGAGCAAGGCTTTGCCGAGACGCTTTCGCGACTTGGTCAACGGCCTGGTTTGGTGCGTGCGCTCACCGGTGTGGTTGCGCGGCGATTTTGGGAATCCCACATTCAGCCTAGCGATGCCGCAACGATGGCGGCTGAAAAGGCGCTAGCTCAGAGCGGGATCTCGCCTCAAAAGATTGGGGTCCTGATCAACACCTCGGTTTCTAAAGACTTCATTGAACCGTCGATCGCGAGCACGGTTCACGGAAACCTCAGCTTGAATCCACTGTGCCTGAACTTCGATGTGTCGAACGCTTGTCTGGCTTTCTTGGATGCCATAGAAATCGCCAGTTTGATGATTCGCACGGGCCGCGTTGAATACGCGCTGATTGTGGACGGGGAATCGTCACGACTCCCGGTCGAAACCACGATTCAGATCTTAGCGCAGCCGAATATGTCGGACGTTGAACTTCGTGATCATTTTGCGACGTTGACCCTCGGCAGTGGCGCAGCGGCAATGGTCTTGGGACCCGTCGATCAATCTCCACATCTTGTGACCGGGCGAGTCAGTGTGGCCGCTACAAACTATAATGGGCTTTGCCGCGGACAGCGTGATCATATGATCACCGACGCGCCGGCACTGCTTCAAGCCGGCGTCGATTTGGCGCTGCTCGCTTGGGAACGTGCACAAGCTGAAATGGGTTGGTCTGCTGCGACCATCGATCATTTGATCATGCATCAGGTCGGGTCGGCGCACTCACGCAGCGTGCTGAATCGGCTTGGGCTGGATATCGCGAAGGCCTACCTTACCTACCCTGAGTTTGGAAATATGGGCCCCGCTTCGATCCCTGTGACTTTGTCGAAGGCCGTTGAGAGCGGCGTCGTGACCTCAGGGCAAGAACTTGCGCTCATGGGGATTGGTAGTGGCCTCAATTGTTCAATGATGGGTATTAAATGGTAGCGATAGACCCCAAGACCGCATCGTGGGCGGCCGAGTACCCTTTTGAGCTGCACTCCCATGTGGTGGCATCGGGCGCAAAAATGAACTTCATCGACGAGGGTCCAAAAAATGGGCCGGTGATGTTGTTTGTTCATGGCAATCCGACCTGGAGCTTCTACTGGAGAAATCTGGTCAAACGCTTTTCCGACACCCATCGTTGCATCGCGATGGACCATATCGGCTGTGGTCTTTCGGATAAACCGCAAGAGTATGCCTACACTCTTGAACAACGCATTCAGGATGTGAGTTCGTTGGTTGAGGCCTTGGAACTGACCGATATCACGCTCGTGGTTCATGATTGGGGCGGCGCTATCGGCTTTGGAACGGCGGTTCGTAGCCCAGATAAGTTCAAGCGATTTGTGGTGTTCAATACGGCTGCTTTCCTGTCTCCTCGCATTCCGTTTTCGATCGCAATCTGCAGAATACCGTTTTTTGGTTCAGTGGCTGTGCGTGGCTTTAATGCGTTTGTTGAGGTCGCACAGGTTCGGGCGATTCACGACAAACTGTCCGCGCCTATTAAAGCCGCATATCTGGCTCCTTACGATTCCTGGGACAACCGCGTGGCCATTCATCGTTTTGTCGAAGACATCCCGATGAAACCTTCACATCCTAGTTATGCCACGCTGAAAACAATCGATCAGGGGATTGGGCAGTTCACGGATCGCCCGATGCTGATTGTCTGGGGTGATGAAGATTTTTGTTTTGATGTGTCGTTTCGCGAGGAATGGCAACGACGCTTCCCAGACGCGGAGGTCCACCCGCTGGGTGATGCTTCGCACTACGTGGTCGAGGACGCGCGAGAGAAGATTGAAGGCTGGATGGAGACGTTCCTGGCCTAATCTTCGGGACGGGTCTCTGGAGGATCGGGCAAGACCTCGACGGGTGTTTCAACTGGCGGATCGGCAATCACTGGTGCGACCGCCGGAACGTCTGGCACTGCGACGGTGTCCGGCGCTGCCTCAGCATTTGGCGCGGGCTCTCTGAGCTCTTCTTGGGCCTTTTTCCACTGGTCAAAGTCGTAGACTTCGCGGCGCAGTCTCTTCTGTTTCCACAGATCGACGCCGGCTTTAACGCCTTCGACCACAATGGTAGACGCACCCGATTTGAGCATGGATTCACCGATTTCGCGCCAGAGTGATTTCCCACCTTGTTGTAGCAATTCAGACCACATCTTACCTCCTGTCTGGGAATGCAACGCTTAAGGATGCCAAATTCTGCCCATCCGGGCAAAAAAACCCTCGAAACAATCTGGTGCGGGATGCGCCAGAAGCAAGAAACACAAAAGCCCCTTACGGGGCCTTTGTCGCGATTGTGCTTGGGGGAGGGTAAACACAATCGCTATGTTCCACGATACTGCTGTGAAACTCCTCGCGATACTGCTGCGAGGATTACCTCACGATACTGCTGTGAGGTGGCCGCTTGGCGCGGCATTCCTGTGGGGTGACAGGAAAGAGAAGGGACAACATCAGCGACAATGTCAGGGTAAACATACTGCGTCGCCGAACCCTCATCTGCATGTAAAGTTATAGACAGGCTGTAAAGTAGTCAACACTCAAAGTTGCATCGATGTCGTGGCAATCCTTGCATATAATTAGAGAATTCGGACAAATCGTCTGACAATTTTCTTCTCGCCAACGGTCGGAAATCGAATAGTTAGCTTGGCCTCGTCTCCCTTTCCCGAGACAGCCTTCACCTTTCCGATGCCGAATTTTGCGTGAGTGACCGTTTTGCCCATTAAGTCGTCGGGGTCGGCCCCTTCCATGCCCCAGTGAGACACGTCGTGAATGTTCTCTGGGGCGGCCGCTGCGGCAAGGTCTTCCCAAGGGGTGAGCTGCGAAAACTCATCATCGGCGTTTCGCGCCGTGAGTTGTCCAAGCGCCTTACTGATGGCGCCCTTATGGGTCTCTGGCGACTGATCGAATTCCCATTCCTTGGTTCCCACCGCGACCAAGTCTTTTTGCCATCGTTCCCTGTTATTGGAATAGGTTGGTCGTGCAAAGTCGACAAAACGACTTGAGCTCCTCGGGTCGACTTTGAGCCGCTCGGGTTCGATATCGAGGACAAATCGACTGGGCGCCGTATTGCGGATCGTCCCGTAGACACGACGTCGTTGAGCATTGGTTATAAACAGTTTTCGTTCGGCTCGGGTGATGGCGACGTAGGCGAGTCGGCGCTCTTCATCGAGTTCGTCTGGGTCGTTGTCGCGAATACTTGGGAAGATTTCTTCTTCCATTCCAACCAGAAAGACAGTGTCGAATTCCAGGCCTTTCGACCCGTGAACGGTCATCAATGTGACCGCGCCGCGTTCATCGAGATTATCGGTGCTCTGAATCAGGGCCGACCTGTCCAAGAACGCTCGAAGAATTCGTTGGGCGCGAGGTTCTTTACTTCGCTCGCCGGGATCGGGGATCCATTCTTTTTCGAATTCAGCGATCGCGTTGACCAGTTCTGCCACGTTCTGCTGGCGGTCTTCGGCTCGCTCGGGATCGGAGGTCAAAAGCCATTCAAAAAAACGGGTTCGTTCCAGTAGACCTTGAACCGTTTGGGCCAACGAACTTGAAGCTCGCAGGCTATCTTGCACAAAAACCACCAGGTCATGGAACTCTCGAATGCCCTTAAGCGACCGGCCTTTCAGCTCCGCAACATCAGCCAGCGCCGGGTCGATCAGCGCCCCACCCGGTCCCATTCCTGGAAGCCAGCCGTGTTGCATCGGTGAGGGTCCAATATTGGTTTCGTCGGCAACGGCGTAGCCTACAGCTCCCCAGAGGCCTTCCACCTGGCCAAACACGCCGGCGACACGCAGCTTGTCGATCGTCGACTTACCCACGCCTCGTGTTGGTTTGTTGATCACGCGCAATAGGTCGACTTCATTGGTCGGATTTAATGCGATCTTCAGGTACGCCAACACGTCCTTCACTTCCTCGCGGGCATAGAAACTGACGCCACCGACCACCTGATAGGGAGAGCCGTGAAATCGCAGTTGTTCCTCGAACGCGCGGCCCTGAGCATTGGTGCGATAAAACACGGCAAACGAAGAGTACTCGAGTCCATCGCGCGCCATCTCGAAGATTCGCTGCGCGACATATTGTGCTTCTTCGCGGTCATCTGAAGCGGTGAAATAGCTGATGGGCTCGCCGCCCTGCCGCTCGGTCCACAGTTTCTTCTCGCGGCGACGCCAATTCAGCTGAATCACGTCATTGGCCGCATCCAGGATCACTTGGCTGGACCTGTAGTTCTGCTCGAGCTTAACGACCCGCGCGGTCGGAAAACCTTCTTCAAAGCCCAGAATATTGGCGACGGTCGCACCACGCCACCGGTAGATGGCCTGATCGTCGTCACCAACCACCGCAAGGTTTGTGTGCTCGCAGGTCAGGTGTTTCAGAAGTTCGTATTGAGCAGCGTTGGTGTCCTGGAACTCGTCGACCATCACAAAGCGCCACTGGCGGCTGTACGAGGACGCTAGGTCGGGATGAAGTCGAAAAATCTCGAGCACGCCGAGAATCAAATCGCCAAAATCCACACAGTTCGAGGCCCGCAATTGCGTTTGGTAGGCCTCGTAAAAGTCGACGTCTTGTTCTGCGGCGCCGTCAAATGCTTGTTCGTGGGCCTGATGCGGAGTTAACGCGTCGTTTTTCATCTTTTCGATGAAACCGCGTAATCGTCGAGCTTCGCTGCGCTCACTTCCGCGATCATTGTCTTCCATGACCCGCCGAATCAGCGACGTCTGGTCAGCGTCATCGTAAATCACAAAATCCGCGCTCAGATTGATCTTGCGCGCATGCAGGCGCAACAAGCGTGCACAAAGGGAATGGAACGTTGAAATCGTTACACGTTCTGACGCGCGCTGGTCTTCGAGCAAGCCATCAACGCGTTCGCGCATTTCGTGGCAGGCCTTGTTCGTGAACGTCATCGCTAGAATTTCTTCTGGATGAACACCCTTATTCGAAATGAGCCATGCGATCCGATGAGTCATGACGCGGGTCTTGCCGCTTCCGGCCCCAGCTAGGATCAGCAACGGCCCCTCAAAATGCGATGCAGCCTCGCGTTGCGCGGGATTTAGTCGATCCAAAAGCGAGTCGTCGACTTCCGCCGGTTTTTCGAGAGAGTACTTCCTAGCCATCCACATGCCTGTACAAACGTTCAACCCTCTTTTGCGCGAAATAGGCGAATTTGGCAAGGGGCGTGACCGCCCGAGATTGTGTGCGGTTGCGTCAAACGTCGGCATTTCCTAGTATTCGTGCAGGTCCAAGGATTGGACCCAAAAAAAGAACCGGACCAAGGATGGGACCGATGACACAAGCCTTGCGCGAACGCATGTTTGGGCTGCTCTCTGAGCTTTGCCCGGACCTCCCCAACGACACCCTCCGGGTGACTAGCCATGCGCTTTTGACGCTGGCCGTCGATACAGACACCGATGCATTGATGCAGGTTCGAGACGCGCTTCCGTGGATGGGTGCGTACATCGAACTTGAGGGCGGAGCGTCGGGTGAATTCATTGCCAGGGAACTGCGAGCCCGCGGAGCGCTTAGGTGTTTGACGGATGCTTACGTAGCGCGGCGATTGGTCTGCACGCAAACCCCTTCGGCACAGTCCGTGGTGTTGCGTGACCTGGCCGCTCTGGACCTCAAGCTCGCACGGATTTCGGCATCCTCGGATCGCGAAATTCGCTCCGAGTTGCTCGACGACGTGGAGTTGTTGACAGCCTGTCTGGAGGTCATGGATGGCGAGCCCAATTCCCTCATGCGAATTCGCGGGGCGCTTGGTGTCCGCATTGCTGACCCCGGCGCACTTCGGGTCCTTACCGGCCTAGAGACCAGCTGGAACGGGGGCACTGTTCGAGAGGCGAACCTCAGTGAACGGTCACGTCGATTTGAACTCAGCGCTGTCGATCATTTGAGGCAGCAGGGTTTTTTGGTCGCCATTCGGGCAGCCCTTGGGTTGTCGTCTTGCGAAATCGAAACGCTGCATTCTTTTGCGGTATTTCGTGAGGACCCACCTCTTGAGCAGCTCACGAACGCATTGATCGCGCTACGGGGTGTCACTTTGCGCCACGTTCGCGGAATGGTCCCCCTATCTGCCCTAAATCCGTGGATCGAATATTTGCGCGGGCCCTGCAGCGATCTGGCTGAGTCACGCGGCATTACGCTGCGCGAGGCCACAAGTTTTGCGCATTTTTGTTTTCACGTGATGAATTTCTGCGACCTCGTCGCAGTTTGTGGGAATGCCACCCACGACGATATTCGACGCACGTTGATGGACGTCGAAGATGAGGTCAAAGAGTTCGCGTTGATGGGCCAGAGCGCAGGACATTCGGACCAGCGTGCGAGCTTGGGAGTTTTTGATGCTGTGCGTTGGAAACGACTGGGGTCGGCGGTGTTTGCAGCAGATCGCATCGGCCGTCTGGCGGGTGCGTGGAAACGGGGAACCGAGCCCACACCGATGGGGGCGCCCGCAAGAATTGGCGGGGATGTGGCGGATGAAGCTCGTCAGGCCGTGCTCGACGGTGACTCCGTTTGTCCGGGATCTGCGCATCTTGTGGGGACCGGGCTGGCTCATGCAAGAATCGTCGGGGGTGATTGGATGGAACGTGTCCCACCGACGGCGATTTTTGCGGGTCTTGCGGTGATGTGTGTCTGTGCGCGTGAGGCCGGCGTGGATACGTCCCACGCGTTTAACGTCGACGTGAGTGACCTGGCTAGCTGGACGGAGACTCCTCAACGCAGTGCTGTGTTTGAGCAGTGGTTGTCGAGGGCAGCACTTCAGCAAGCGATGGGCACCGGGCAATCACAAGTTGCCATTTCAGGTGGGAGCTCGACGCACCAATCACAAGGCAGCATCAGGCCATCTGGTCTGATCGCGACGCTCGTCGGTGATGGCGTTCGGATTGAGTTCCGTCCCTCGCCAGAACTCGAAGCAGCATTGACCTTGTTGTCGAGCGGAGTGGACACGACACACGAGGCGATGCTCGCTGCCTTGATTCAATCCCTTATTGGCAGCGGACCTAGCCCACATGCCACGGTTTCTTTAAGTGTGATGTGACTACAGGCTGTGTAGTTGTTCGCGTTCATCTTGATGCCGACGGGCGCCCTCTTTGAGTGCGTCCCATCGCTGAGCTTTAGCGCGGCGGTAAGTGCGGTCTTGCGCGATTTCAGTCACAAAAACCTTCACAAGATCGGGGTCAAATTGCCGACCGGCAAATGCCTGGATCTCGCGGATGGCCACGTCGTGCGGGAGCGCGCGACGATAAGCACGATGCGAGGTCATCGCATCATAGGTGTCTGCGATGGCTAGAATCCGGCCGTGAAGTGGGATGTTTAAGCCTGCCAACCCGAGCGGATACCCGCGGCCATCCCACCTTTCGTGATGGGTATAAACGCCTGGAATCAAATCATGCAGAAACTTGATGGGCTCCAGAATCCATTTGCCACGCGTGGTATGAGATTTGAACATCTCATACTCGGACTCGGTCAACGGTTCGGCCTTATTCAGGTCCTCGTAACGGATGCCCAGCTTGCCGATATCGTGCATGAGTGCGGTGTCGGCGATGAGTTCAACTTCATCGTCTGGCAGTTCCAACCCGACCGCAATCATCCGCGCATATTTAGAAACGCGGTCGGAATGCCCACGGGTATAGGGGTCTTTGTCTTCCAAAAGATTGGCAAGGGCCTGAATCGTCTGCTTGAAGGTATGCTGCAGATCACCGTAAAGGCGAGCGTTTTCAATGGCTGCCGAGGCACGCCCGCAAAGAACCGAAAGCATCTTGCGTTTCCCTTCCTGAAACGCGTGATTTCGGTCAAAAGCGAACGCGACAAAGAACCCGATGGGCTCGTTTTTGGCGCGCATCGGAACACATAAAATCGAGAACAAGTCAGGGGCAGGGTGGTCAATCAGTGCGCGCGCCTCTTCTGAGTTGAAGATATGCTGGCCTTCGGCCACAAGCGCTGAAAACGATTCGACATCAAAGCCCTGAATGATCTCGGCATGACGAGTCTCTAAGTCCGAGCGCATCCAATGCCGTTCGAGCTCATACCCGCCATCGACTCGGTCCTTGGTCCAAACGGCGACTGCGTCTGCTGAGATTTCTTCGCGAGCCGTGTCTATAAGGATATCGTGGATTTTCTCGGTCGAGAGCGTCTCGGACATCTGCTCGCTGACATGATAAAGCTTAAGCGCTTCACGAAGCTGGATATTCTCGTTTTCAAGCTTCTGCTTGGCGAGTCCGCGCTCGACGATGCGAATCACATCCTGCACTTTGAAGGGTTTCAAAACGTAGTCGTAGGCGCCGCGCTTCATCGCAGAGATGGCGGTTTCTACCGTCCCAAAGCCAGTCATCATGATGCAGAAGGCGGTGGGCGCAAGTCGCCCCGCATGGTCGATAAGCTCCAACCCATCCATTCCGGGCATTTTCATGTCGGTAAGGATCGCGTCAAATTCTTCACGCTCAAGGCGTGCCACCGCCTCGAGACCGTTTGCCACGGCCGTGACTCGGTACCCCTCCATGGTTAGGAAGTCTGTGAGTACTTCCCGGATCGACTCTTCGTCATCTACAACGAGGAGTCGAGCGCCCGTCTTTTCTTGCATCGTACGCCTCACTTAACTGCATAGAGGTCGTCTAAAAACGCTCGGTGAAAAGTATCATGTGAACACAATCCACGCAAGGCGTGGACAGCCTGACTCAGTCTGGTTCGCCTCGCTATCCGCCGATTGGTGATTAGGTTCGAGGATGTCGATTCGATGGCGGTTCGACAAAAAGGGGTGAATCTTTTTCATCCCCATTGTGTCTTATGAATGGAGGCGTTTGGATCGGCGTGAGTCGATCCGCTACTCTCATTTTACAGGTTTCGAGACTGACTCGATTCTTGCTCAGGAGCGAACATGCTCAAGTTGAACGAATACAATAAGACCGAAGGCAACGAAGCCCTAGATAAGTTCGAACAGACAGCCCTCATATATCTTGATGAGCTGTACGCGGCCGGACTTCGTTATACACGCAACGAGAAAGACGCTGAGGACCTCGTCCAAGAGACGTTTTTGAAGGCGTTTTCCAATTTCCACCGGTTTGAAGAAGGGACAAATTGTCGTGCATGGTTGTTCACGATTTTGACCAACACCTTCATCAATCGGTACCGTCGAAAGAAAAAAGAGCGAGAGATCCTGAACGCCGACGACTTACTGCCGATTCGGCAGAACTTTCATGATGTCGAAAAATCGGAGTTTTATCAGGATCCTGAACGAGGCGTGCTCAACAAGACGTTCAGCCAAGATATGAAGGACTCGCTTGAGGCGCTGCCGGACGAGTTTCGGACCGTGGTGATTTTGGCCGATTTGAACGAGTTTTCGTACAAAGAGGTCGCTCATATTTTGGGCTGCCCCGTAGGAACCGTGATGAGCCGGCTTTTCCGCGGGCGTAAACTGATGCGGAAGAATCTGGTCGACGTGGCGTTTGAGCGTGGAATCATTCGCGATAAGGAGCCATTCCTGCACGAAGAAACCAACCGGACCCGGCGGTCGGTGCGGGAAGCACGAGCCCCGGAGCCCGCCCCGGGAACTCCATCCAAGCGAAGCCTGAAGGCATCCTAACGGTCCGGCTTGGCGATGTGGGGATCGCCAAGTACCATACGCCCAATGCCTGTATCGCCAAACGTCGGACCCTACGCACTTGACCGAGTCATCGGTCACGGAGGCACCTCCACGGTCTGGCTAGCCCGGCATCGTGAGCTGGACAGCGATGTGGTCCTGAAGGTCCTGACGGCCAAGTTCACTAAACGAGCGCGTTTCCGCGAGTATTTTGCGAACGAGATCCGCGCCGTGGCGCGCCTAAATCATCCAAATATCGCCCGAGTCTTGGACGCCGGAGTTGAAGAAGGCGGGAATTCTCCGATCGTCGCAGGCAGTCCCTATGTGGTGATGGAGTATATTCCGGACGGAAGTCTCGTTGACATCATGCACGGCATGAGTTGGACGGCGATTCGCGATATTCTTCTGGTCCTGCTCGACGCGCTGGCCCACGCCCATGCCCATGATGTGGTGCATCTGGACCTGAAACCTGGCAACGTTTTGCTGCGACGAGACGGCCAGATGGTGGTGCCGGTTCTGACAGATTTCGGCATTTCCCGGACGGAAGACTCGATGACACCTACCGAGCGTTCCGGAGTCGTTGGCACGCCCAAATACATGGCACCCGAACAGATCCGCGGCGAATGGCGCCGAACGGGACCGCCCACCGACCTGTATGCCTTGGGTTGCATGGCCTTCCAGATGGTGACAGGGCGCGTTCCCTTCGATGGGGGAGATGCCTACGCGGTTTTGCGACGCCATCTGCGAGATCCGATCCCGGAAATGACACCAAGGACACCGGTGCCCGCGGGGCTTGGGACCTGGATCATGCGTCTTCTGGAAAAGGAGCCTAGTGACCGATACGAGGCGGCCGCCGACGCAGCGTTCGCCTTGATTCGATTGGATGCCGAGGGTGTAGATGATTGGATCGAACCGGACGACACCCTGCCGGCTCGTAGCGCGCCAATGGACGTCACAATTCTGGACGAAACGCTGAATATTCAGGCGATCCGGGACAGCGTCGAAACTCTACCAATGTTGCGGCGCTCTCTTGAGGCGCCACCCATGCCGATTTCTTGGCAACGACGTGTGGATTTCCCGCGTGACGTGCGGGCGTTGGGTTTGGGCCTATTGCGTGACCGTGTGCCGCAGGTGGTGGGTCGAATCACCGAAAGGAATCGGCTGTGGACCGCGCTCGCCGAAGTCTCGGAGGGAACGAGCCGAGCGATTCTGATTCACGGCAAAACCGGCATTGGCGCCACACGCACAGCCGAGTGGCTGGCTAGACTCGCAGAAGAAGTCGGTGCTGCTCAAGCGTTGACGGTCAGGTCCGGACCATCCGTGTTGGAGGGGCTTGGCCATGCGGTGGGCCGGCGGCTCAAGGTGGCCGGCGGTAAACCCATGGAAGCCGTGCCGGTCGTGCGAGAGCTGCTGCTGGGCGGGCGGCCAGCCACCGAAGACGACTTGGTCGACGCAATCATACTTTCGGATCTGTTGACCGGGACACCCTCGGACGCCAAACACTCCGAAAAACGCAGTGCACTGGTGCGCGCTTTGGCAGCGTTGTCGGCACGCCGACCCCTGGTAGTTGTTTGCGACAAGGTCGAAAACTTCCATGATATCTGGTCGGTGGCGCAGCTTCTTTTTGAGGAGCAAGTCCCGGCCCTGCTATTGGCCACAACCACTGCGGACCGAATTCATGGATTGGTGGACGTTCTTAAACACCCCGCGGTCAGCGAAATGCATTTGGCGCCCCTGCCCGACGCAGATATCGCGAACATGGCAGACCAGCTGGTATGGTTGACGCCTCAGACCGCTGAGATACTGGTTCGCGAGGCCGGCGGCTACCCTGGCCGGGCGGTGCGATGGCTGACCAGTTGGGTGGAGCGTGACCTGCTGGTGTCGTCGTCGAACGGTTTCTTGCTCCGCCGGCGGATGGAGGATGAGACCCTCAGCGATGCTGCAAAACGAGCGGCCGAGGTCGTGCTCGCGCAATTCGACGAAATGGACCTTAAAGCGTTAGGAGTCGCCGCGACTTATGGCACGCGATTCAATACGGGTCTCTGGTTTGACACGCTTGCACGACTCCAACTGAACCCTCGGAGTGATTTGTTGGAACGAGCAGTCCGCCTCGGCCTTATCGACCGTGACACCGATGGGCGAGAGTACGAGTTTTCTGATTTGACCCTTGTGGATGAAATCCTGGAGATTCTGGCCAATCACAGCATGCAAAACACGGTTCATATCGCCTGCGCCGATGCCCTTGAAATCGACGCAGCGGGAACTCGGGACGTGGGACGTCTGGAGAGAATCGTCAAACATCGCGCTGCCGCCAGAGAATTCGAAAAAGCGTTGCCGCTGCTGGGTTGGGTCGCTCTGCGAAATTTCCACGAAGATAATATCGAAGATGCTCGGCGCCTCCTGGCTTGGCACGAAACAATCTTGTCGCGAGCCGACGTCCCCACACGCAAACGTGAGGGCTGGATGGGGGATATTATTCGTCTTTGGCTCCGTGAAGGCGACCGCGAGACGTTGGACCACGAAACCGTGGAAGTTGCCTACCGTGGCGCCCTGAGAGCCAACCAACTTGTCGCAGCTGCCGAGGCCGCCCGCCTGCGCGCCAAAATCCTTCGAAGTGTATCACTCGAATCTGCAAACGAGGCGCTCGAAGAAGCTGCAAATTCCATCACAAATGCTGGGGGTGGCGCCCTTCCTGAGGTCGGCGCGTTTTGGATGAGCCTGGGCTGGAACCGAGGTCTCCAAGGTCAATACGAGGTCGCGTTCGAGTTCTTTTTGCGCGCAGATCCCATTTTTGAGTTGGCCAACGACACGTATTGGGTAGCCCACCTGGGCCGCGCGCGGGCCTACTTGAACCTGCAGCGAGCCCACTACGACAGTGCACGGGCAGATGTGTCTCAAGCGGCAGAGCTGGCGCGAAAAACCGGCAACCGAAACGGGCTTGCGGGTTGCTACATGTATCTGGGTGAACTCGACCGCTACGCGATGGACTACGATAGCGCGAGAAGTCATTATCTGGCGGCCTATGACCTCTATCGCAAGAACCCGTCAAATCGTTGGATTGCCGAGTGCAATATTGTTCTTTGCGAAATTGGTGCCGGGAATATGCCCGCCGCCGAACGCGTGCTTCAGCGGCTAATCGACACGTCACAGTATCAACGAAAACTCTTTGCGCCATTTCAGCTCGCGTTGGCCGTGGCCGAGGCTTCTCGCGGTGATTGGACCGGTTTCGACCAGCGTTTCAACGATATGTTGAGCGAGATTCGGCGACTTAAACACGTCGAATACGATATTGCATGGCTCTTGGGCAAAGCCGGCGAGGTATCAGAGCGAGCCGGCCACACGGCCAGAGCCTATGCAGCCTACGACGCCAGCGCCCAGATCTGGGAAGGGTTAGGGCGCGACGACGAGTTGCGCCACGTTCAAAACGCGATGGTGCGAGTCTCGCTCGGAGCGTAGCTATCTTCCAGTCGCTGAACGCGATGCCCCCGAGCGATTGTTCTAGATGAGCAGGCCTGCTAGGTTCCCGGCATGAAAGATCTGACCGACAGCTGGGGCAGAACCCACGACGCGATGCGCATTTCGGTCACCGACCGCTGCAATTTGCGCTGCAGCTATTGCATGCCCGAAGAAGGCATGGAGTTTGTCCCCCGCAAAGATGTGCTCGACTACGAAGACCTTGGTTTTGTCGCGAGTGTGGGTGTGCGTTTGGGCATCAAACGCATTCGGCTTACTGGCGGTGAACCCTTGTTGCGGCGCGACCTAGACTCCTTCGTGCGTTTGCTCAAGACCGCTGGAGTCGACAACGTATCGATGACGACAAACGGCATGCTCCTCGAAAAACACGCGCAAGGACTCGCCGACGCCGGCTTGGACCGCCTGAATGTCAGCATGGACTCGCTTCGCGCAGATCGTTTCGAAAAGGTCACGCGTTGGGGCGTTCTTTCACAGGTGTGGCGCGGCATTGAAGCTGCCAAAGACGCCGGCCTAGGGCCCATCAAAATCAATGCATTATTGCTGCAAGATTTTAATGACGACGAAATCGGCGGTTGGATCGACCTGGCTAAAAACCACGATATCAGCGTGCGGTTCATGGAGCTGATGCCGATCGGCGATAACGCCCTTGAGGGTCTTGGCACATTTTACGATCTGAGCATTTTAAGAAAGACGCTTGAAAGGGAAATTGGGCTGGTCCCGTTTGAGGGCGCCCATATTGGAAACGGCCCGGCTCGTTATTGGCGAGCTCCAGATTGGAAAGGGTCGTTCGGATTTATCACACCGCTTTCAAACCCCTATTGTGGGTCCTGCACCCGGCTCCGTTTGACCTGTACCGGAGAACTCCGGGCATGTCTGGCTTTCGACGAGAGCATTCGCCTGGCAGACGCTGCACGCCGCCGTGACGAAGACGCCGTTGAGGCTTCGTTTCGTTGGGCAGTCGCCGAAAAACGCTTCAGTCATCCATGGCTTGAGGGACAAACTACCCGCAGCGGCATGTCCGCCGTCGGCGGATAGATCCTGGGCTGCCGAACGTAAATATTCCAAATAATTTTTGAGGAAAAAATGAAAAAAATACTGCCTTTATTTGTATCTGTCTTGCTGGCCGGTCCAGTGTTTGCTCAAGACGCGCCAGTCCAGAGCCCTGAGGCTCCCAATGCCCCCGCTGCAAAGAAGCTTGGGCTCCTTGCTGAACAAACCAACGCCGGCAGGTGGGTGGGAACGTTAGGAACGGCGTTTTCGTACAACAGCTCGTCGAATGAACTTCTGGACGGCACCACGAGCACGAATTCGAACTACCTGGTGAGAGGCGAATTGGGCATGGGTACGATGGTCGTTCAACAGCTTGAAATTGCGCTGGTCGGTGGCGTGCTGTTGCGACGTTTGAGCCGTGAAAATAATGCTTCTTCGACAGAACGAGACTGGCTGATTCAAGCCCGTGCAAATTATATCGCTCCGCTGACTGGCGGACTGGGGCTTGGTTTGGGTGTAGCCGCGGGTCCGTATTTTGGCTCTAGCGAGCGCGAGATCACCGTGGGTACCGACGTCATCAACGAAACGACGTCGACATTTGGTTTGGCCACCGACGGAAATCTGGGCGTTGTGTACGGCGTGAGCGAACACCTGCAATTGCGCATGATGGTCAATATGACTTGGCTTTACGGGAACGAATCGATCTCGAGCGCCAATGCAGACCTGACGGTTTCGACCACTAACCTTGGCTTGGCTCTCAGCCTTGGCTACGTCTTCTGATCAGACCAGCTGGATCAGGCCTGCTGCATGAGATCTAGGGCCGCTCGAGCTAACACCCGAACGCCAATCGAGATCGCTCGTTCATCTGGAGAAAACCTGGCTGAATGCAAGAAGTACTTAGGCTCGCCAACCCTCGCGACACCTAGGCGAAACATCGCTCCGGGTGCGTGACTCAAGAAATTTGAGAAGTCTTCGGACCCCATGCTTGGCAGCGGAATTCTGTAGACGTTTTCGTCGCCGAGCGCGGCCTTTCCGGCGGCGGCAATCGCGCTGGTGACCCTTGCGTCGTTGATGATGGCCGGGGCGCCTCGAATCAGGTTCAGCTCGTAAGTCGCGCCGTAGGTGTCGCAGATGCCGTCACAGATTCGCACCAACATCGGCTGAACGATCTCGCGGTTGGCCAGTGAAAGGGTTCGAATCGACCCTTCAATACTTACGTCGTCGGGGATGATATTGGGTGCATGCCCACCCGATATCTTTCCGATCGAAAACACCATGGGGTCTCTTGCGTCCACCAGACGGCCAATGGACGCGTACAAAGCGCTCGCCAATTGGGTCGTGACGAAGATGGGGTCCACGCAATGGTGTGGCCGTGCACCGTGGCCCGATTTTCCGATCACTTTAATCTTGAACGTATCGAACGCTGCGGTGAACGCCCCGTCTTTCACCCCAATCTTCCCGACCTCGAGCTCTGGATCCACGTGCAGGCCCAACATGAAATCAACCCCTTTCATGGCGCCGAGTTCGATCATCGCAATCGACCCGCCAGGCACGGCTTCTTCTGCGTGTTGGTAGACCAACCGCAGCCGTCCAGGCAGATGCGCGCGGTCCACGGCCATGCCCACACCAGTGGCCACGGTCATGTGCATGTCGTGGCCGCAAGCGTGCATGACTCCCGGGCTCGACGACTTGAATTCAAGCCCGGTTTGTTCCTCGATCGGTAGGGCATCCAGGTCGCACCGAATGGCTACTGTTCGATGTATTGATTCGTCAAAACCATCAGGGGTCAGGTCGGCAAAAAAGCCCGTATTTTCCGGCCGAATCGTGACGGCAAATCCCCGCTCACGTAGGCGCTGAATCAGAAACGCAGAGGTCTCAAATTCCTGGTTGGAAAGCTCAGGATGGGTGTGCAAATGACGTCGCAGACTTACGAGGTCATGTTCTAGGCTGGCAATTCGATCGTCTACTTCAACAAGGCTGGGCATCTGTCGGCTCGTTCTGGTTGTGCCCATCATAGCCCGCTGCGCTCGGTTGGTGTAGAGGAGTCTTCTGTCTGAATAACGAGGGTTTGGCGTGAAGAGTGAAATTCTACTGACTGGTGGAGCCGGATTCATTGGATCGGCGACGCTTGTCCGGTTGCTGCAAGAGGGACGACGCGTCACCGTCGTGGATTGTTTTGAGTCCACACTCTACGAACGCGCGCGAAAAGAGAAAAACCTTCAGTGGGCGCGAACCTTCGGGACTTTCGATTTTTATGAAGCCGACATTCGCGACCGGAACAAGATGGAAGGGATCTTCGATTCGCGGGTGTTTGACTCGGTGATTCATCTTGCCGCCGTTGCCGGTGTTAGGCCCTCGATCGAGAAGGCACCGCTGTATTTTGATATCAATGTCACGGCGACCTCGAGGCTTTTAGAGTTGGCCAGGGCCAACGGCGTGAATCACTTTGTATTGGCGTCCAGCAGCAGCGTTTACGGTGGGAACACCAAGGTTCCGTTTGCCGAAACTGACCCGGTCGACGATCCGGTCAGCCCCTACGCGGCGAGTAAGAGGTCTTTAGAAATTCTGGCTAAGACCCACCATCATTTATACGGCGGAAACGTTGCGTGCCTGCGCTTTTTTACGGTTTACGGCCCGCGTCAACGTCCAGAAATGGCGATGCATAAATTCATGGATCTAGTGGCCCATGACAAAGCGATTCCGATGTTCGGAGACGGCAGCACCGCGCGTGATTACACCTATATTGAAGACATCGTAACGGGCGTGGTCGCGGCGCTTGACCGGATTGAAGGCTATCGAATCTGGAATTTGGGTGGCGACCGTGTGGTTCGGCTGGACGAGATGATTGCCGCAATCGGAAATGCGGTCGGGAAAGAGCCTCAGATCGAGATCTTTCCGATGCAACCCGGCGATGTTTCGCTTACGAATGCCGACCTGACGCGCGCACATGCCGAGCTAGGCTACGCCCCAAAAACTACTCTGGAAGCTGGATTAGCGGCGATGTGGAAGTGGTATACAACGCCCTGATGGTCGTCGCGTCTTAAAGGGCAGACAGATAGGCGTTGATCAGGTCAATTTCGGCGTCGCTCAACTCAGCAGCAGACCATTTTGGCATGTAAATTCTGCGACTGCCATGATTGGTACCGCCGTGTCCGCTTCGGATGTCAGCTGTACTATCCACACGCCCTGCTAGACTCTCCGAAGCGGGTCCGTTTTGATCTCCGGTACCGTGACAATTCGCACAGAGCGTGGCGTGGAGCGCTTCGCCGGTCGTCGGACGAGTTTGCGCGTGCAAGAAATCGATAATTTCATCGAGTTGAGCGTCTGTGACACGGTCGGGGCCGTAAGCAATCATAGCGGCCGGATATCCAACGCCGGTTCTGCCGTTACGAGTGACCCATTTTGCGTACTCTGAAGAGGTGAGCTGAATTACCGGGCCCTTGGATGTGCCCTCGCCCTCGGCCCCGTGACACGACGCACACTGATTTGCGAAGGTTTCAATTCCACTCAGGGTAGAGATATCGACGCCAAAACTGTTCAGATAGGTTTGAATTTCCGCGATTTCTGGATCCGTCGCTGCGGAAATAGCCGCCATCGTCCCTCGACCATTTTTTACGATATCGTTGATCGGATCGTAGCCCTGGATATTGCCGGTCCAAATGGCTGCGCCAGTGCCTTCTGGGCCGTGGCACGTCGAGCAGTATTTGTCGAAAAGTAGTTTACCGTTCGAGCCCGTGGTGTTGTTTGCAGCAACGACAAAACTGTTCAAATAGGCTTGAATATCGCTGGATTGCGCCGAGGTGACGGGAATCGGAGGCATGGTTCCTCGCCCGTTTTTTACGATGGTCTCAATCGGATCAAAACCCTGAACATTGCCCGGCCAAGTGGAGCCACCGAGGCCTTCGGCCCCGTGGCAGGAAGAGCAATACGTGGCGTAAAGCGTCTTTCCTCTTTTAGCTGCAGCAGAAATAGTGGAAGTCGAGTTGTTGGCTTGGTCCAACGAATCGGTCCGCTCGATCATTTCAGGGGGAGCACACGCCGCGAGCGACAGAAGTAGCAGTAATCCCAGAACACGCATGAGAGCCTCTCAAACCACAACAAAAAACGGTCTCGGGTGGGAGTCTACCAAGCGAACAACCTGCTTTCACCCTAATTTTGCGCTCGACACGAGAATCCGCACCTTGGAGGGGCGAAATCCCGTTTTCCGAAATGCCGCCGGCCTTGCGAGCACGACGGCGCCCTGCTAGGTTCCGCGCGCTTTTCCCCGAGGAAATAATGTCCGATCCAGCCGTTACAAAACGCATAGCGAAAGAAGTCGATCGTCGGCGAACTTTTGCCATTATCTCGCATCCTGATGCGGGCAAGACGACGTTGACCGAGAAACTCCTTCTGTACGGCGGAGCGATTCATCTTGCAGGGTCGGTGAAGTCGCGACGTGCTGCCAAACACGCGATTTCGGACTGGATGGTGCTGGAACAACAGCGCGGAATCTCGATTACATCGTCGGTGCTTCAGTTTCCGTATCACGGTTACGCCGTAAACTTGCTGGACACGCCGGGTCACGCGGATTTCTCGGAAGACACGTATCGGACGCTCGCCGCGGCCGACGCGGCCGTGATGTTGATCGACGTCGCAAAGGGTGTTGAGCCCCAGACCAAAAAGCTCTTCAAAGTCTGTCGCATGCGACGGCTGCCAATTTTTACGTTCATCAACAAGATGGACCGCGAAGGCCGCCCTCCTCTCGAATTGCTCGAAGAAATCGAAAACCTGCTGCAGATCCGCTCGTGCCCCGTCAACTGGCCGGTGGGTATGGGTAAACAATTCAAGGGTGTCTACGACCGGGTGACCTCGGATGTGGTCCTGTTCGACTCAGGCGGTTCCCACGGCGAATCCGTCGTTGATACCCGAAGAGTCAAACTCGACGACCCGATCTTGCTCGATATTCTGGGACCAGTGCGGCTCAAAGAGCTTCTGGAGGAGATCGAACTCCTTGAGGTTGCCGGCGACCCGTTCGACCTTGAGCGTGTGCGCAAAGGTGAGCTGACGCCAGTGTTTTTTGGCTCAGCGATGACCAACTTTGGCGTGGAAGCTTTCCTTGAAGCATTTGTAGACATGGCGCCGTCTCCGGACCAGGTTCAGGTCAAAGTCGTTGAGCCTAAGAGCGAAGATTTTTCAGGTTTTGTGTTCAAGATTCAAGCGAACATGAACCCGTCTCATAGAGACCGTCTGGCGTTTGTGCGCATCATGTCGGGGCGCTTCGAAAAAGACATGATCGCGAAGCTTGCTCGCGGCGGGCGCCCGATCAAATTAGCGTATCCGCAGCAAATGATGGCTTCGGAGCGCGAGACCGTTGAGGAAGCCTACGCTGGCGACATCATTGGCCTGTACGACCCTGGTACGTTCCGAATTGGAGATTCACTTTCGGTCAATGGGAAAGTGGAATTCACCGACATCCCACGGTTCAGCCCTGAACACTTTGCAGTGGTTGAAATCAAAGATGCCTTGAAGCGCAAGCAGCTGACAAAAGGCCTCGACCAGCTTGCCGAAGAAGGTGCGATCCAGGTGTTCCGCCAGCCTTACCTTGGCGACAAAGACGCCGTGGTGGGTGCCGTCGGTATGCTGCAGTTTGAAGTTTTGCAGTTCCGATTGCTCAATGAATACAACGTCGATATTCGCCTGCGCGGACTGGGTTTCCAGCACGCGCGCTGGGTGGACGGCGACGACTTCGATCAAACTAAATTCGAGCGCCAAGAGTATACCAAAGTCCTTGTCGACCGAGACTCCAACCCCATCATCCTTTTCAGGAACGACTGGGCCCTTAGTTACTGCAAAGGCCAGTTCCCAAATCTGCGGTTTCTGCCAAACCCTCCCGGAACACCGGGCCTTGAAGAACTCCACGGCAAATTCGAGTTTTAGAGCATGCGTCTACATTTTACGGTCCCTTTCGAAGAACCAGCTCCAAATGCGTGGACCCTCCTGGAACGGGCATGGCCCGAGGGCACCGAGGCGCAACGACGTCAGGTTTTTGATGACGCCAAGTTCACAATGGATGGGCGAATTACTCGAAATCCGGACCGAGCTCTGGACGAAGGATCTGAGATTGTCGTGGAGGTCCCGGTTGGCGAGGAGCCGTTTGGGCTTCCATCGTCGAGCGACCTTGGCCGCGGTGATGGCTGGGTAATCGTAGACAAAACGGTGGGGATGCCGGGGACTCTTGATCGGGATAATCCGATGAATCCCGTGTTGTTCTTGGCCGACATGCTTGGTTTCGACCGTGACACGTTTGATCCGGTCTGGCCGCTTCCTACCAATATGGGCGGCCCGTGGCTGATTGCACTGGACGAGGCTTCTGCAGCTCGACTTCGTGGGCGGCTTGCTCACGGCGAGGTGATGAATACTTGGTCCGCGATCACTCCGACTCCGCGGGTTTCGCGCGGTTTTTTTGAGTTCCGCGGCATTCATGTGGAGTACGGCTGCGCCCGCATCCAAGATGGCTTGGCAGAGATCCAGCTGACCCCTGATTTTTCTGGTGACGACGACATCGACCCGGTCGAGTTTTTACTCGACCTGCTGGCCGACAATCATATTCCGGTGGTTGGGGATCGCGAGCGTAACGGCATCATGGCCACCGGCTCGTGCCGACTCCGACTTACGGCGCTTTACGACCAAGGCGGCGACCTTGCCCATTCTTGGAACACTCCAGAATGGTGGCCCGAAGGAATTAGCGTTCCTGGCGAAGATGTCATCGAAGTTGAGCCTGAAAAGGCTGGGCTTCCGACGCTGCAGATTTCACGCAAAACTCTTGATATCTTGAAGCTTGGACACCCATGGGTTCTGGCGGACCGCGACACGGGCAACCGCGCTTCGATGAAGCCTGGGATGCTGGTGCAACTTCAGACGCCGGAAGGGAAAAATGGCCCGTTTGCGTTGATTGAGGGGCCCGACAAGCTGGCCGCAAGGATTTATTCGACGTCGGCTGACGACGTTCGAAATTTCCGCGACGAGATCGAAACTCGGCTTGATATTGCCATCGCAAAACGCACGACGCTTCAGGCGCAATCGGCCGAAACCGACCTTTACCGACTGGTCCATGGCGAAGCCGATGGCTTGCCAGGCATCGAGATCGATCGCGTGGGTCCGGTACTTCGAGCGACCATTACCGGCGGTGCCGCGCTTGGGTTTCGCAGTATCCTTTACGACAGCTTGGCAGACTTTGACCCGGACATGGTGATCCTGGAAGTCGAACACATGCGGGATATTCGCGAGGGCAAAAAGCTGCCTCAGGCCAAGGTTGTAAAAGGCCGCGCTCGGTACGTAAAAGCCGGTGACCGTTTGATCGGCCGTGAACATGGCCTTCGCTATTATCTGGAGCCGTGGGAGGGCATCGACACCGGCTTTTTTGCCGACCAGCGCGATAATCGTCTGAAGTTATCGAAGCTCGCAAAACCCGACCAGAAGTGGCTGAACCTGTTCTGCCACACCGGTGCGTTTTCGGTGGCATTGATTGCAAAGGGCGCTCATGTCGTCAGCAATGATTTGTCAAAACGTTATCTGGACTGGCTGGACGACAACCTGAAGCTCAATGGGTTGGACCCGGCGATGAACGAGAACATCGCAGACGATGCGCGTAATTACCTGACCTCGACCGAGGAGCTTTTTGATGGGGTGATCGTAGATCCCCCGACGGCTGCGTCTGGCGAAGACGGGTTTTGGTCGGTTAGAAAAGGCTATGGCACTTTGCTAGAGCAATGTTTCAAGGTGCTCAAACCTCGCGGCGTCATGCTCGTTTGCCGAAACGACCGCAAGAAAACCGACGGGTTGGATCAACTGATTCAGGAAGCCGCGGCAGCGCAAGGCCGTAAAGTACGTAAGATCGAGGACGCACCGCCCTCGATGGATTACCCCGAACTCGACGGATTCCCTGAAGGGAATTCGTTTGAAGGACGGCTGGTTTTCACGGGCTAGTCGCGGCTTGCCGCAACCCGGCTCACGCCTTACTCTACGTTCATCTTCAAGCGCGACAAATCATGATACCCGCAATCGATTTTTCCGATCTCGCTCCCACGCAGCCATGTCCAAGCGACGTTTCCCACGAGGAAGGCTTCTGGAAAGCATGGGACGACACCGAACTTTATTGGCAGCGATGGAGCCAAGATTCGCCCAAAGCCTGCATCGCCTTGGTCCATGGGTACGGCGAGCATTCCGGTCGTTACCACCATGTGGCGGCGGCATTGGTTCGAGCCGGTTTTGGTGTGATGGCGATCGACGTCAGAGGTCACGGCAAAAGTGGCGGAACCCGCGGCCATATCAACCGCTTCGAGGATTTTGTTCGCGATCTCGACCAGTTGATCAGCCAAACCAAAAAGCATTTTGAGGTGCCGGTGTTTGTGCTGGGCCACAGCAATGGCGGCCTGATTTCTTTGAGACATGCACTGACTCAACGCGACGATATCGTGGGCTACGCCGTAACCAGCCCATTTTGTGGCATCAAAGCTCATGTCCCTGCGCTCAAGGCCTTGGCCGGCAACGTGATGAGTTCGATCTGGCCAACACTGTCGATCCCAACGGGCCTCGACGCTGCAGCGGTATCCCATCGAAAAGACGTCGTGGACCTCTACCGCACTGACCCGCTGAATTTGACCAATGCCACTGCGCGTTGGTTTACCGAGACCAAAGCCGCTCAGGCGGACCTTTTGGTGCGGGCGGGAGCGATCGAGAAGCCATTCCTGTTTTTGGTCGCCGGCGCAGATCAACTGGTTGAACCGCGGGCGTCCGAGGAAGTTTATCACGCGATGAATTCGATGGATCGAGAGTTCGAAGTCTTCCCGGAACTGTTTCATGAAATTCTGAACGAAGATTCGTGGACCGAGCACGTTCAGCATATCGCTGCCTGGATGGAGAAACGCACCCCGTGAAACGCTCGCTTTTGCTCATAACCCTTCTGGTGGCTGGCTCTTCTTGGGGATGCGACGACGATCCAACCTTGAACGCCAACGATCGTGAGGCCGTGTTTCGTATCCTACAAACCGGCGTCGATCACCCAAGCGATCCTTACGTTCGCGCAGAAACCCTACGTATCATTGAACTACTCGATGATCCTGAGCTGGATCGATTCGCAAAAACCAAGATCAGCGATCCGTCTCCGATGGTGCGAATTGCCGCGCTGCGAGCGCTGCTGGCCACCGGTAAAGAAGATGCGCGGGCACCGGTGCTTGAGAGTTTTGCTAACGCAACCGGCGGTGAACGTCAGGCAATTATGGACGCCGTGATCGAACACGGCCCAGAGCCACTTTCGCGCGAACTGATGGCTCGTGCGTTGCGAAGCAAAGACGCGCTCGTGCGAAAGTATGCTTTTGAACAGGGCCTGCTCGCACGAGTCGACGACGCTGTGGCGCAGAAAAACACCAAATATCTTGAGCGGACGCTGTATCCGGAATTGGCTCAATACGTCGGTAACGAAGATCCGGTGCTGGGCGCAGCGGCTCTTCGGAAATTTGTTGAAGTCGGTCAGCTTGATCGCGCAGAGCCGGTTTTGAAGGCGTTCAATCGTCAAGACTTGCCCCAAGAAGAACGAGTGAACGCAGCACGAGTGTTGGTCGGTGCGCGAGTCGAAAGTGCAGTTCCTGATTTTCTGGCGCTGGTCAAAAAGTTCGACGCCGCAAATTCCGACGAATCGCTCGGGATTCCCGACAAAGTCGTGCCTCCCCCGATGCTTAGACAAGCCCTCTTGGGCTTGGTTGCCGCCGGCGAAAAGGACTACCTGAAACGCGCCCAGGCTTATTTGAACAACGCCAGCGCCGAACAAACCATCGAAGTCCTCGAGGCGCTTTCGACCAATCCGTCCACTGATGCCAGTGTGTCGCTGAAGATTGCTATGCAAGACGTCCGAGACGTCGTTCGAAATCGAGCGATCGAGCTGTATCAAAACCGAGCCGATGCCGACCCAACTGCGCTGAGTTCAGCGATCATGGGGACGCCCTATTCGACTCAGCGACGTGTGGCTCAGGTTTTGGTGGCAAAGTACGACAAAGCTTGGTCAAAACGCTTGGAAGTCGGAATTCAACGGCCCGGCGAGCGAGAAGTGACGCTCCGCGTGCTGCGGGACGTGATTCTGACGAACAACGAAGCCAACCATATCCTTACGCCCCTGCACCCGGTGCTGGAAAAAGTAGTTGTAGATGGGGGTGAAAGCGCTGCTCTTGCGGCCTACTTAGTGGCGATTTCGTCGGCGGCGACGGACGAAAAGTCGCTCAGCGAGCTGGACGCGAAGTTTGACGACGAGACCCGTTATGCGTTCCTAGAATTCATGGTCAGGGAAAACCCGAAACCCTACGCAAGTCTTTTCCGCACCTACTTCGAGGCGGATTTATTCTCGATTCGATTGATGAGCGCAGCTGGCCTGTGGCGACTCTCGACCCCAACGGCTCCAGCCGAGCCAGCCCCAATCAAAGAAGCGACCGAGCAATGAATCCCGACCCGCAGACCTTTGTTATCCATGCAGGCCAGGTCCTCGTCATGCCTGACGATGCCCCTCGCCTTTCAAAATACGATGCCGACGCACTCGACGAGCGTGATGCTGAGCTACTTGGACTGATCGAGGACGCTTGCGTCTTCGTAAAAGGCGGGGTCATCACGTTCATCGGCGCGTGGGAAGCTCGCCCAGATGCCGCACGAAAGAAAGGTCTACCGGTCATGGAAACCGGGGTTTTGACACCAGGTTGGGTCGAATGCCATACCCACAGTGTGTTCGCAGGACATCGAGCCGACGAGTTCATGCTGCGAAACGCAGGAAGGCCCTACGTCGAGATTTTGGAGTCCGGGGGCGGAATCCTGAACACGGCAAAGCGCCTTCGCGAGGCTTCACAGGACGAACTCGCGCAGTTGTTGATGCAGCGAACGTTGGATTTCGTGAAACGTGGCGTGACCACGCTCGAGGTTAAATCCGGGTACGGTCTAACCACCAAACATGAAATCAAGAGCCTGAGAGCAGTGGCCGACGTCAACAAAGACGCGCCGTGCGAGCTTGTGGGCACGTTCTTGGGCGCACACGCGATCCCGGCAGAATACAAGGATCGGCGTGACGCCTATGTCGACCTGGTCTGCGACGAAATGATCCCCAAGGTTGCGGCAGAAAAACTGGCTGAATACTGCGACGTCTTTTGTGATCGTGGCGCGTTCACTGTGGATGAGGCCAGGCGCATTCTAGAAACGGGCAAAAAACACGGGTTGATTCCGCGAATTCATGCCGACGAACTTACGGATGCGGGCGCAGCCATGCTTGCGGCCGAAGTCGGATGTGCAAGTGCGGATCATCTTGAGTTCACGCCAGACGACGCCATAGCGGCCATGGCAAAAGCCAAGGTTGTGGCTGTGTTGATGCCTGCCGTGAACCTGTTCTTAGGCACCACGGATCATCTCGCGAGGGCTCGCGACATCTTGAACGCCGGCTGTGAGGTTGCGTTGTCGACGGATTTCAATCCGGGCAGCGCGATGACTCAGGACATCGGGCTGATGACGACCTTCGCTTGTACCCTCTACAAAATGACGCCGGGCGAAGCTTTGCGGGCAGTCACGATTGGGGCAGCAAAAGCGCTACGACGAGACGATATCGGTCGGTTGCGCGTGGGAACGCGAGCAAACCTCGCCCTGTTCGACGTGCCGTCTTACAAAGTCATCCCCTATCATTTTGGGTCAAATCACGTCGAAGCCGTCATCTACGACGGGGAATTCGTGTACTGGACTGAGTCCGAAGCCTAACTCACTTGAACGCGAGCCAGATCGTGTGGCGGGTGCCCTTGTTGCCGTGGGCGCGGACCATCTCGACTTCAACAATGAAGCCCGCGTCGCGCAGTCGCTGAGTAAACCACGGCGCGTCAAAGGCAGACCACACTGCCAAAACCCCACCTTTATTCAGCGCCTTCATGGCCGCGTTTAATCCCATCGATTGGTAGAGCCATGAATTGGACTCTTGAGTTAGCCCATCTGGGCCATTATCGACGTCCAGAAGGATCGCATCGAACCCCGGCTCTGGTTTTTTGATCAGGTCGCGAACATCGCCTTCGTACACTGTGACGCGTGGATCATTCAGCGGGTTGCCGGCCAGCGGGCCCAAAACACCTTGATTCCACAGGATCACGCCACGCACCAGTTCTGCGACCACCACCGAAGCTCCCGGAGCCAGATTTTCCAGAGCAGCCGCCAGGGTAAAGCCCATACCGAGCCCTCCTACCAACACGCGTGCGTCGGGGCGAGAAACTCTAGCGCAGGTCAATACCGCAAGCGCCTTTTCGGAATCGTTTACACGACTCGACATCAGGTCTTTACCGTCAACACGAATCACATACTCGTCGCCACGCCGTGCCAGGTGCAATTTGCCTTTGCCACCCGGTACCGGTGTTTCTTCGAGGATTTCCCAAGGAATCAAAACGTCTCCAAATTCAATCGCCGGCACCTTATCCCAAAGTGGCCTCGCTAGAACATGAAACACTTCAATCCGTCGTAAAATTCGCATGTCCGACATTCTTAGCGATTCTTCAAGGCTTCCGAGAAACCTCGAACTCGTCCCAAAGGCTATGAAGGCGGTCCGAAATCCAGTCTCGGGATTCTTTGACCAAGATTTCTGGATCTTCGCCCCTCAACGCGGGACCAAAATGCAGATGGATATTGAGCTTGGGCTGGCGAAAGCGGTCACTGAAGTGTTCTACGAAGCCCTCATCGCCCCAAGCGTCGTCTGGATGAGGATATTCGATGGCGACTGGCAGGACCGGCACGCCGGCTTCCATTGCGGTCTCGAAGGCTCCCTGACGAAAATCTGAACAGCCCGGACCGGGATAGGTCGTTCCTTCTGGGAAAACCACGACGGTGTGGCCGTCCTCGAGCAGTCCACGCATCATATCGCGAGCTGCCTTGCGGCTGTCCTTGGCCTTGCGGTCCACAAATACTGTCCCTGCACGCACGGCTGCTCTGCCCAACACAGGCCAATCCGCAACGTCGCCTTTGGCGAGGAAACAACACGGCGTCGACGCCAGCAACGCAATGATATCGACGTAAGACCGATGGTTGGACACCAATAGCGCGCCTGAATCGCGAACGGGCTCCCCATCCACATGCAGTGCCATTCCCATTCCTGACAACAGAACCTGTGCCCATTCGTAGGCGAGTTGGTTCATTGCAGCTTGCTGAACATCGTGGGGGACGCGGCGAAGGTGAAGGGTGGTCAATCCGGCGAACGCGGCTAAACGCTTGACGACGCGGGCCGTCCCCACGGGGTCGGTCAGGGCCTGAACTACTGGGCTTGGTTTGCTCATATCCAACGAACGCTGAAGAAGTCGTGAGGTATCTTAAACCAACCGCATGGGGCGATCTAGCGCCACGTCGAACACCGACCGTTTACGCGCCCCGATTCGGTTCGCATCGGTCCGAATCATCACTCGCGGGGTTGGAAAGTTTCAGCAGAATTTCACGGTCCCGTCGCGCAGGACTTTTCGCGAGGCGCGGCCCCTCAAATCTCGAATATTAGGGCGCTTTCGTATTCAAAAACCGGCCGTTCTTCAGTATTCTCGGGGTCTTGACTTCAAAAAGGGGTAGACCATGAAGCGGATAGGATTGATTTTAGGCATTTGTGTGATGGCAGGATGTACCGGAACCCCGACAGAACACGCGAACGCGTGCGCGCCGGACAACGACGACCAACTCATGGAGTTCCCAGGGTACATCGTCGTGGGAACCAGCACGATGTGCACCAAATCCGGAACCGTGACGCGTTGTCCATTCGAGACGGTGGGCAAACTGGGCGACCAGACCGGCATCATTCGCGCGGAAATCAAACTTGGCGATGGCTCAAGCGAAGTCGAGAACGTGGACGACAAAGGTTTTGTGATTCGCGACGACGAAGGCAAGGAAGTTGGCAAAGCCCAGAAGGTCAAGCTCACGGCCCAAATCAAGGCGGTCAACTACAACGATCCGAAGTTTCAGAACTGCTACGTCGTCGTTAAAAAGATCGAAACGGCCCAATAGTCTCGCAAAACATCGCACGACATCTATGTTAGAAAAGCCTTGCCCTTGATCGAGCTATCGAGTGAGGGTTTCTCGGCGGGTTCATCGACCTGACGAGGGAGAGATTCATCTTGGGATCTACGAAGCGCAGCGCAACTTAAGAGGTCAAAATGTTAAAGGTGGGCGACGACGTACCCGATTTTTCGGCACCAGCCAGCACAGGCGGCACCCTGAGCAAGGCCGACTTATCAGGAAAACCCTTCATTCTGTTTTTCTATCCGAAGTCGTTTACGTCGGGCTGCACGATCGAAACTCGGCATTTTGCTTTGCTGGCTCCACAGCTCAGGGACCTTGGCGCAGAGATCATAGGTGTCTCGATCGACCCGTTGGAAACTCAGTGTAAATTTGCGAAGGAAACTGGCGCCGACTTTCCTATTTTGGCCGACCCCAAAGCGGTCATCACCAAGAAATTCGACCTGAAACGCATGTTATTACCCCTCGCAAAGAGGGTGACGTACTTGGTTGATGAAAAAGGGATTATCGAGGCAGTCTTCGCCTCCGAACGGAACTTCAAGGAACACGCAGACAGCGTTTTGGACCACCTCTCACGACGCTCCCGCGGCTGAATCCCACAACAAATGTGTTCGTCCGTAGCGCAACGAACCCAATTAATGATAAACGCATCTCAATTGTCCCCGGATTTAAGCGGGAAGACTAAAGAAGGGCCGCCACCGAATGACGACACTCTTAGCCATCCTCCTGCCCTTTCTGGCCATTATTCCGGCCTGGATCGCAGGTCGTTACAGCCGAATTGCCAGCAC
>JBBKVQ010000082.1:0-7381 GCA_037968515.1 Bradymonadaceae bacterium
TGGGAAGAAGAACCAGCGATGCTCCATGAGTTGGTCAAGCGTGAGATGGAAGGCCGAATCGAGACCACTCCGCCACTTTGGAGCAGCCGAGCTGAGGGTTGTGAAGTGGTCGTACTGATGGGCTCGACCGGCGTTGGAAAGACCACAACGGCCGCAAAAATCGCAGCCCACGCGTCAGTCGTGGGCGGAAAAAAAGTCGGATTAATTTGTGCCGATACTTTTCGAATTGGCGCGGCCTATCAGGTCGAGACCTATGCAGAATTGCTGAATATTCCACTTCGCCTCGCATCGTCGACAGCCGAGCTTCGCACCGCTCTTCAAGCATTTGCAGACTTCGACCTGGTGATCATCGACACGATGGGGCGAACCCCCTGGGGCGGATCAAAACACTCGGACAAACAGGCGCTCGCTTTGGATAAAATCCGCGCGGTCGCCACTGAAATGGGCACAAACCCAGTGTTTCATCTGTGCCTGAGCGTGTGCACCCGTGTCGAAGACATGATCGAGGCAGCCGGCAGTTTTGACGGCGTGACGCCCGACGCACTCATCTTTACAAAACTCGATGAGGCCCGCGCGCTTGGCGCGATCTACTCGGTCGCTCGCGCGTCCGGCGCACCGATTTCACATATTTGTGATGGCCCAATCGTTCCAGAAAATATTCAAGCACCGACCGCACGTGAAATCGTCGGTTGGGTGTACCGCGGCAGCATGGAGGCAAAGTGATGGCGGCATACGTACCCTCAGCACTAAAGAAATACGGACAAGGCGGCGAAAGCCTTGCTTCTGTTCGAGAAAAACAAACACAATTGGTCAAAGACCATGGCCGCCTTGTTCGAACCGTCGCGTACCGTATTTTTCGTCGCCTCCCGCAGCATGTCCGTGGGTTCGAGGAAGAAGACCTGGTCAGCGTCGGTATTCTAGGGCTCCTGGACGCCAACGAACGTTGGGATCCAGCGCAAGGAATCGCGTTCGAAACCTTCGCAGAATTCCGAATTAAAGGGGCAATTCTGGACGAAATTCGGCGTCACGATTTTTTCCCGCGACGACTTCGAGCTCAAGCCAACAAGGTGAAAAAGAACGAAGCGAAACTGGAAGCAGAATTGGGACGTCGCCCTTCGGATGAAGAGATTGCCGTCGAGATGGAGTTGCCACTTGAGGACTTCCAAAAGCTTCGTGGTGAAGTGGCTCAATACGTCTTTGTGCCCGAGGAAGACTGCATCTCGTTGCAATCACCCTTCCCACAGCCCGACCAAGTCTTGGCGGTCACAGAGTTGCGGGAATCGCTAAAGAAGGCGCTGGAAGATCTTCCGGACAAAGAAAAATTGGTGCTCGATCTTTATTATAATCACGAGCTTAAACTCAAAGAGATCGCGGACATCCTTGAGGTCACAGAAGGTCGAGTGAGCCAGATTAAATCGGAAGCGCACAAAAGACTTAAATTCAAATTGAAGAGTGCCGGCGCTCTCTGACCGTCACTACCCGATTGGCTTGAAGTGGTAGTGGCTGGAAATGCCCTCAATATCGTGGTGATACCAAAGAGCATCGGGTGTTCGAAGGTCGATCGCATCAAGCACGTCCTGCAGTTCCTCGTGCGTCACGATGGTCCGAACTAACTCCATCGACTGCGAGCTGTAACCACCCGACGCTTGCTGAACGGTGAACGTCCGATGCGGCGCAGCCTCAAGGATGGCCTCCCCAAGCGCTTTGGTGTCTTGGGTCACAGCCGTTAACACCACCAATTTGAACTTCCGAAAGAAGTTGTTCAACGTTTCGGCCGACGTGAAAATATAGATCGACGTGTACATCAGCGTGTTAATCACAGGCTCGATGGTTTCGGTGCGTACGTAGTCCAACGTCAATCCATAAGCCGTTGAAACGGTTGCCGCGATGATCCCGATGGTGCCTACAGGTTTCAGGTATTTCATGGCGAAATAGGCCGCCAAAATATCCTCGTCGCCCGTAGATCCTCGCAAACGCAGAGCTGCGGCCTTTGCAAGCCCGGCCAAAATCCCACCGAATAAAACCAAAAGAATTCGCTCGTTTTGGGACTCAGGACTGGCGAATTCCAATTGGGGTAGAAACGAAAGGCCGATGATAACCGCCGCCACAGTGAGCATCGTGCGGAACGCAAAAGTTCGGCTGATTTTGGCGAAGGCAAAGGCGATGAGGATGGCTTGGGCGATGCCGTAAAGCACCAGGAACAGCCACTCGATTTCGAAGAAATACGCGGTGGCTGCAGCCAAACCCTCAAATCCCGTAAGAATTACTTTCGCCGGAAAAACGAAATATTTGAGCGCACATGCGTAAACAAGCCCGGCTCCAATCGTCCCAATGGACTCCGCCGTGTGTTGTAAGAGGCGTTTCGATGTCGTCACAGTCACTTTTAGGTCCATCGTTCTTTTTTGTGCGAACAGGCGGGTTTTCTCGGACAGCCCCTTATCACAAATTGAAGAGATGTCGCTAAGATGCTTGGCCTAAAGGACGCGGGTCGACCACCGGCGGGCGCATGATGACGGCACCTGAAGGCTGCCATCAACCGAGTCCGTGCACTGAATCACACTGATATCATCGAGCTCACGAGACGGCGCGCCTGCTCTTGAACCTGGGCTCAGGAAAACCGAATAAACCCGGCCTGTTTGGACCTCGACCGAAAAAGTGTCTCGGGTTTCGCCTTGGCAGGACTGGACTTTCACCTCCACATCGATCGTGCCGGGAGGGAAGTCGACGTACGTTCCAGACGGCGCAGAGCCACCGTTGATCTCTTGCCCATCGATGCAAAAGCGCGCGTCTCTAAGGTCACCCGTTCCGACGCGGTCTTTACCGTAGAATCGGACTTTGGCCATGCCAGCGGGTGGCGCAGCGGTGTCGTCAGTTAGCACGGACGTTGTAGATCCCCCAACGACCGCCGTTTTGGTCTGGCCCTCTGAAATCGGGACACTGAAGCGTCCAAGATTCAAGCCGCGGCACATCTGCGAGAACTCCACGTCAGTACTGAAGCTCAACAGACCTGGGATAATCGGTTGATACCCAGAGGCCGGCGACCCATTTAGGCCAAGAACTCCCGTGACTTCGTCGGTGCCATCACACACAAAATTTCCAAGCCCAAAGCCGATAAAACGAATGAAGGCAGAAGCTGGCGGATCGGGGTCTGGATCTGGATCTGGATCTGGATCTGGGTCCGGATTCGGATTGGCGAAAGAACCAAGGTCCACAATATCGCCGTCGATTTCTTCCCAGCCCTCGCGTACGCCCAAGCCGAAGCGATAGACCACGCCCGCACTGGTCCCGAGCCAAATTTCTTGGTCCGCGACAATGTGGACGGCGGTGAAGTCTTCGGTGGTGTTCACAAAAAGCTCGATGACCCGCATTGGAGATCCCACAGCGGCCGCAGGTGCCAACACGGCGAGCTGCGCATCGTCTCCAGCGAACAGGGCAGTGGACTCATTTAGATGGTCGACGTCTCGGAAGGTTTTTGTGGTGGGCACGGACACGGACTGAGCACCGATACTCAGTCTTATCAAGTCTTGTCCGGACTGCATAAACGCGACCAATGGCGTGGCTGCCGTTCCAACGGTGCTGCCGGGTTGATACTGCCAGGTTCCCGCCGTGTCACGACGCAGACTTTGTTCATCTCCGAACATCCAAACCGACCCGTCATCCATCCAACGCGCATCGTTGAATCGAATATTTTCTGCACCGTTAAAGGTCTCGGGTGCGAAAACGCCGGCTTCTCGTGTCATGAATTGGTACCGACCCGTAATCCGCGTGCGTAGATCCGCCGCGACATCAATACCGCCTGGCTCGAACTCACAAAGTGGTTCAGCTTGTGGACATAGGTGGTCAACGATTTCGGTGACCAACCAGCTATCGCCCACAAACTGGGCAAGGTACGGAACATTTGTAGCCGAAAGTCCGACGGCCGAAACGCGTCCTACGTTTGCATCGATATCGACCGCGTTATGAAGCTCGGTGAGTTCGAAGATATCTTGCCCACTTGCTCCGAACCGATGAGCCTGCCCATCGGACAGCGCCCAAACCACGCCGTCGTCGCCAGACAGCTCGACAATCGATGTATCTGCGACCTTCGTTCGTGACCAGGTCAGCACAGCCTCGGGGGCGGCATCCGAAGTTGCATCGCTTCCGTTCGTTGAGTCCGAACCCATGTCTTCAATAGGTATATCAGGCTTTTCGCTCTTTTCGTTGGGTTCGCTCGAACAGCCAAAAATGGCCAACGTCGCCCATAGGGCGGTCGTCTTGCGCATAAAAACACTCCTTGATTTCCAGTTTGGTGTAACTGGAGACGAGTTGGGAGGTGGCAAATTCAAAAATGTGCTGAAAATATAGGGTGTTGCCTTGCCGTCATTGGCTTTGATTTGATTTATTCGTTCTCAAAAACTAACGTCTCGCCTCGTCATTCTTGTTTGCAGGATTTTTACCCATGTTTTTGTCTTCAGTCCGTGCCCTCTCGTCGCCCCTTGTAGCCATTGCTCTTCTGATTGCTGGGTGCGGTGATGTAAGCCAAAAGAGCAAAACCAGTGGAAGTAATCCGACAAATAATGCCGAAAATAATCTGACCAATAACGCCACGAATGGCGGTACGAACAACGCTCAGTTTGAGGTTGTGTCGGGCGAGGTCACGACTCTTGCGTCGGTTGCCAAAGAAGTCTCGATGGTCGGCGGTGCGCGCGCACAAGCGGGCAATATTCTGGTTTTGGTGGACGTAAAGATCGGTAACGGTCTGGAGGAGTCCCTTTCGGTTGGTTACGACAAGTTTCGTTTGAAGACCGACGATAACCTGGAGCGCTCAGCGTCGGCTCTCTCGGCTGCCGCCATGCCATCTTGCCCAATCGACGCACTGCAGTCGGCCGGCACCGTTTTGGCGTGCCAAATTGCCTTTGAGATCCCGATGGGCATCCTGCCTACCACCCTCATTTTTGAGGCTCCGGCAGGGGACATTGAGTCGGCGCTTCGTCTAGAAGCCTGCAGCGCATGCGATGGTCGTTGTGTTGATCTGAAAACAGACAACGCCCATTGCGGTGCCTGTTTTCAAGCGGTTCCGGAAGGTGGTCAATGTGTCGACGGCGCTCCTGGCTGCCCGACCGGATCGTATTCGTGTCGCGGATATTGCGAGGATAATTCATACAGCTGCAACATCGACGTCGAAATACCCAAAGACTGTTTCTCTGTTTGCGGGGACGCCGGGTTGACCTGCAACCGAGCGAACTATTTCTTTACCTGCGGGGATAACGGGATTTCGGACCGCAACGCCAATTGCCGTGCGGTTCCGACGGTCGGTTGCTCTGATTATTACGTGAACTGCGAGTGCGGCCCCTAAGGTAAGGGAACTCCTAGACCTTGGGTTCGAACGCATAAAGCGCCAAGCTCACGGCGATCGCCCACATCATCAGGCCAATTAACGTATCGAGTACGCGCCAGGCCATCGGGCGAGCGAAGAGTGGAGCGACCAAGCGCGCTCCGAAACCGAGCGAGAAGAAAAATACAAAGGAACCGGCAATCGCCCCGGCCCCGAAAAGTGTTTCTTGCCCTGGATATTGAGCAGACATGGTGCCCAGAAAAACCACCGTATCCAAGTAAACATGTGGGTTGCCCCAAGTCAGCGCAGCAATAGTCGCTAGGGTTGGCACCAGTGCCTTTTGGGCTTCATCGCTCGGGACCAACGATCCGCCTCCTTTCCATGCAGATTGGAAGGAACGTGCACCGTACCAAATCAAGAAGGCAACTCCTCCCCACAGAAGGGTCGAGCTGAACCAAGGTGCCGCAGCCGACGCAAGTGCAAAGCCCGACACACCGATTGCGATCAGGACTGCGTCTGAACACGCGCAGAAGAGTACGACGGCCAAGACGTGTTCGCGTCGCAGCCCTTGCCGCAACACAAACGCATTTTGGGCTCCGATTGCAGCGATTAAACCAATCGAGAGCTGCAGGCCCGCGAAAAACGCGATGGAACTGGGGTTCATGGTTTTACTTGCGGTCCAAGTCGACGCCGCAGGAAGACCTGCGTCATGACAGGCACAAAGCCTTGGCGGAGAGCGTTTCGTTCGGTGCCACCGTTGGGGACCGAGCCTACCAGCGCATAGCTTAAGCCCAGTTTCCGGGCAATATGAAGACGATAACTGATGAACGCCGATTGAATTCCTTGCTGTCTCGCGTCGGGATCAACGGCGCCAGCAATCAACACGGCGCTATCCTCAAAAACTTCCAGACCCCCACTTCCGACAATCTGCCCGTCAAGCTTAAGGATCCAAAGTCGGCAGCGAGGATGCTTTGCAACACGTTCTGTGATCGCATCGATGCCTTGTGGGGCTAGCGCCGGTCCGTAAAATCCAATCTTCTGAGTTTCAACAAAAGTTCGAATTTGCGCGTCGTTTGTGGGGTCAACTTTCACAAATTTAAGGCCAGGCAATCGTGGCCTCGAAATTTGTTCGAGGTCGTGAACGAGCATGATCGTAAAATCATCGGGCACAAAATCGTGTTCGCTTAATGTTCGGAAGAGACTTGGGTCTTGATAAGGCGTGGTCTGGATTTGGGCGTCGACGCCATGGGTGCTGTAGAACTCAATGAGCCGTTGGATTTCAGCCGAAGTGACTGGGCCGTTCAAGCCTAGGCCAGCGGCGTAAATGGCCCATGACCCCGGTCCGTCGTAGACCATCCAACCCGAATTGATCGATTCGCCGCCACCACCCACTTCGCGCATGACTTGGGCCATGCGCCTGGCATCGACCTCTGCAATTTTGGAAGGAGCTACTTTCATACGCCGTCAAGAATGTCTGCATGGCAGGCTATAAGCCTCAACCGAAAACCGAAAACTGATAACCGATAACCGACCTAACGTCGTGCTTTTTGCTCGAGCGCTTTCAATCCGATCATGACGCTGTCGGTCTCACGGTTTTGCCGTGGCTGTGTGGGCTTGCGGTCGAACCCCTGAAACATGCCGCTGTTTTCGGTCACGGGTGCCGCTACTTGACGTGGGACCTCTGCCGTGACGTCGGTAAACACACGAGCACGCGCTGCGGTGAGCGCTTCTTTCCACGCCACTTCCGCGGCCTTGTCTTCTTTTGGTTCGGCCCGACCCAGGTCGGTCAACACGCTCATATGGCCATCGGTCATTCCGATGAGAAGTCGTTTTCCGTCGACTTCAATCACCGATACTCGGTGTTTGGGGCCCAAGGCGAGCGAGTTGATTTGTTCGATGGCGTTGCCCGAAAAGTTGTTTTGGCGGCGCTTCCATTGGGTCGCGCCCCAGCCGGCAAGGGCGATAGCGCCTGCACCGACAAATAAAATCCAGCTAGTTTCCGAATACGACGGTTCGCCCGATTTAACCGTATCGGTTTTCCCGGGAGTTCCCTGAGCCTTCTGAAAA
>JBBKVQ010000083.1:0-26421 GCA_037968515.1 Bradymonadaceae bacterium
CCTGCGCACCAATCGCAAAATCACAGAATTTGTAGATAGACAGCTCCTCCAGCCGCGCCTGCGATTCTGTGACCGGTACGCGTGGCTCCAGCCGCGCCTGCGACCCTGCGATTGGTCCGCGAGGCCTTATGGCTCGCATGTGTCTGAATAATCGCAGGAATCGCATGCAGGCCATAGGGCCTGCGCACCAATCGCAAAATCTCAGGAATCGCATGCAGGCCATAGGGCCTGCGCACCAAGCGCACGAATCGCAGAAATTTCAAACCGCGCCCTGCGACTCTCTGATCGGTCCGCTACGTCGTGTGGTGTCCAGAGAAAGAAGTTCTGAAGCGATTCACGATACGAGTGTTACGCTCCCCAACCTCTGAACCCAGGACCCGAAATGCGCGCAGTCACACATCCCGAAAATCACCTCGTTTCCAGAATCGGGTGGCTGCGGGCCGCAGTGCTTGGCGCCAACGACGGCATCGTGTCCACGGCCAGCCTGATTGTCGGGGTCGCGGCCTCAGCGGCGAGCAGCTCAGAGATCCTAGTCGCTGGTGTCGCAGGAATGGTAGCGGGCGCTATGTCGATGGCAGCCGGCGAATATGTCTCGGTTTCTTCGCAATCCGATACCGAAAATGCCGACCTCGCTAAGGAGCGACTTGAACTCGAAACCGAACCCGAAGAGGAGTTGGAGGAGCTTGCACAGATCTACGTGGGGCGCGGCGTTCAACTAGATCTGGCGAGGCAAGTGGCGATTCAGCTCACAGCAAAAGACGCACTAGCGGCCCATGCCCGCGACGAGCTTGGAATCTCCGAAATCACCCAAGCTCAGCCCATTCGTGCTGCCTTGGCATCCGCAGCAACGTTCGCTGTGGGCGCAGCTTTGCCATTGGCTACGGCTGCACTCGTGCCCGATGAATGGGTGATTTCCACGGTGTCGGTAGGCTCCCTGTTATTCCTTGCGCTGCTTGGTGCTTTGGCTGGAAAAGCGGGCGGGGCGAGCGTCCTAAGAGCGACGTTGCGGGTGACGTTCTGGGGCGCATTCGCGATGGCGATTACCGCCGCGATTGGCGCGCTGCTTGGTACCACTGTGGCTTAACGCCCAAAACCACTTGCGGTGCTACCTGCGTCGCCAGAAGAACAGAAGGCCCAGAAACACGAGGAAGGATGATGAACTTGCGCTGATGGCCGAACATCCGTCGGAGTCCACGACCTGCTCGGAAGCCGGAGTTTCCGGGGTTTCGATCGGTTCAGGAACCTGCTCAACCTCAGGTTTTTCTTCCTCGAGCAGCAAGTCCAAGTCGATGACTCCGCCGGCAGCATCGAAGCACCGGATTTCACCCAGCTGCGAGGTCTTATCGACCAGATTCAAGACCTCAACGCGAAAACACGAAGGTTCGGACCCATAAGCGACTTGGGCAATGTCCTTCATCAATGGTCGGTCGGTGATCCAGTTTCCGCCTTTATCCGAGATCCAATCGCCCTCAAGCTGTTTTTCACCGCTCGGCGCAACCCGAAGCAGATGCCTTGCGATCGACCTGGAATCGGTGACGTCAAAAGTTGCGGTCATCATTTTGGTGATGTTTGGGGGTTGATATTCAGAGCAATAGGATTTGCATCGGCGAAGCGGGTCACAGGATATTCGCGGGCTGGTCGAGCTGCCGATTTCCCATGACACGGCCTCAGTCACGACCGGCGGAATCGGCGCCTCGATCACGTTCACCACGATTTCGGTGGACTGTCCGCCTATCCTGAAAAACCTCTGTCCAGCGTCAAGCGTATAGGTGTTTTCTGTGAGTGGGCTATCCGGTGTCCACGCGACGAGCAATTCTCGAAACACCTGGTAGTCGCCGGAAACGGATATCCGTTCTTCGTAGCGCATCTGATAGGTCTCGATCGTGCCAGGAACTCGGTTGCCCTCAGGGTCCAACACCACAATTTCACGCTCACTTTCGTTCGCTTCGATGAATTTGGCGACGAGCGGACCAGTCGATGTGGTCTCAATCGTTTCTTCCAAATGCGCCTCTTGGTATCCCCAGATTGTCTCGAAATCACATTCCCAGACCGGGGTTGAGCTTTGAGCAAACGCAGTGGTGTTATGAACAAACGCGCTGGCAAAGAATGCGGCAAACAAAACGACTATTTTCATGGATTCCCCCCTAAGGAAAGTGAAGATGCGGTGGCCGACACTGTAGCGAAATTGACGCCACGTGACAAAGGCCGGGTTCCAAGGGCATGATTCTCGCTGATTCTGTTGAAACGACGTGGGTTCAGATGCTTGATGTTTTGGTGGTTGGCGCAGGTGTTTCGGGTTTGAGTGCTGCCTGGTTCCTGCAGGAATCTGGATTGAAAGTCCAGATTATCGAGGCAAGCGACAGGGTAGGGGGCCGAACGTGGAGCCCAGAGATTGCCGGAATACCCTTTGATTTAGGGGCGACCTGGATCTGGGACCACGAGGTCGCCGTTCACAAGATGATGGCTGACCTTGGACTGCAGAGCTTTGTCGCTGGCGCGGCTGGAGAGGCCCTTTTTGATGCGGGAACCTTTGTCGAGCGGATGACGATGCCGCCCGCGTGGTCGGCGGAACGATGTGTGGTCGGTGGAACTCAGCAGATTGCATTGGCGCTGGCCGCCCGCGTGAGCCCGGTGTTGTTCGAGACTTCGCTGACCGGCGTTAAAACCGACGGCGACCATCTTGATGTTTCGACGTCCGGTGATTCGATTCTAGCCAAACACGTGATTCTAGCCTTGCCACCAGCACACTTGCTGCCCGCCATCGACTTGTCCGAGGTGCCCGACGAGCGGCTCAAAATCTTGCGAAGCACGCCAACTTGGATGGCCGATATCGCAAAGATTGTATTGATCTATGAACGGCCGTTCTGGCGAGATTCTGGCCTGAGTGGGCGAGCTTTTTCACGTACCGGCCCGATGCAGGAAATCCACGATATATCGCCGCCAGGCGAGGGCCATGGCGCCCTGTTTGGCTTCATTCCGCGGGCCGAACTGACGGATTCCGAGATGGAAACTGCTGTCATGCAACAGTTGGTTCGACTGTTCGGAGACCAGGCAACTGAGCCCGTCGGTGTAAAGGTTCATGGCTGGTGGCAAGATGTCAGCGCTGAACCAGACCCCAAGTACTTTGGGCATGCCACGTTGAGGGAACCCCTTATGGGCGGCCGACTTCATCTGTGTTCGACAGAATCGGCGGCCATCAACGCTGGCCACATCGATGGCGCCATCAACCGCGCTCGTGAGGTCGCAGAAGTGGTTCTTTCAACGATCTGAGAAATGGCGGCTCAAACTTTACGAGCTGTTCAGGGGGCCGGAACGCCGAGGCCGAGATTTCTATTTTTGGCCTGATTTAGCAATGTATCGGGCTAATGCTGCGGGCAAAAAACGTGTGGTCGTCGAGGCAAGTTGAAGGTATTTAGGGAGCATGAAAGCAGCGCGAATGTTGTTTGGGTCGGATAGTAACCAGAATGGTCGGGTTTTGGTCGTTTCTGTCCTGATGCTGCTAGCGATTGCTGGGGTCGACTACTTGACCGGCGTCGAAGCCCGAGTTTACCCGCTCTATTACCTACCGATCGCTCTCAGTTCCTGGCGAGTATCGCGGCGAGTTGGGCTGCTTTTCGCGAGCTTGAGCACGGTCCTTTGGTTTCTTGCCATGTCCGTAGCGGGGCCAAATTGGACGCCGGCGCTCTATGCCCTAAATACGACCACTCAGTTGATATCATTTGTGATGATATCGCTGCTGGTTTCCACCATTGCGATACGTCTGGCCAGAGAGCGCGAATTGAGCCAAACCGATGGTTTGACCGGACTCAGAAATGCGCGCGCGTTCAGAGAAACCGGGGAATTTGTCGTTTCGTCGAGCCAACGTTCGGGCCGTACGTTCACGCTCGCATATCTGGACTTGGACAATTTTAAGCAGCTAAACGACAAGCTGGGCCACGAGGTCGGCGACCAAGCGCTCATTTGTGTCGCCAACATCTTGAAAGAACAGACTAGGAAGTCAGACTTGGTGGCACGGCTCGGCGGCGACGAGTTTGTTTTGCTTCTGCCGGAAACGCCGGATCCCGCGGCAACAGCGCTGTTGGACGGAATCTCAAGCGTCATCGCTTCAGACATGGCCAAGCGAGGATGGCCCGTGACCGCCAGCATCGGAGCTTTTGTGTTTTCGCTGCCTCCCGATTCGCTTTCCTTAGCCATCGAAAAAGCCGACGCCGTGATGTACCGGGCAAAAAGAGCGGGTAGAAATCGTGTGGTCGTCGAAGTCGAATAAGGCGATTCTCTTGTCCGTGTGTCAGCTCACCATATCGAGTAACCCGCCGGATTTACTCTTACCCTCGGTGGGCCGAAAGGGGTTGATGAACCGGGCGAGCGCAGCAGCCCCGCGCGTAGCCACCCAGACCGTTCCCTGGCCGTGGAAATGGCAGACCAGACCCTCGCCTCCAAGGAACATGGACTTCATGCCACCGACGCGCTTGACGTTGTACTGAAGCCCGCCTGTGAACGCGACGATATGGTAGTTGTCGACGATATACCCTTCAGGGCCGACCTGAATCGGGTGGATTCCGCCATAACTCCCGATGAAGAGCGGTCCACGCCCTTTGGCCTCGAGCATGAATAGGCTGGTCCCGCTGAAGAACCCTTTGCCCCCCTGAAACGACGAATCCAAAACGATATCAGGGCTCGAGGCAATGTAGTTCCCCGACGAAATATAGACGGGTTGCACGCCGTCCATGTCAAACGCGAGCATGTCGCCTTCGGCTGCCGGAGCCACCCAGATCGTTTCCCCGGCTTTCGACGCCGTGAAGGTATTTTGAAACAGGCTTTCGCCGCCAAGCATTTTCCGTTTAGCCGCCCCCAAAAGGCCACCGCGCATGCTGGTTTTCATCACCAGCGCGGAGTCCTTCGCGACCATGGCTGCGGCCTCAACCACAAGTTCTTCGCCCGGTGCGTCAAAAGTCACCAGCGCGATGCTGAAATTAGGTCTCTGTCGAATTTCGTAATGCATGGCTGGCCTTAGTTTGTGCGTGGGGGAAGTAGGCTTCCGATAAGGGTTCCGTATTCTTGGGGATTGCGGGTTTGCATCCAGATGCGGCCCTGACCGTTGAATTTGCAGACGAGTCCTTCGCCCGACAAATACGACGAAATCCAACCTCCCGCTGCTTTGGTTACGTTGAAGCTGAGGTTGGCGTCCCATGCCACCAAATGCCCTGTGTCGATAACCAAGCTGCCATCGCATTGGAATTCTTGGATGCCGCCAAATGCGCCCACCAACAGATGTTCGCCGGCGCGTTGCGCGGTGGCCGAGATCAGGAATAGTCCCTCGCTGGCAAAAAACGTTTTGGCGCCGCCAAATTCGGCCTGGATATTCACGCCGGTTGTGCTCGCCACAAATGCCGTCGACTGCAATTTTAGGCCTTGTTGCCCCACCTCTAACATCGCCATATCGCCCGGGAGCGTATGCGCCAAAAGCAACTCGCCTGGCCCATTTTGAGCCGTGTAAGTGTTTTGGAAGAAGGACTCGCCGGTCAACATTCGCCCCGCGGCCGTTGCCAATTTCCCGAGCAGTCCGCCGCCACCTTGATTGGACGAAGCCAAGCCGGTCCGCATGTCCATATTGGCGCTCATTCCAATCATGGCGCCTGGTTCGACAAGGAATTGTTCGCCCGCGTTCAGTCGGATTTGGGCCATCGTGCTGACTGGCTGATAAAGTAGTTCACATTGCATTTATTTGTCCTCTCAAGGCATTAGCGGCAAGAGCCAGCCAGTCATCGATCCAAGGTTGCGCGACTGAATATAGAGTCGACCACGGCCTTTGAACTCACACACCAGCCCTTCGCCCGAGGCGAAGAAGCCCATAAAACCGCCTCCGGCAGTTTTGATGTCGAATTCTAGATCGCCCTCCCAACCCACAATATGGCCGTTATCGACGACATAAGTCCCATCGACATCGATGAAGTCGACGCCACCAAAGCTGTTGAACCAAAGGTCTCCGCCGTTGCCGATGCATTTCAGGAAAAACGCGCCTTCTTTGGCCAAGATGCCGCGAAGGCCGCCGTACTTGACGATGCACTCGATGTTTCCGGCCGACGCCACGTAGGCGCCGGCCGACAAAGTGATCGTCTGACCGCCCTCAAGTCGCCGATGCACAATCGACCCGCTGACCGTGGGCGCAACCCAAACCGACGCAGGGTAGGGTGTCGAATAATGGGTCACAAAAAAACTCTCGCCGCCCAGATATTTGCGAATTACTGCGGCGAAAAGGGCGCCTAGGGTCGTCCCTATACCGGGGTTTTGTTGTACCGTGAGTTTGGCTTCCAATTCGACGTGCGACGACATGGCAGCCATGGCGCCAGCTTCCGAAACGAAAACCTCACCGGGCTGAAGGTCCACCCGCAACATCGAAAAGGCAGGATCGTGTGTGATCTGGTGGTTCAATTTTCTCTCCCACTTCTTAGTAGCTTCGCGCGAAAGCTACGCCGCAAGGTCGCAATTGGCAAGGACTCCCGGTCTGTTCGCTCGGTCACCGAACACGGAGATTTCGAACTGAACACGACATGTGGTAGATTCAGCGGACTAAGAGAATTTTGAGGAAATGATGAAAATACATGCATGTGTAGCGCTCATCGCTGTTGCGATTATGACGTCCGTCTCGGTTCAGGCAGCCACAATCAGCGGCACCGTGACCGATTCGGCCGATGCTGGAATCACCGGTATGCTTGTGCGTGTGTGGGAACCCGCTGGCAAGGGTTGGTCGATCACGACCGAAATGCTCACTGCCGCCGACGGAACTTATGCATTCACAACGCTTGCCGCAGGAACCTACCGGGTCGATTCACGTATGCCTCGTGGCTACACAGGTAATTACGGCGACGTCTGGCACGACGTGAAAGCTCCTGTTTCGAACGGCTTAATTTTTGCCGATGCTGATGAAATTGCAGTCGTTGACGCCGACGTCGTGACCGACATCGATTTGATGATGTTTTCGGGCGGCGGTTTTGACCTGAACCTTTCGCAATCTGGCATTGTGGTTCGACTGCAAGCCGAATCCGACGTCCGAATTCACCACCAAGATTCAACCCAATTTGGCGTGCCGCCTCAGACGGGAATCGTGTTTTTCAGGGGCATGGCTCCGACACTCCTGGCCGCCAATTATTGGTGGATTACCTACGATCCAAACGGCCTCTTTGCGACCACGATCGGCGGTCCAATCGATATTATCGAAGGCTCGAACTTGGTCGCGAGTTCATCAATCGCCGCGATGCCCGCAGACGCCAACGAACCCAATGATGCCGCAACGACGGTGACCACACCTTTGATCGCTCAGCTTCCCTTCACGGCCAGCGCGCCTGTGATCAGCGCAGGCAATGACGTCGACTTCTATTGCATCGACGCTGTGGCAGGCGAGCGCTATATCGCCCGCGCTGCCGCCGAAATCATTGTGAACGGCGTGCCACAACCGCACCCATGGTTTGATCCGATGATTGGCTGGTGGGATGGCACCCAGTTTTCGATCATCAATGACGACTCGATTCCGGGCCAGACTTTTGATGCTGAGCTTGATACCGGCTTGATTGCCACCGACGGGCGCTATTGTTTTGCGATCTCTACCTTTGGGGATGCTGACTTTGACGGCATTGGCATCGGTTCCAGAGGTCGTTACGATTTTGAAGTGATTCGCGGCAACACGCCTCCAACACTGGCTGTGACTCAGCAAGGCGTCGCAGTCCCCGCTCCTCCGGGCGAAGTTGACGTGCAAGAGGGCCAGCCGATTAGCTTTAACCTCACGTATTCCGACCCCGAAGCAGACCCTGTAACGATTGAAGTGATTCACGTCGATGCGGCCGGAAATCCAGTCGTGGTCGGGGTATTGACCGATATGCAAGGCACTGGAACCTACGTCTGGACACCCTCGCAGACCGACGCCACGAATTCGCCGTTCGAGGTGACCTTTCGAATTAGTGATGGCGAGTTTGACGTCGAAGTCACCGTGGTCGTGCGCGTGGCCGCGGTGAGCTTGCCTCCCACCTTGCCGGTGCTGATTTCTCCGATCGACGATGAAATCATCGCCGCGACCTCGACGCTGCTGACTCTTCAGAATGCTGAAGATCTCGACGGTGACCCACTGTCTTATCAGTTCGAAGCCGAGTTTGGTGAGCCCGATGATGTCCCTGAATTTGAAGACACACGCACCGAGAATCCGGCAGGACAAACGTCGTCGCCAATTGCCGGCCTGGTCGAAAATACCTGGGTTTCGTGGCGAGCCCGTTCTTTTGCAGGTGGTCGATACTCAAGCTGGACCGCGCGTGAACGCTTTTTTGTTAACTTGCAAAATGACCCACCTGCCGCCCCTATTATCATCAAGCCAGGCGATGGCACCGAGGTAAGCGAGCTTCAACCGACGATCGCCGTCACTGTGCCTACTGACCCCGAAGGCGACGACGTGACGCTCAAGATCGAAATCGCCCGCGATGTTGATTTCGCGGATTCGGTCGTCACCAGCGACCAACTTCCACCCGGTGCCGACGTGTTGATGCTGAGCTGGCAGGTCACCCAGAATCTCGAATACGGCGGACAGTATTTTGTTCGCGCCATTGCGCAGGACACCTTGGGGGCTTCAGGCCCCTACAGCGAAATCACCACCTTTTTTGTCGGTTTTGAAAGTGAGCTTCGTCCGCCGTCGTTTGGCGGCGATTGGGGCAACTGTGCCCTAGAAACCGTCAACACACCGCCCACCGAAGTACGGGTCCTGAATGTGGATGGAACGGGCGACACCATTACCTTTGAAGTCGTCATCGCTAGCGCGGATGCACCTGAAGTTCCTTTGGCTCAAGCGACGGCTCCACAAGCCGTTGGCTCGGAAACCATCGTAACACTGCCAGCCTTCGATGCGTCGCCAGGCGCGTACCTTCTAAATGTCCGTGCGGTCCGTCGAGACCTTCAGACCGATTGGGCAGGGTGCGCGTTCACGGTCACCGACATGCCGATTATTGACCCCGACACGGGCGGTGTCACGGTGGCAAACGAACCCGATGGCTGTGGCTGCTCCAGTACGAACGATGCCTCGGGCGGGCTGGTTCTGCTGCTCTTCGGCCTGATTTGGCTGCGCCGCCGTCGGCCTTCCGACAGATGCACTGGGGAGCATTAACCGCCACATGTGACAGCTTGTCACAATATCTGCCGCTCCACATGGGTTTTCCCCCGTAGTTCGGGTAGGGCGTCGATGTGGATCGTTATTTGCTTAAGTTAGTGGTCATAGAACTGTTCTGGGAGCAAAAGCATGGTTGAGACAACAAAGCAGCACGAGAACTCCTCGGTAGCGGCACAGATTCTGGGCGGGGCCGGGCACATCGCGATGACTTTCGTGATTTTTGTGCTCTTCGCTTCTCCATTCATCAGCACCGGCGTGGTCGAGATGATGGGGACAGGCCTTGTTGACTCGCAGATTCAGGCACCGTTGCTCAAGGATTTGGCCATCATGTTCGGACTTTCCGTCTGCACCTGGGCACTGCTCTTTGCAGCTTATGCCCACGTACGAGATCGAATCCGAGTCCGCAAAAAGATGGTCGTTGTGAAATCGCGTGGAACGGTCCTGACCGAAACGCTGATTGTTTTCCCCGTGTTTTTGCTTCTGACCTTTGGACTTGGGCAGATGGGCGTGAATTCGATGGCAGGACTGTTGACCACACTGGGCACTTTCGAGGCTGCACGGACACTCGCAGTGTGGGGTCCCGAGGTCGGTAATAACCGCAGCGGTTCAACGGTTACCCGAGCAAATGCCGAGGACCGTGGACGAATCGCAGCGGCCGCGGTGATTGCACCCGTCGCACCGATGTCGGCGGGCAACATCTTGTGCAGCAAATCGAATGCGTTCAGAAAGCTTGTTCAGAGCATGGTCGCTGCAGGACTCGCCCCGGTTGAAGCGCCGCAGAAGTATTCGTCGTTCGCTTCGGCCATGGACAACGCGACGTTTGCCCAACGGGGGCCTGCTAAATTTGCGGGCGCCTATTGCAGCGTCGGTGTCACCTACTCAGGCGACATGAGAACTGATCCAGGCAACACCGAGGTCGGAGAGTTCACCACGAAAGTGGAGTACCGACACAAGATGGTGTTCCCTCTGGTGGGTCTCGCATTTGGCGGAACCCCAACGCCCGGCGGATGGCTGACCACGGTGGAGCGCACGTACACGCTGACTCACCACCTGACTCCAAATCCGATTCTGCCCAAGCAAAACGATATTCTTTGAGGCGTTAACATGTTGATTCGACTAAAAAACTTGATCGATCGACTGCATGGCAGCGAATCCGGAGCCGTGTTGCTCTTGGTCCTTGCAGCATTCCTGGTGCTGTTCATGGTCGCGATGACCATTTTCGACACAGGACAAGCCGCGCAAGATAAGATGCGGGTGCAGGTTGCAGCCGATACCGCCGCCTACAGTCACTCCGTGGTCAAAGCACGTACGATGAATGTCATCGTCTATGCCAATATCATCAAGCGAATGTTCTATTCGTATCTTGTAACCTACGTGCACGCTTGGGTTGCAATTGTGGCCGAGATGGCCAAACGCGCAGCCGGCTGCTTTAGGCTGATTCCCAATCCCATCGACTGTATTGAGTTTTTTGCGGGATTACCGATGGTGATCCTTGAAGGCATCGAAATGCCCTTCAACTTGTCAGCGATGGAGGCGCCCGCGTTAGGGCTCGTGGACGGGCGCTCGGCCAAAGAAATCAACCAGCTCGATCGTTACTCGGAGTACATGTACTCGATTACCCCTTGGTGGGCCTGGATCGAAGCGACCGGTCGCGCCATGGGGAATGGCGCCATGGTGTCGGCAAGCTGGCCTCCACCTCCGAGCAGCATCGGAAACATCAAGAATGCGGTTACCAACACGGCTGGTACGGTCGATTGGGCCTTGGGTTCAGGCTTTCTCAGCGCAATGCCATCACTGTCTCAGGCAACCGACGCGTTGCCGGTGACTCGTCGCGATAGGCAAGAGCGCTGGTCGACGAAACTCATGCCGTTCGATTTCTCGATTTCTAAGGGTGCTTTTCAAGCTGGCGCTGAATATTGCGGCGAGTACGCGTTGTCGATGGAAGCCATCATTACCGCCATTCAGACTTACAAAGAGTCTTACTCTCACCCGAAAGGGTGGAAGAATATCTTTGCGGTGGCCCAGCTGCTGCCTGTGATTGGCTGCGCAGTCGCCGGCGTGACTTATCACGACGACGGGTACCTTGATTGGCGCCTTAATAAGACGACCTTTGAAAACAAGAATAAATGGCTTCAGGCGACCAGTAACGTGTCGATCGCATACAAACCACGCGCTGGAACGATGGACGACGCGAAGGGGCGAAGCAAAATTTCATACACGGAACGCGACTACGGCAAGAATCCCTTCTATGGGAATGAAGGCTACTTCGCGATTGCTCGCTCGGAGCTCGTCTACAAGCAGCCGTTCGAGGCTCTTTCGACCGGTCCGCTCTCGATCTTAGGGGCGATTCCTTTGATGAGCCAGCGACTGGGCACACAGGACCGGCCAGATATGTGGTCGCCTCGTTGGAAAGCTAAAAATCGTCCGATGGCGCTTCCAGGTGAAGTTCTGGGGTCATCGGTTCAGGGCGTAGACGCTGGACTGGGGACGATTATCAACGATACGATTCCCTTCTTGGTGGTCGGCTCAGTTGTTGGAATTGTGGACCCTGACTTTGCAGCGGGGTCGGGACTTAAAGACCTGCTTTATCTGTACCGAGTCGGCACAACGATGACGTCAGACAAATCTGAAGGACTGGTGAAATAATGAAACAAAAACACACATTTCTTCGACGACTTTTTTCGTCTTTGCATCGTGAGTCCGGGACCGCAATCACAGAATTGGTGATGGGTCTGCCAGTGTTCATCATGATTTTCAGCGGCATGGGAATGCTTTACCAGTTCAACCAAGAAGCCTTGGTTGTAAAGGGAAAAGCCTACAGCGAACTTTGGAAGTCGGATGCGGACGGTAGCCTGCTTGGGATGATCCCCATTGTTGGCGCCGCAACCAGTATCAGTTCGATTGGCGACGTCTGGCAAAACGGATTGAGCGGAGCAGGTATTTACGTCGACTCGGGCGTGAAAGCCAAGATTCCAGCAGTTCTGATGCCGGGCTCCAACATCACTCCAAAATACAGCATTGGTTCCATTACAGGTGGTTCCAACGACATGGTGAATAATCGCCTGCTGAACGACATGATTACCCCAACGTTCAATTCGGGCGGCTTTGCTCAAATCGTGTCGTCGATCATTCAAACCACCGGCGCAGGACTGGCCGTGGGCGCGGGCATTCGTTACGGCGCAGCCAAGGGCAGCGCCACCGCCTCCAAGAATTCCGGTGTTTGGGGGCAAATCGATTACGATTCGGGTGAAATCGACCTTCCCGCAAGAACGGCCGCAACGCATCGTATTGCCGCGGTCGCGCTTACCCGTCTTGAACTGTCTAATACCGAGCGTTTCGACGAATCGATTTTGGAATTCAAGATGAACCCTAACTTCTCGAATGAAAGTACGTCGGATGGCGACGCGTGCAGCACTCAGAACGACGCGTACACCGGATGTTTGAGCGCGAACCCGGGCAATGAATCAGCCTGTGAGAGTTCTCAACCAAGCGGTGACTGTGCGAGCCTTGGTGGTTCGAATCCGCTGGGCAATTTTGACATGAGCTGGGCACCGTGAGCCGACATCAGGAGCGAATAATGCAGAATCTTAAAGACATAGCTGTGATCGTCGGAAAGCTCGGTTTGGCCGGCACGATCGTTTGCGCCACCGGCTTCGCCATACTTACCCAGGACGTCTCGGTGGACGCTGAACCCGGTGAAGTCAAGCCAGCCAAGGCCGACATCATCGATAGCGCCGTCGCCGATGGCAGCGAGTTTACTCGAGCCATGGCTTCATTGGGATTTCGTCCGCGCGCCTACAACATGAACGGTAACGTCATGTATTTTGCGTCCGGAAGTGCCGATAACCAGACACCCTACGAGGTCATGAACGACGTCCAAAACGAGATGGTTTTTTACGGCGTGAACACCAAGAACTGGCTGGCAGAAGAGCCTTTGGCGATGCAGCTTGGGCAGTCTGGGCAATTTCAGCAGATCTTCGATCCAGCAAAAGGATATAACGCTGACAAGCTGGAACTCGTCGAAAATGGTGGAATCTCTCAGGCCATGTTGAGCGGGGAGTTGGTTCCCTTGCGGAAAGACAAAGACTACGTCGTCACCGGTGGTGTAACGCCTGGGCGTGATGTCGAAAAAGTCGTCGGGCAATTCGTGAAAGACGGCGGTAAATCTCCAATCCGTGACTACACCGGCGGCTACCGTTTCGTGGATGCCACCGGAGAGCCTGGCGAAAACTCGACTATGGTGACCGGCGTTTGGACCGACGAGAACTTCGACGCCAAGAAGATGGACAATAGGGCATTCAAACAAGAGCCCGCTGATCCGAACGTCCCCGCCTGTATCGGTTGCGAACGAGAGTTTCGGTTCGAAAGCCTTCAAGCAAATGAACCCTTTCGAAACAACAAATGGACCGCAAAAAACGCCAGCATGGACGGAACGTACGACTTCTATCAGACCGCTATGGCAACCCGGGGTTGGTCGGAGTCTGGTGTTCAAGCGAAGTTGAACCGCTTGGGTGAGTACTTCCCTGAAGTCCGCCAGATCCCGGGCCGTACGCTGAACATGACCAAAGGCGGTCAGACGATGACGATCACGTTGATTCCATCACCCGGTGGTGGGACCGAGGTCTTCAGCTCCGAACAGTTTGGCGACACGCAGAGCAAGTTCACAGTGGGCGGCCCCAAATAATCTTAGGGCCTAAAAACCCCTTCGATATATCCGACGGGAATGGGCCCCCGAATCGTTTCGGCGCGCTGAATCACTAGCCCTTCCGATTCAAGTTGGCTTCGTAAAGACTTCGACGTGAATCGTCGGTGGCCTGGGAATCCCGTTACACTAAGCACCCGGGAAGCCATCCACGAAAAGCCGTTTTCATCATGGCAAAATGTCGGAATGATCAAGCGCCCGCTTGGTTTCAGGACCCTGCGGAATGACGCGAGCGCCGCCGCCATGTCGGGCAACAGGTGCAACACATTTGCGGCAACTACGGCATCAAACGAGTCCTCGTTATATTTTAGGTCGTAGATGTCAGCACGTTCGCAGCGGACGTTGGCAAGCCCTGCTGCTCGTATATTTGTTTCTAAGAGGCGGACCATTTCATCCGCATAATCTGTGGCAACAACTTGGGTCGCGACTTCGGCGATGGCGGTGGTCACTAATCCCGTGCCAGCCGCGACCTCAAGTACCAGTTCGCATTCCCGAACGCCTTCCGCTGCCAGTGCCGCCATTCGAGGGATTGGGCGTCCTAAGACCGCCATAGAGCGATCGTAGTTCTTTGCGTGGCGCTCCCAATACGATTGATCGTCTGTCATGAAGATTCTCCAGTCTCAAGTAGGCCGACTTGCCGAGCGCAGCACTTCACTAATAGTTGCTTCAGGCAAGGCCGTCATGTGCTAGATCGTTCGCGTATGACCTTCTTGGGGGCGACGCATGTCTGAACCATCGGATTCTTTTTTAAATCGTGTCTCCCTCGCCCTCTTTTCGTTGGTGATTGTTGCCGTGACCTGCGGCGCGGTCACTTTGACGACAGAGTTCGTTAAGTTTTCGTACCCCTTTTCGGCGGCGGCGCTCCTAGGAATGGTGGCAGGGTTTATCCCTGCGCTGGTCATCTGCGTGATTCCGTTTCTTGCGGCAAAGTCGATTGGAAGTGTTTCGGCACTCAATCCTTCGGTTCGTAAATGGTTGGCGGCCGCGGTGGTTGGCCTGTCGTTTGGTCTTCCGCTCAGATGGCTGGGGGATTCTGTTATTGAGGGTGGTTGGATCTCGCAGCAGAGCTGGGCGCCAGCTGTCCCTTGGGTCAGTGCCGCGCTGGGTGTGGTGGGGATTATTGGGTTCAGCCGAGTTTGGGTCGGAGACCGTTTTCTTGGTGCCCTGGCGGTGGGTTTGTCGGTCGCCGGCGCGACATTGGTATTCATGGATATTCTGGTGCTGCCCAACCTGTATCCGACGCCTCATTACGGAATCCGGGTCATCGGGCAAACCCTTCTAACCCTCTCGCTCTGGATGTTTTTCACTCGTCGGAACACGCCGCCGAGGTTCGTCGCGGCCGGTATCGGTGGGACGCTCGCCGCCGCTGGCATCGCATTGTGGGTGTTTTTGCCTGCGAGCATGAACATGGAAATGAGCTTCAGGGGCGGGGTAGCGACCAACCTGACCTCGTTGTTTGTCGCTGAATCAGCACCCACCACTCCCGTCATTGAAATCATCCGCGAGGAGGTCCCGTGGGTTCCCGCCGCAAAGTCCCAGCCGCGAGCTCGAGCAAAACATGTTGTATTGTTGTTTGTGGATACGCTTCGTGCCGACGCGGTCAGCCCGGCTCGTGAGGCACCTGGGGCACGCAAGCTTGTCCTAAAAACCGATACGCCATTTTTGACCAAATTCATGGCTGAAGAATGTTCGGTTTTTCGCCGCGCTTACGCGCAAGCGCCCGCGACGCACCGGTCGATTCCCGCGACGTTTCGGTCTGTGGAGGTATGGGAGGATCCGCTTAACTCAGGGACGCCCTTAGGAACCTATTTGACTCAGAACGGTGTATCGACATTTGCCGTCGTGAACGACTATTTTGTGTTGCCTTACTACCCTGCATCAACCGCACTGCTAGAGGGTTTTGAGGACATTGGGGTGTATTTCCCACTGGCTCAAGATCGCGTGCTGGACTTGGCGAAAACGGGCTTTGGTAAACACCTGGGGGCGGAGCCTTCATTTGGATGGATTCATTTCCTAGGGCCACATCTTCCAGGCTGGAACGGAAAAAGCCTGATGGATATGAAGCCACGTCCGCGTTACCGGGAAGCCGTGAAATGGATGGATTTTGCCATCAAGGATTTGGTGGACGACCTCCGAAACAAAGGGGTGCTCGAGGACACCGCCATCATCATCGCCTCGGACCATGGCGAGGGGCTGGGAGATAACGGGACTTGGAATCACGGACCCAACGTATGGAACGAGGAGCTGCAAGTGCCGTTGGCGGTGTGCCTGCCGGGACAAAACGGGGTCGTGATCGATCGAACCGTCGGCAATATCGACTTGCAGCCGACGATTCTTGATATCCTAGGTTTGCCAGAGCTCGAGACCTCCCGAGGCCGCAGCTTGATGCCCCTGCTTGATGACCCGCAGTCCGCTTGGAACGTTCCGTACTATGTTGAAAACGTCAACCACAGCCTTGCTGCCCTGATTTTTGGCGACCAAAAACTGATCTTCCGGGCTAAAAGCGGGGCGTATTCGCGCTACGACCTTGAAAAAGACCCAGACGAGAACAAAAACGTTTTCGAAAGTAGCTCTAAGATCGACCGAGAGCTTCAGATGCTCATGGTGCACCTAAATCCCGGTTTGGCAGCCAAGTCTTTAGGAGACAGCGACTCAGCGGCCGTGGCGGCTGCGTTGAAAGCTTGGAGCGGAGAGGAGTGGGACCCGAAATTGAATTTGACTCTTGGTCTCGCGGCGCAGCTCGATACCCCCGAAATTCAAGCGGTCGTGACTCAGATGTGGAAAGGCGCCGAAGACGACGCCATTCGGTTTTGGATCATGCGTGCCATGCGCACCAAAAAGTGGCTCGGTGAGCTAGTAATAGCCAGGTTTGAAGCTGCGACGGAGCTTGAGCGCGTCAGGTTTGTGCGGCTTGTCGCCGATGCGCACTTGCCCATGCTCGACCAAAAATGGGTGATGAAACAGATTCGTTCTGTACCCGCGCAAAACGACGACCTTTGGGTCGCTTGGATGCGTCTGGTTTCGGCGTGGCCACTTCCCAAAGATTCATGGACTGATGATGTGATTGCCATCGTGCAAAAGGGCGGCGAGTTTACTTCACCGGCCGCCCAAGCCGCTTCGTTTTGGCCACTTGATGCACTTCAGGCAGGAAAACCTTCCGCTAGACTTGTGGCCGAAATGGCGAAACATCACGCCTCCAAATTCCCGCAGGCGAGGGCCGCGTCCATTCGGTATTTGGGCCTCTCGGCTGACACAAAGTATGTTCCGCAGATTCGGGCCGCGCTGCCGTCTGCGACGATTCCGTTTATCGTTCGTCGTCAGGCGATAACAGCACTTGCAAGTTTACAAGGGCGGGCCGCAGTTCCTCTTATCCTTGAGGCAATCAAGGCTGATGAACTTGTGACGGTCGACGCGTTGAAGGCCATTGGATCCACAGGCGATATCGCAACGCTGAAGGAGCTTAAGAAAGGTCTTCATTACGGGTATAATCGCTTCATCGACCCCGAGATAGAGCGACTCGAGCGCAAGAAATAATGGAAACACTCCTTACGACGACGACTCAGGTGCTCTCGGTGTTCCACTTGGTGGCGGCGCTGTTCGCTTCCGGCCATGTGGTGCTGTCGCATCCGCAGGCTCGTGGAGCGGCGTTATGGCTTGGCCTAATCTGGCTGGTTCCTTGGCTTGGTCCGCTGCTCTACGTGTTGGTGGGAATCAATAGGATTCCTCGCAGAGCAAAGGGCCGAATCCCGACGGTTGACGCGGTGAGCCCTTGGTTCAAAAACAGCCGATTGGATTGTCTGGAAGGTGGTGATGAGGCTTATTCAGCGATGATTGCGGCTATTGATGCGGCGGAACGCACGGTTCACCTGCAGTCCTATATTTTCGATAATGACCGGGCGGGCGCGTTGTTTTGTGCGGCTTTTGAGCGAGCGATTGCACGTGGAGTCACCATTCGAGTGCTGATTGACGCGGTGGGCGCGAGTTATTCGCGGCCCACGATCATCGGGACCCTTAAAGGCTTGGGCGTTGAAGTCGCGCGGTTTTTACCCACAACGGTGCCGTGGAGATGGCAATACGCGAATATGCGTAATCACCGAAAACTGATGGTCGTGGACGACTCACAGGGTTTTTTTGGAGGCATGAATATCCGGGAAGGGTGCATGGACTCGCTTGCACCAGTGAGGCCGACCTTGGACGTTCATTTCGAGGTCCACGGCCCCATCATTGGGTCACTGACTGAGCTGTTTGTCGCGGACTGGATGTTTGCGACGGGTGAAGTACTCCCGCGTGCAGAACAGCCAAAGGCTACGCTTGAAACCGCGACGACGGCGCGCTTTGTACATTGTGGACCCGATCGAACGGATGAACCGATTCGATGGATGAAACTCGCAGCTGTGGTTCGGGCCCGCCATCGTGTTCGAATTGTGACGCCGTATTTTGTGCCCGACGAAGACGTGGTCACCGCCATGTTGGCCGCGATGACCGCAGGGGTGAAAATTCAGCTCATTTTGCCGGCTCAAAATAACCTGCGGCTGGTGAGTTGGGCTTCGCGCGCCTGCTGGCGGCGTTTGATCTCGCGTGGGGTTGAAATCGTTTTGTCACCGCCACCCTTCGAACATTCTAAAATGATGCTCATCGACGACGACCTCGCCATCGTCGGGTCGGCGAATTGGGACGAACGCAGTTTTCGGCTCAATTTCGAGGCCGATATCGAATGCCGCGATCCTGAATTGGTGAAGAGCCTGGATGCGATGATTGATGGTCGCGTGGCAGGCGTGATTCCGGTGAGCTTGGCAGATCTTGACAACGATTCGTTAGCAGTCCGCTTGCGCGACGGCACTGCACGCCTCGCTTTGCCCTATCTTTGAACGGTTCGCAGTAGCCGACTAACTAATTCTTGATGCCCGCTTCTGCGGTGATTTCGAACGAACGCAGACGTTTTTTGTGGTCAAAGACGTTGGACGCGATGATGAGTTCATCGGCTCCAGTCTTTGAGATGAAAGACTTCAGACCGCTTCGGATGGTCTCGGGGCCGCCCACGATACTGCACGCCAGCATATGCGAAACCTGCACCTTTTCCTGCGGGGTCCAGTAGTCCTCGATATCGTCGACAGGCGGGGGGAACAGTTCTCGTTTACCGCGCAACATGTTGGTGAACATGATTTTTTGGGACGAGGCTAGGAATTCGGCTTCTTCGTCGGTGTCTGCGGCGATAACGTTTAATCCCACCATCGCGTGCGGTTTTTGAAGCTGTTTGGACGGTTGGAAGCGCTCGCGGTACATGGCCAGCGCCGGATGGAGCGCTTGAGGCGCAAAATGAGATGCGAAGCTGTAGGGCAGGCCAAGTGCGGCCGCGAGCTGTGCTCCGTAGAGGCTGGAACCTAAGATCCAAAGTGGCACGTTGGTGTTGGAACCGGGCACTGCTTCGATGCGTTGGCCTGGTTGCACGGCGCCCAGAAATGCCTGCAATTCCTGTACATCTTGTGGGAAATTCTCGGAATTGCCGGGAGACCTACGCAGGGCCTGCAGGGTAATCTGGTCGGTCCCCGGCGCTCGTCCAAGCCCAAGGTCGATTCGACCTGGAAACAAGGTCTCAAGCGTGCCGAATTGTTCGGCAATTACGTAGGGTGCGTGGTTGGGCAGCATGATGCCGCCCGCGCCAACACGGATTGTTTTTGTGCCTCCCGCGACGTGAGCAATCACGATCGAGGTCGCCGCCGTCGTTACGGTCGGCATGTTGTGGTGTTCGGCCACCCAGAATCGGTGGAAGCCAAGTGTTTCGGCATGCTGCGCCAACTCGAGGGCGTTCGAGAGCGCGGTGCGCCGGTCCGAGCCTTCTCGGACGCCGCCTAGTTCCAGGACTGATAATTTCAACATGGTTTGTCCATGGGGTTCGCGAGGCTCCTGGTTGGAGACTTTTTGCGGGACGGTTGGATGCACCAATCAGGAAGCGGTTCCGACACAAGCCTGAATCACAGCGGCAGTTCACACCGCAAGCCATCGATCGAGGCAGATCCGGTCGATGTGTCGCAATCCTCCACAAAGGTGCTGCCGTCCCCGTTATCGTTGGCGACCACGATGAATTTCAGGTCTTTGTAGAACTGCGTCGACGGCACCAGATACGCGAACTTCACGATCGTCGTTCCACCAGGTCCGATGGGGCTTGGTAGCGTTTGTGTCTCGAGCAGAGTCGACGTGTCAGTGAGGTACAAGGACACTGGCAGGCCGGTCGGGATGCTGCTGGTTCCGCGATTTTGCACTGTGGCCTGAAGGTATATATGGGTCGGGCATTCGTTTGCGTTGCCCAGCAGCGATGAAACCACCACGTCGGGCGCGTTCAGCGGGATCTCGCCCTGACGATTCGACCTGAAAGTATTATGGGTTGTCCACGACTCGACTTGAGTCATTGGCACCGCGCCACCGTCCAGAATATTGTCGATCGAATAGGCGTGTTGGTTCCAAGTCGAGCGGGTTCGGACCCAACGGTCAAAGGCATCCTCGTACACATAGAGGCCGCGTCGCGGCACATAACCCGGAATTGCCGTGCAGTTGCTGGCAGCGTTGGCGACCACCAAGATTTCTGAGCGGCCATCGGCGTCGATATCCACGACCAGCGGGTACTCCAGCACGGTCGCAGTGGAGTTCATGATTTCGAGTTCGACAGTGCCGTCGACTCCCGAAAACGACCGCATATAACACTCGTCTGCGTAGATGACCGAGGCGATGCCGTTGCCTTGAAAATCAAATACTGACGACCCGGTGGCATTTGACGATAGGTCTTGGCTCTCGCGCTTCCAACGGACAAAGATCTGGTTGGTTTCAGGAGCCGGCGTCGAAAATTGGGCGAGTAATGCAGGATCGATTTCTTCGGGGTCACTGCTCGCGCCGTAACCTGTTCTTGCAACATCAAAAACAGAATAGAAATAGCCACCTGCCACACCAATTTCTGGGCGTCCGTCGCCGTCAAAATCGGCGATTGTAGGCGGGCCTCCGCGGTTATTTGTGGCGGCGCCGGGAAGTGTGATCGGCAACGTAAGTAGCGCTGGATTGGCCACGCAGTCTTGGCCTGCAGCGCACCAAGACAGCCCAGTCATGCCATCGACGATGCGCACCGTTCCCGCCGATACAATTACAACTTCTGGTTTTCCGTCGCCGTCAAAGTCTGCCACCGCGGGATATCCGTCTGTTCCGGGTGATGGCCAAAAAGGCGTCACGGCGAAGGTTCCAGCGTTTGTGCTGACTTTCCAGGCTTGGCTTCCGGTGATGATTTCGTGTCGCCCATCTGCATCCAAGTCGGCGACAACCGCGACGCCACCTTGGTATCCTGAATTGGAACCAAGAGTTGGTCCGTTCCCACCTTCATTCCATTGAACCACGCCATTGCTGTCGATAAGCATTCCGCCGACGACAACCTCGGCTCGCGAGGCGTCATCGTCGAAATTAGCGACTGTGACGGCGCCATTGCCCATGCTGACGTTAACGAGCGCGCCAAGCGTGTCTTTGGATGTCCACAGCAGGTCCCCCTGGCCGTTGATTGCGACGATAGGACCCCTGCCGGCATTGATGTGGCGCCCGGGGTAGATAATGTCCATGACGCCGTCTCCGTCGACGTCACCGAGCGCGATATTTGACCGACCAAACGATCCCCACGAGCCCGCTGCTGGATCGTGAGCGATTGCCAACACGAGGTTTCCAGCGGAATCAAGAATCACGATTTGGCCCGTGCCCCAGTCGTTTACGACCGTCGTGTTCACCACGATATTGGGCGAGCCATCGCCGGTCACATCGCCGACCACTGGGATCGAGATAATATCCCCGTCTTTCCAAGACCATTTTTCTTGGACTTCAAATTCGCGGAAGTCCCCTTCAAGCCGGCACTGAATGTCGTCAGGGAAATCATCTGGCAAACAGCGCTGAAGACCGGGGTCGCAGTACTCACCCCAGTCACATTCCAAGAATGTCTGGCAGGTTTTGCCCGGGGTTCTGCAGGCGCCAAAAACACAGACATCGCGGTCAGGGCAGCATTGGTCGAAATCCATTCCACACAACTCGGATGTGAGACCGCAGTCTGGCGCGCATTCGCCAGCTGGACCGCACGTGGGCGTGTCTCCGGTGCAGCATAATTCACCGGCAAAACCGCAAACGTTGCCCTCGCAAGCTATGCGGCAAAACGACCGTGGCTGGCAGTCTTCGCCTTCGCAGACTTCGACCGTGTCGCACCGTTCACCGACGCCACAGTCAGTGTCCGTGGCGCACCCGCACGCGCCGTCGATGCATGTTCCGTTACTGCATGCGGTGGGTTCCACCAGCGCGCTGCCGGTTTCGTTGCACGTCACGACGAAATTACCCTGACATTTTTTTGCTGTTGGCTCGCAGATCTGGTCCTGACAACTTCCTTGGTCATCGCAAAATGATTCGGCAGGGCAGTCGGAATCGTCGGCACACAGGTCGACGCAATTCGCACCGGTGCTCTGGCAGGTCGGTGTGGGCTGGGTGCCAGCGGTGTCGTCGCTGCAGCCAGCGACCACAAACATCAGCAGGGTAAGGAAGATAGACGCAGTTTTCATCGGGGGCTCCAGCAAGGTCACCGGAAGGATAGACCAACACGGCATCCAGTGCACGTTTGGAGGCTTTCTAGCAGCCTTCGAGGTCGCGGAGGCGTTGGATTTCACCGAGCAGCACTGGATTACGCACCAACTCAAAAAGCTCAGCGTCGTCGATGCCCAGGCTTTGGTTGCCTTCTGCTGCTTCGAGCATGATCCACGCGCGTCCCCACACGGTCAGGATGGCGTTTCTCCAACATGGGTCGGCACTGAGTTTTGCGTAGGCGTCGGGGAACTCGGTGCGGGCCATTGCAAGGTAGCGCTCGACGTACCAAAGGAACGTCAGGATGCCGTCAAGTGCGCTTGTTGAGCCGCCAATGAAGTCTTGGAACGCGTATTCGGTGGCAAGGGAATTGACGTATTGAAGCGTTTCTTCAAGCACAGAATTAAACCCTTGGTCGCCACCTTCAAAGACCGCGTCGTCAGGATTTCCGTCCAAATAGACGTCTGCGTAAAAGTCACAATTACGAGGGTCAGCGCCCGCGTCTGCGCAATCTGGTCTCAACGCATAGAACTCGTCGTTTCGCAGCCGGCTGCGGGCAAACGTTAGTCCGCCGCGGTCTGTGGAGTCGCCACCCGAACACGAAAGCTGAAGGTCTGGCGTCACGCCGTAAGCGTCTCCCGGAAGCGTGAAGTTGAAGACGTGTCCACATTCGTGAACCACGGTCGACAACGAGCCAATCGCGCCGTCGGCCGTGCCAGTATTGGATGAAAACGCTTCCACACAATCAAATTGTTCGTTCGTAAGACCACTGGAAACCAGCCAAGCACCCACAGGGAAACGTTTCTTCAGCACGGCATCGTAAAAGGAAGCCAGATTAGCTTCGGAATACGACGCAAGTTCAGCACTGATATTCGCCCCTGGGTTAGGCAGCGCCTCGGCGTACTTGCCGTCGACACAGCTTGGGTCCACTTCTTCGGCGGTCGAAACGACGTTGTTGTCCGTCTGATTATTTTCAGCCGTGGTCTGATTATTTGTGCCCACGACGTTATTGGTTTCTGTCTGATTATTGGTGCCAACGACGTTATTCGTTCCCGTCTGATTATTGCTCACGACGGAGTTGTTTTGGCTGCTACCTTTTTTTGAGTTCGCGTCGTCGGAGCACCCAAACGCGGCTAAACAGAAAAGTGCGACAAGCGAGACTGAGAAAAACTTCATATAATTTCCTAAACCAAATCGAAATTCGTTTTTGCCGCGCGAACCCTAGCCGATAAGGCATCAACAATAAAATCCGATTCAGACTCTTATCTAAAGGCATCGTCGAATCAACGCGTTCGTTGAGGTGTCGTGATGTAAATCGGTGCCGTCTCCAGCGACGAATTCGCCTTGAATTCGAACCGCCAGCGCCTTGCCAAGTTCCACGCCCCATTGGTCGAACGCATCGACCTGCCAGATGATAGACTGCGCGAACACACAGTGTTCATAAAGTGCCACCAGCTTTCCGAGTGAGCCAGGCGTCAAGCGGTCGACAAGGATGGTGCTTGAAGGGCGATTGCCCTCGAAAGTTTTGTGCGGGACAAGCCACTCGGCGACCCCTTCGGCACGAACTTCGTCCGATGTTTTACCAAACGCCAACGCTTCGGCCTGCGCGAACGCGTTTGCGAGCAGCAGTTTGTGGTGGTTTCCAATCGTGTTTAGGGGCTCGACGAACGCGATAAAATCACACGGGATGAGCCGAGTTCCCTGATGAATCAGCTGGTAAAATGAGTGCTGGCCATTGGTTCCTGGCTCACCCCAATAAATGGGCGAGGTCTGGTAGTCGACGGGGTGACCATCGGTGGTGACATGTTTGCCGTTACTCTCCATAACGAGCTGTTGGAGGTAGGCCGGAAAGCGTTTCAGATACTGGTCGTAAGGCAATACAGCTACGGTTTCTGCGCCTAAGAAATTAGTGGACCAAATTCCCAGAAGCGCCATCAAAATGGGCATGTTTTTTTCGAACGGAGCCGTGCGAAAATGTTCGTCCATTTGATGGAATCCATCGAGCATTTCTTGGAATCTATCCGGCCCAATCGCTATCATGAGCGACAGACCAATCGCCGACTCCATCGAATAACGGCCCCCGACCCAATCCCAGAATTCGAACATATTTGTGGTGTCGATTCCAAACTCAGCCACTGCGTTTGCGTTGGTCGACACCGCCACAAAATGCCGCGCGACCGCAGCCGAATCTTTGAGGGTACTAAGCGCCCAATCCCGCGCAGTGCGGGCGTTTGTCATTGTTTCTTGAGTCGAAAAAGTCTTCGACGCCACGATGAACAGGGTTTCTTCGGGGTTTAGATCATGAGTGGCTTCGGCAAAATCCGAACCATCGACATTCGAAACGAAACGTAGGTTCAGGTCGCGTTGGCTGTAGAAACGCAGTGCCTCATACGCCATCACTGGGCCCAGGTCCGACCCGCCAATTCCAATATTTACGATATTACGGATGGGCTTACCTGTATGGCCTTTCCATTCGCCGCTGCGGACGGCCTTCGCAAACGTCGACATCTTATCGAGAACCGCATGGACGGCTGGAACGACATCTTCGCCCTCAAAAAACACCTGTGAACCTTTGGGGGCACGCAACGCGGTGTGAAGCACCGCTCGGCCTTCGGTGATATTGATCTTTTCGCCAGCGAACATCGCGTCAATTCCCGCCCGTAGATTCGATTCGGTTGCCAGGTTGGTCAGTAGTTCGAGCGTTTCGTCCGTAACTCGTTGTTTCGAATAATCGAAATAGATGCCCATGGCTTCAGCGTTCAGGCGTTCGCCACGCGCGGGATCGTCGCCAAAAAGTTGGCGCAGATTTACATCTTTGACGATGGCATGATGGGCCTTCAGTGCATTCCAGGCTGGGAGCGAGGTGAGTGGGGCGTTTGGCTTCATTGGGTCCTCCGATTTTCGAATAGCGACGTTATAAATGCACCGGCGGCAGTTGTCGTCCCTGGGGGCAATTTTCTACCCGACCCAATAAGTCGACCGTAGGAGACTGAACACTGGGGCGCGGTGTTGAAGTAAATCGCCATCGCGCTGATTGATATTTAAGAGCCAGAACCAAAAAGGGGCCTTCTTTGAAGATGCATAAGAGTTTTGGGCAAATCGTGTTGGGAACCGCTTTGGCGGGCGCACCGGCATGCAGCGATGACTGCGAGCCTAGCCCCTATGAAATGACTTTTGCAGTGCCGACCATGCAGGCGAGCAATGAGGAACTGCTTGCAGACCTCGCTGAGTTCGAGGCCCGAAATCCAAATGCTGATGCAAATGCGAAGCTTGAGTATCTATTTTGTGACTCCAAGGCTTATTGGCAACGCGAAGACATCAATGCGGATATCAAGGCGTTGATCGACGAGGCAGCTATGGAGGGAGGGTTGTCGGCCAATGCATGCGAGGGCTTATGCGGCACGGACACCAACAAGGTGCTTGATTGTTACGCGGGAAACCCTTGGCAGTCGGGGGCCGCGTTAACGTGCAAAACTGAGATTTATCTTGAGTGTGGAACGATTGTGGGCAGGCGTCCGGATGGTTTGATGCGCGAATTGAATCTGGTTGGGTCTTTGGCAGGGCAGTGGTGGGCGCATATCTGCTTCATGGAAAAGGCCGCGGTTCATGCGTTTGGCCAACTCGCCAGGGAACTTAAGGCCTTCGGAGCCCCGGCCGCGCTAGTGAATGGGTGCTTGAAGGCGGCGCACGAGGAAGTCCAGCACGCGCGAATGGCCGGCCAATTAGCAGTCGAGCGAGGGGTCATGCCACAGACGGTGGGGCTGGAGCCCCGCGCCCGAAGGAGCTTGGTGGATTTCGCACGCCACAATGCTACCGAAGGATGTGTTCGGGAGACCTTCGCCGCACTTGAGGCTACTTGGCAGTCAGCACACGCCGATGGGTTGGTGCGGGAAGTTTTTGCTTTAATCGCTCATGACGAAAGCGGCCACGCGGAGCTTTCGTGGCAGATTCATCAATGGGCGATTGAACAATTGAATGACGCCGACGT
>JBBKVQ010000084.1:0-15847 GCA_037968515.1 Bradymonadaceae bacterium
TAAAAGTTGCGAATTCACCTGGCACGTCCTCCGAGGATCCCCATGCAGTCCTATTCAAAATCGTTGACCAGCCTTTGTTTGTTTGTGTTTGCTCTGGGTTGTTCCGAAGCCAATGAACCCAATCCAATCGATCAAGCGACCACGGAAACCGTGAAAACGCCCTTGGTAGATATCGGCGAACCCAACTGGATGGTCGGCGGAGACGAGGGCTTGATTGAGATGTTCGGAGGTGGCGATGGCGAACCCGACGTGCTGACCGGTCGATTTGTGCTCAACGGACTGGCCATTACCGCGTCGTCTTCATCGGCAGATCGTATGATTGTGGTGGGCAACGGTCGGCTGCAGGCCGTCGATTCGGACGCGCTCCGAGTCCGAGAAGTCCGTGATGCCCTTGGTGGAAATTCGATAAATATTATCGAACGCGGGCCTGTCGGTTGGCTGATCGGTGGAGCGGGCGGAAAGATTCAGCTTCTTGATGCAGAGGGCGAACCGTCGATGACCACGGCAGACGTGCTCTTAGCTGCTGACGTCACAGGCGCATCATGGAATGGAAATTCCTGGCTGATTGGAAGCGCCGGAGGCCGAGTAACCACTGCGTCGGCCACCCTGACCAGCGGGAGTCCAAGCGGACAAACGGTTCTTGGCGGCTCTCCAATCGTGTCGATCGTCACGCGATCAGCGCCGATAAACGGCCAATCGATCGATTGGTTTACGTTTTCGGCCAATTCTTACGAGCGGGTCACAGGCGGTGGAACCCCACAGGGTGCAAACCTGATCGAAGCGGGCCTTGTCCTAACAGCCGCTAAGTTCATCCTTGGGAAAATTATTCTTGGTACTGGCGATGGCCGGGTTGGAGAGTTCAATCCGACCACTGGCACGGTGACGTGGACCTCGGCCTTTAGTGCCCAAGGGGTTTCTGGTATCGAAACCGATGGGACAGACCTGTTGGTCTTGGGTCAGAACGGCTCTGCACGTCTGTTTGACAACACTCTGACGGCCAAGGCGCCCAAGACGGATCTGGCAACAAATCGCACACCTGTCGGCGCTTGGTTCGCTGACGATCGATGGCTTGTGGTCATCGGAGAAGTCGCATTTGTGGAGTTCGTCGGACCCGACCTCAGTGCTCTGCGCGACCTCGCGCCGGTGTTAGGCGGCGCCGATATCCGCGACTCGGATGCTGCAGATGCGGGCGTTCTCGTGGTTGGAACCAACGGAAAAGTCCAACTTCTGGATACGATGGGACTGTCCAAGAGCGCAGTGGCAACCGTTGGAGACGGCTCCACCGACCTGAACGCGGTGTCATGGAACGGAGAACAGTTTCTAGCTGTGGGTGATAACGGTCTCGCGCAATTGATCGGAGCTGACGGCCAGCCAGTGGGAGCAGCGCTTGCATTGCTAGGCGGCGCGGACATTCATTTTGCCGCATGGAGTGGCCAGTACTGGCTGATCGGCGGCGCAGGTGGAAAATACGCCCGCATCCGGGCCGATGGCGCTATTTCCGGCAGCATCGAAACACTCAACACGGCGACCAGTCTTGATGCCGCGCGCTTCAACGGCCGAGCCTGGATGTTGACCGGAACCAATGGCACGAACGCAATCCACGTGCTTGTGCAAGCGGATGGAACGGTCGGAACGGTCCGCGAACTCACAAATTTTGCAGGGACGGTCAAAGCGGTTGAATACAATGGGTTGGAATGGGTCTTGGGCGGAACGGGCGGAATGGTTCAAAGGCTCAGCTCTGAGGGGCAAATCGTTGCGCCGGCCACGGACTTGCTGAATGGCTATGAAATCTCGGACATCTACTTCAATGGAGTCAATTATCTGGTCGCTGGCCAATTTGGAGCGGTTCGTCGCCTGTCGGCAGACGGTGCTGGACTTCGGGCCCCAATCGCGGCCATCGATCAACGAGCAGCCCACACTGTTGTCTGGACACGACCACGAGGATTTGCCGGCGGCATCTGCCTGAGCAACGACTTCTGCTACGAGGGACCGTGCGTAGGCGGAGTGCTCGACGGAAAATGCTGTGATTCCGCGTGTGACCGTGCCTGCGATAGCTGTTTTCAAAATGATACCGGTGAGCCCGACGGCACCTGCGCACCAGTCGTCGCCGGCAAACAACCTCCAGCGGGTGTCAACGGCTGCGCTCGCGCTTCTGAAAGCACCTGCGGCTACACCGGATCGTGCGATGGCGCTGGGGAATGCCAGTCTTATGGAGCCGACGTCGCCTGTGGAGATGCCACCTGTGTGGCTGGGAAGTTCATCGCTTCGGCGTCGTGTGATGGAACAGGCATGTGCGCAGTACCGGCAGACCTCGATTGCCGCCCATACGCTGGCTGTACGCCTGATGGCGGCTGCGCCGCTTCTTGCGGGTCCAACAGCGACTGTGTAAACGGATATGAGTGTTCGGCCTCGGTTTGCATCGAGAAAGACGACACGACCGTGGTACCAAAACCGAAAGATGATGCGGGCTCGGACGATGGATGTTCCACCGTATTAAGTCATCAAAATGATCAGAGCTTTTGGATGTTTGCCTTGGCTTTAATGGGATTGGCATTATTTGCCCGTAAAGGAACTCGATGAAACGAATAGCGCTTCTGTTGTGCCTTATTCCCCAGTTGGCCCTGGCTCAAAGTCCGCCGCCCCCCCCGGCGGCAGACGGGCTGAGCGCAGAAAATGATCCGGCGGCGGCTCGATATCATGCTGCGTTTCAGGCTCTGGCGTCGGGTGATCGAACGGCTGCAGTCACTTCACTGGAGCAGCTCAACGCTCAGTATCCCAATCATCCGTTGGCAGAACGCGCCCGACTTTTGATTGGCATCATGGCGCCAGGCATCGGCGGGCCCCAAGACCAGATCACCCGCGGTGAAAAGCCAACAGGCTTGGCACGTGGCGAACTCGTGGGCGCTCAGACGCTGCACGGAATCGTTATCGGCGGGGAAATCTGCATGATCCTAGAATGCAACGACGGGCGCGCGGTTGTCGCTGCTTTGCTTGTCGGTGGTGGTGTGGGTTTGACCGCATCTTTGCTCTACGACAGCGATAAGGGCATGACTCCCGGTCATGCAGCGGCACTAAATTCTGGCACCGTCTGGGGCGCCTGGCAGGGCGGCGCACTGGTGGGGATTTTGGAACCTGATTCCGCGCCATCGGTGGGCGCCATATTATTGGTCTCGCAGCTTGGAGGACTGGGACTGGGCGAAGTCATTCACCAGACCCTTGAGCCTACCGCGGGCGACGTTTCGATGGCCACGTCCGCGGGATTTTGGACGGGCGCGCTGTCCCTGTTTGGCCTTGCCGCGAACGAGTTTGACGCTGACTCCCAGACCACCTTCGCGACGATTCTGATCGCCAGCGACCTGGGTCTGCTCGCGGGCGCCGTCGCCTCTAAATACTACCCGATGACGCGGTCTCGCACTTTGGTCGTCGACGCGGGCGGCATCTTGGGTGCCCTTGTCGGTATGGGCGTACCTTTCCTGATCCAGAATGAAGATTCGAGTGCCGTATCGATCTTCGGCGGCGCGATCGTGGGCACGGTCGCTGGACTTAGCACCAGCTACTACTTGACACGTAACTGGGACGCTCCGGAGGACCTATCCCTTCAGCTGAATGTGACGCCAGTCGAAGGCGGCGCCACGGTTGGTGTCGGTGGCCTGTGGTGAAGCGCTATCGAGCTCAGTGGGTGTACTGGGAAGACAACTGGGTCGAAAACGGCGTGATCGAAGTGGCCGAACGAATCGTGGGCCTCACGACCGGGAGTCCTTTCGACGTCGATCTCGGAAACGTCGCCCTTCTACCGGGCATGATCAACACCCATAGCCACGCGTTTCAGCGCGCGATTCGTGGGCGGACAGAACACGTCTTGGCAGAACGCCTCGAAGACGATTTCTGGACCTGGCGAGAATCCATGTATTCGGCGGCGCTAACATTCGGACCGGAAGACATGTATTCCGTGGCCCGTTTGGCCTACGAAGAAATGCGGCTGGCTGGCATTACGTCTGTTGCCGAGTTCCACTACGTTCATCACGCACCTGATGGCTCCCCCTACGATGATGTCAACGAATTGGCGCATCAGGTCATTCGCGCAGGACTGGACGCCGGATTGAGGATGTTGATCCTCCCCGTGGGCTATCAACGTGGCGGTTTCAATCGCCCCGCAGAAGCTGGACAGCGACGGTTTATTTTTCCATCCGTTGATGCGTATCTGAACGCCGTGGATGACCTTCGCAGCCACTACGCTGGCCACGAGTCGGTCACGGTCGGCGTGGCGCCCCACAGCATTCGTGCAGTGGACGCTGATTGGCTTCGTGCGATCGCCGCATACGCCAAAGTGGACGGACTCCCGGTTCATATCCACGCCTGCGAGCAACGCCGCGAAATCGCGGAAAGCCTTGCCGAGTATGGAAAGACGCCAATCCAGGTGCTCGCCGACACCGAAATCTTGAGCGAAAAAACCACGCTGATTCACGGTACACATCTGACGGCTGAGGAGTTCGATCTTCTTCAAGAGTATCGCCCCACGATCGCAGCTTGTCCGACCACGGAACGAAATCTGGGTGACGGATTTTTGCCGGCAAAAGAGCTCGTGTCGCGCGGAATCCCGATTTCGTTGGGCTCGGACAGCAACGCCACGATCAATATGTTCGAGGAAATGCGGCTCGTTGAGTATCACGAGCGATTACGCCACGAAGAACGTAATATTTTGGCAACGGCCGTCGCACGCATGACCGGGAGTCCTCGAGTCTCGACAGGAGATGTCTTGTTTCCGATGGCGACCCAGAACGGCGCGCGCAGCCTTGGCATCGCGGCCGGGAGACTTGCGCCGGAACTTCTCCCGGACATGTTTGCAGTAAACCTTGACCATATTTCTTTGTGCGTCGCACGACCGGAAGACCTGCATGCGTTAGACCTGCTCAACCATGTCACTCTGTCGGCAGAACCCGCTGCGCTGCAAACACTTGCGGTCCCGAAGACGATTTTGTAGTCTCCGCGCGCCTGTGTGTGTTCGGAGACTCCATGTCGAAATTCCTGTTTGTTGTTGTTCTTATTGTTCTGAATGGCTGTGGCTCGGACGAGTCTCAACCACAAACGGATGCGGGACCAGACGTCGAGCAAATCCGTCCTGTTCTGGATATCGGGCTTCCTGAAGCCGATGCGTCGAACACTCCTGATGCCATTATTACCCCCGATATGGGCTCGTCTGAAGATGTGGGCCCGGACCTCGACGAGCCCGATCCGTGCCCAGGCGGCTGCGCAACTGGCGTCACCAAATGCCAAGGAGCTCAGGTTCAATACTGCATCGAGGATCCCAATAACCCCGAGTGCGGAGTTTGGGAAAGTCCTGCGGATTGTGCTTCTCCGCAACAAACCTGCGTGAATTTCCAATGCGAATTTCCCACCGGATGTGTTGATAACGACGGCGATGGCTTTGGGCTCAACTGCGCCAACGGCCCAGATTGCGATGACGGCTCCGCAGCCAAATACCCCGGCGCCACCGAAATTTGCGATAATATCGATAACGACTGCGATGGGGATATCGATAATGGGCTCAACGTTGGCGGCGCTTGCACGGTTGGAGCGGGCACGTGTGCTTCGACCGGTGTCTACGCTTGCGACGCCAACGGTCAACGAGAATGCATGGTGACTGGGGTCGCGATGGGAACTGCCGAAACCTGCGACGGCCTCGACAACGATTGCGACACTATGATCGACGAAGACGGCGTCTGCGATATCTGCGCGCTCGACCCAAATGAACCCAACAATTCCGTCGCCACGGCGACCCCATTAACCGTCGGTGTCGCAAAAACCGGTGTAACTTGCCCCGCCGATGCAGAATATTTCTCGTTTCCCACGACCCCAAACAAGGTCTACCGGGTCAACATCAACTTCTACGATCTGCTCAGTGACCTCGATATGAAGTTACTGGCCAACGGCGTTGTCGTGCAGACGTCGGCGTCGATCTATGATTACGAAAGCCTGACATTTACCGCGGCGCCCAACACCAGTTATACGGTTCAAGTCATTAATGCAGGTAACGCCCTAAACCTGTTCCGAATCGCAGCGGTTGACCAGATTCCTTGCTCCTTCGAAGACACGTTCTATCCAAATGGAAACCGCGGAATTGCGGCATTCTTGTTCGCAGGCTGGGTTGTTGAGGGCCATGTTTGTAACGCAGCGAACACAAATCTATCGGACTGGTATTCACTTGGAACCTATGACCCTGGCGAGATCATCGACGTCGCTCTTTACGACCTTGATGGATATGGCGACCTCGACCTATTCCTCGTGCACGACCCCGATGGAGACGGAACGTTTACAACCGCAAAAGCTTCAGCCGTCGATGGCACCGATGAGTTCCTAAGTTACACAGTGACAACTGCCGGTTCATATTTCGTTGAAGTCCGCGACTACGGCGGTGTTGGAGCGTTCTACGAACTTGAGTACGACTTCCGCTAGGAGCCCGAACTGAAGCGGAACGGATATTTGACGATCACGATTCCGCCTCCACGAGGCTCGGGAAAGATCCAACGACGAATTCGTTTCGTGATGCATGATTCTAGTGTTGGATTGCGAAAGTCCCCGCCAGATGTGACCGCGGAAATCACATCCCCTTTGCCAGTGATCGTGAATTTGATCACCAACTCCCCACCCAGTCGCCGATCCTTTTGCAGCTCGTTCTCGTAACAGGCTTTGAGCTCACCACGGTGCTGCCGAACGACTCGCTGAACGATCTCCCGGTCGAGCCCTCCATCTAAAATGGGGTCTCGTGGAATGACTTCTCCCGGAGTCTTGTCGTTGTGACCGCCCAGATCTGGGATCTCGGTTCCACTGCGTCGGCCGCGCTTCATGCCTTCGCTTGCGATGTCTGCAAGGCCGATACTCTTATCGCTGTCTCCCCCGCCACCTCGGCCAGTATTTCTTAGTCCGAGCGCGCCAAGATGGCCATTTGCATTCCCTTGAGTCGTGCCCTCGAGATTGCCCAGCGCATGAATAGCATCCGACCCAATCGATTCTTCTGCGCTGCCAAACCAGCTCGCCACCTGATTATTCATCACTCCCGCGACTCCCGCTTCGTGCGCAACTTCCAGGTCTCTGAGTCGGCGGAGCTGAAGGTCTTCCGGTCTTCGATCGCCTTCAACGGCCAAGCGTTTGTCGACGTCGTCGCTGTCTTCGGTTCCGGCCTTACCCTCTTCACCAGCATGCTTCGCGGAAGCATCAGCAACCTCGGCCACACCATTATCAGCGAGGACTTCCGGTTCTTGTTGTGGCTCAAACAACGCCTGAACAAATCGGTCTTTTTGGAAATTCGAATCCAGTTCAAGCGATTGCGACCGCGGTGGAATCGTCATGATGATCATGAGAAGCGTCAGATGGGATACCGCGCTTACCAGCAGGTAGCGCCATGTCTGCCGGTCAAAACGAGAGCGAATACCGATCCATTCGGTCGGTAAAATGTCCAGCTCCCAGGACATGTCTTGATTTGCCATGTGCGCCTCCAATGGTGTGTTCAATGGATCGACACCCCTCAGACGCGGAAGTTCCCTGAGATTGTCAGGGGATGTCAGCAAGTCACTTGTTGACGAGGTCTCCCGGCCTTTCTAGGCTGATTCTGATGTAGGAAAACCACACACCTTAGGTTGTCATGAACCGTCTCTTACTCCCGTTACTCATTCTGTCTTCCTTCGGCTTCATTTCATGTGGTTTCGGCGAAGGTGAGGATGAGACCGCCTCGGCGGGATATGACTCCGTGACTATTCAGCAAGCCGTCACCAGGGTTTGTGGAGCGGACCGATACACGGGAGTGCAAGGTGCAGACGTCTCCAAGTACCAAGCGAACTTCAACTGGGAGGCGCAAAAGAACGCTGGAATGACCTTTGGTATCGCGCGCATCAGCGATGGCACCACTTATATCGACGAGTACTTCGATCGCAATTGGGCCGAGCTGAAACGTCTGGGAATGATTCGTGGCGCCTACCAGTATTTTCGCCCCGCCCAAAACGTTGCCGCTCAAGCAAACATGGTCGTCGCAAAACTGGGTCGTCTAGGACCGGGAGACCTCCCCGCCGTTATAGATGTTGAGTCAAACGGTGGCCTGTCCTCGGCTCAAGTCTCTGCGAAGGTTAAGGAATGGCTCCAAATTGTTGAAGCCGGAACGGGCAAGCGTCCCATCATCTACACGGGTCCATACTTCTGGCAGGATAATGTCGGAGACGCCACATTGGGCGGGTACCCGCTTTGGATCGCCCACTATGGAACGACCTGCCCGCTGATTCCGGACGGTTGGTCCAAGTGGAGCTTCTGGCAGTATTGCGATGGCAACACCCAATATTGTGCGAACGGTCAGGGCTTTGATCGCAACGTCTATAACGGCTCGGCCGCCCAACTCGCAGAACTTGCCGGCGGTGGTGGAGCAGATTACGGCGCCACGTATGTGAATCAGACATTCCCCCTTGCCAGTACGACGATTCAGCTTGTCTCAAACGAGACCATCTCCGGACATTTCGAACTCCGAAATACTGGCGCACTTGCTTGGGATGCGAACACAAAACTGGCCACCACAGAGCCGCGTGACCGCCCTAGCGCTTTCGCCGATTCGACATGGCCAGCACCGCATCGTGCGGCCGCTGTTGTCGGTGAAGTGCAACCAGGCGAGACGTTCAAATTTGAAGTGACGATGCGAGCACCAAGCGAACCGGGAGTCTATGCTGAATACTTCGGAGTCGTGCAAGAGGGCGTGACGTGGTTCAGTGAGCCTGGTCAAGGCGGTCCGGCAGACAACCTTCTACAAGTGAAGTTCGAAGTACGCGGTGCCGACTACTCGGGCGAGTTGGTTGACACGTCCTTTGGTGATTCTGTCGCGATTCCAACCGGTGGATCGACTCCTGGCTGGATCGAGATTCGGAATACCGGAAATCTGCCGTGGAAGACCGGCGAGGTGTTTCTGGCACCGACTCCACGGGATCAAGAATCGCCCGTGTATCATTCTTCGTGGTCCAGTCCGACTCGAGTCTCCACACCTAGCGTGGAGGTCCCTGCGGGCTCCTCCTACAAATTCCAGTTCACCCTCGGCGGCCAAACCAACGGCGAGTTTACGCAGACCTTTGGGATGGTGAAAGAAGGCGAAACCTGGTTTTCAGAGGCTCCTCTTGGCGGCGGCCCTGCCGATGATGCTATCTCGATTGACGTGTTGGTGGGCACGAGCGCTACCAACAACGGAAATAACGGCAACAACGGAAACAACACAAATAACGGAACTACCGGTTCCAACCCGACGGGTTTCCCCGACCTCATTGGAACATCTACCGGAACCGAGGGAGGCTGCTCGCAGACCCACCCCGCCAACCTATCTTGGCTGGCACTCGGCCTTGGATTCCTCGTTTTCCGGCGTCGGTCGGCCACCCACTGACTTCCCTTTCAGGCCGCCGTGGGGTACTTGTAGCGCATGAGTGAAGCTCCCCAACAGCTCGGTCGTTACGAGCTCCTGCACCGCATTGCCAAAGGCGGAATGGGTGAAATTTTTCTGGCCAAGGCGCGAGGCGCCGGCGGCTTCGAGAAAAATGTCATTCTCAAGACGATCCTCCCTCATCTGGCAGAAGAAGAAGAATTCATCACAAAGTTCCTGGATGAAGGACGCATTGTCGTTCAGCTCATCCACGGAAATATCGTGCCTGTCTTCGATATGGGAGAGCAAGACGGGGCGTACTTCATCGCGATGGAATACGTACCAGGTCGCGACCTTCGCGAAGTGATTCAGCGCCTCGCCATCACGCGAGAATGTCTTCCGGTAGACCTCGCCCTCTTTGTGGGCAGCGAGATTTCGAAGGGGCTCGATTACGCGCACCGAAAGACCGACGAATCGGGCGTGAGCCTTGGAATCATCCATCGTGACATCTCTCCGTCGAATGTGCTGATTTCCTCGGATGGTGAGGTCAAACTCATCGATTTCGGCATCGCTCGGGCCGCGGGTCGGCTTTCGAAAACGGTCTCGGGGAGAATCCAGGGTAAATTTTGTTATATGAGCCCAGAGCAAGCCTCGGGCAAGCCCATGGACGCGCGCAGCGATGTGTTTTCTGCGGGCATCACCATCTACGAAATGCTTACGGGCTTCCGGCCTTTTGAAGGCACAACAGACTTAGAGAGCCTGGATCTCGTTCGCCGGTGTGAGTTCGATTCACCGAGCACCTTGAACGCTGAAATCCCGGAAGAAGTCGACGCCATTGTTCAAAAAGCGTTGGCCCTCGACCCGCAGGACCGCTATCCCTCGGCCGAAAAGCTGCAAGTCGAGATACTTCAGTATCTGTATTCTACCGGAACCTCCCCAACAAGCAGTGACGTTGCCCGTTTTCTTCACGGCGCATTCCCGGAGGGCTTGGAGCGGCTGGAGTTAAAGTCCGCCCGGGGAACTCCAAACGGCTCAAAAAACCAGAAACTGAATCTGAATGACGCGCTCGAACAAGAACTCGACCGGATGATGAATCCCGGCATTCAAGCCGATATCGACGCACACAGCACGACCGCGATTAAACCGCATGGCGCCTTCACGCCAACCACAAAATCCGAAATTCGTCCTGTACCAACCGACGAAGTGGAGAGTCTTCCGGTCATGCCGACCGATCCTCCCATAGCGACTGATCGGATTTCGCCCCGCTGGAGGCGTTCGATTTGGCCCAAAATCTTGGTCGTTGTGGTCGTGGGCACACTTCTGATGCTCTGGGTCAGCAATCCGTCTGTGGGTTCGGTCAGCATCGAAAGTGAACCGACCGGCGCTCAAGTGAGCGTGGACGGGGCCGATTTGATTGGCGTGTCCACCCCGGCGACCTTTGAATTGGAAACCGGGACACATGTGATCACGCTCGCAAAAGCCGGTTTTAAATCCCGAACCCTAAGGCTTGACGTTTCGGCCGACCAAATCAACCGAATCAATGCGGCATCTGCACAACTAGAGTCAATACGTGGTCCACTGCAGTTCACGTTGCTGGCCCCCAATGGCGCCACCATCGTGCGTGATCAACATGCACTGGGCCAATCCCCGCAGGTGATCGAACTCAACCCCAATCAGGTCGCAAACCTTCGAGCAGATAGAGACGGTTGCACCTCGTCGAACTACACCGTGTCTTACGATCACGGCGAAAAGACGATTACCCTGCCGCTTGACTGCCCGGTACAGGTTATTGAACCTCTTGAAGAAGAGCCTGCGCGCATCATCGATGCCTCACCTGCCAGCCCAGTGACTCTATCGTTTGTCACGACTCCCCCAGGGGCACGTGTATTTGTTGATGGAAAGGAACTCGGCGTGACCCCGACTTCGGGAGTCTTTAAACCCGAACAATCCATCGTCGTTCGAATCGAGCGAGACGGCTTTGCGCCTGTCACCATGCGGGAACGAGTCTCAAAATGGCGCGGACGTAAGGTCAACGTTGAACTGCAAGCCACGGAGCTTGGATGCCTTGATCTTAGCTTAGTCAACCCTGCTCTGGGAGACGTGTCCATCGATGGCGGAGAGTCCCGTAAAGTGTCACGCGGCATCCGAAAATGGCCGCTCTCGATTGGGAAACACACCATTCGCATGCGCAACGAAGCCGCGCGTCGAGACGACACGTTCACGATCGATGTCGCGGCCGGCGACATATGTTCGCTCGTTGTGTGGGAGTAAAGCTCAGCGCGATCGAAGCATCGCCAGCAATGCGCGCGGAATATTCCCCTTTACGATGGCACTCAAGGCGGCGCTCATTTCTGGGTATTTGCCCTTGTATGGGAACCAGAACGGCTCGTGGCTGAGGCGGCCGTAGTCTGCCATGATCGCACGAGTGTGCGTGAAGGTCAGGATGCCTTCTTCGCCATGGTAACGCCCAATTCCACTATTTTTGACGCCGCCAAACGGCAGCACCGGATTTCCAACCGACGATAAGATATCGTTGATGGTCACTTGGCCTGCTTCGATTCGTGAAGCCATCGTCAACCCGCGGTCGATATCCAAAGTCCAGATCGACGCATTCAAACCATATTGATGGTCATTGGCCAACCGAATAGCCTCTTCCTCTGATTTTACGCGCATGATCGGCAGGACAGGCCCAAAAGTTTCTTCCAGATATATATCCATTTCGGTCGTCACGCCTTCGACCACGGTAGGTTCAAAATACTGGCCGGGGCGGTCGATTGGGTTCCCACCAAACGAAATCTTCGCGCCTTTTGCGCGGGCGTCTTCGACATGCGCCGCCACAACCTTGAGTTGTTTCGCAAAACACATCGGCCCCATATCTGGGTCTTCCGAAGGTGGGCCAACGCGAATCGCCTTCACCTCGTCGAGCAAAAGTTTCACAAACCGGTCATAGACTGAATCCACGACCAAAATCCGCTCAACCGAAGTGCAGGCTTGACCGCAGTTCAACAAACCGCCCCAGACTGCCGCTTTGGCAGCGCGCTCCAAAGGAGCGTCGTGGCACACGATAAACGCGTCTTTCCCGCCAAGCTCGAGCTCGACCGGAATCGGACGTTTCGCCGCAGCTGCCATGACCTTGCGCCCCGTGGCAACCGACCCTGTGAAAAAGATTTTGTCGATCTTTGACTCCGTCAGCGCGGCGCCGGTCGAACCATCACCCTGAATCACCTGAAGGACGCCGTCCGGGAGACCAACTCGCTCGAAGAGTTCCTCGATGAGATCGCCCGTAAGTGGTGTGACCTCGCTTGGCTTCAAGATCACCGTATTGCCCGCCACGAGCGCCGACATGATCGGTACGACTGAGAGCTGAAACGGGAAATTCCACGGTGAGATGATGCCGATGATTCCCATTGGAAAGTGCTCGATATAGCTCTTTTTAAGGGGCAACATCAGCGGATTTCGCACTCGCTTGCGATTCAAAACCCGAGGAGCGGTCTTTTCAAAATAATCGATGAAAAGCGGCATCACGAGTAGCTCGGTCATAACCGCGTCCACGGGCGGCTTGCCCGTGTCTTCGCTGATCCTGGTCGAAAAATAGTCGACATCGTCGGCCAGCACTTCCCCGACTCGGCGGATGAACTTCAAACGCTCCGAAAGCGGCGTATCGCGCCAAGCTGGAAACGCCTTACGCGCTCGCTCAACGGCAACGTCGACATCGGCTTTGGACCCAATCGGCCACTCACCGAGCTTTTCGCCATTAACCGGAGAGAATTTCTCGAACACTGATGTGTTCGCTTCTGAAATACGGGAAGTTGCCATATTATTACCTCAATCAACGTCGTCAAAGATGCTCATTACACGCGCATTTTTCCGCGGTTTGCAACGAGAGGATCACGTGGCCATCGTGCTTGAACCGTACCCAACCTTCAAGAACGGCATTCATCGAGCCGTCGAAATCGACCCGATTCGATTCGCCGAATCGAAAACTGCGCTCGAATTCGCTCGTACGTTCGGTGAAGCGACCCCGATCGTGGATTTTCTGAAGATGCACGTGACGAACACCATCCTTCGAGCCGACTGCATATTTGCCTGCGATGATGGTTATCCGCACGCCATTTTTTTGGGCGAAGCGCTGATCGAAGCGCTTCGAGTTTCGAACAAAGATATAGGGATTGGGGTCATGGCTTCCGGACATTCTGGAAATCTCGTTTTCGGCGACTACTTATGGGAGGTAGATGCTCCCGTATCACCGGCATGGATCGATGCCACGCCCCATATCCCACTGCGAGTTACGACGGCCGAGTCGCTGTTGAAACAAATCAAATTTGAACCGAGCCTCGACGCTTCGGCGATCAGTGAAGTCCAAGAGGCCATCGATCTAGGAGAACTGCCCCTCCTTGCCGAGGACTTTCTAAGCGTCGATACGCGCGATGAATGGGAAACCACGCTCGCGCGGAGCCTTGTGATCTATCACGATGCGTTGCAACGTATTGCCGCACACGGCGGCTGGATTGCGTCGTGGTATGACCGGAAGACCGGTGAGAGCGCCTAGGTGGAAGCCGCAGACCAAGAAAATCACATGTTAAATCCCGTAGACCAGCTCGTTGAGTGGCTAAATATTGACTCGACCTCCGGCGGCGAGGCTTCGTACCTCGAAGCTCTGGAGTCATACTTTGTCGCGTTGGGGTTCAAAGCCGAACGGCAAGCGGTCGCAGTCGATCGCTGGAATCTGCTCTTAACGCGAGCCGAACGACCTCGCCTGATTTTTTCGACACATGTGGATACTGTGCCGCCATTCTTGCCCGTTCGAGTCGACTCGACAACGGTGTGGGGCCGCGGTGCGTGCGATACCAAGGGCGGAATCGTCGCCATGGCCGAGGCCGGAAAACGACTGCTCGCCGATGGGATCGAAGACTTTGGCTACCTCTTTGTGGTCGGGGAGGAAGTCGACCATTGCGGAGCCAAAAAGGCCGAGGGTTTAACGGTAAATACCGATCGAATCATTTTGTGCGAACCCACAGAAAACCAGGTGGTGGCAGCACAAAAAGGCATGGTGAAGCTCACACTAGAAGCTCATGGAGTAGCCGGGCACTCCGCGTTTCCCGGCAAGGGCGAATCCGCGATCGACAAGCTTCTAGATGCCATCACAGCGATCCGAAATGAAGTCTGGCCAGTCGATGAACTGCTTGGGCCGACCACGATCAATGTGGGTGTGATCAGAGGTGGGGTGGCAGCAAACGTTTTTGCTCCACATGCTTCAGCCGAGCTACTTATTCGAGCCGTGGCCGACGTCGAGCCCATGATGGCTCGCATAAGCGAAATTTGTGGCGAGTCGGTGGAGGTGGCATACCCGGCGTCGAATGACCCGGTGTTCTTTGACCCACCCAAGAACGTAAAAACTTGCGTCGTGCCTTTCAACACCGATGCAACATACCTAAAAAAACTGGCACCTGTCTGGCTTGTGGGTCCGGGAGACATCTCCACAGCCCATTCAGACCACGAGCATATCGTCATCGCTGATCTGAACGCTGGAATCGACCTGTACGAGAGCCTTGCGCGTCTTACTCTCGCGTAAAAAAAGCGTTTATTCAGTTGCCAGCCGGGGTGGTCAGTAGCAAGATGCCGCTTCGGCTTCACTTTTCGTCATTTTTGCGTTATTTTGTCGCAAGAAATGTCATGTTCGGCCGAAAAGAAGGACTGGATGAATAAGCGCGTTTTGGTTGTCGATGATAACGGCGACATCAGACAAATTGTCGTCACGGCGTTTGAGAACGAGGGCTGGACAGCCTTTGCTGCAGACAACGGCGCGACCGCTTTGCGAAAATTCGACGAGGTCTCACCAGATCTGATCGTCCTCGATATTCTCATGCCCGGCATGTCCGGCACAGACGTTTGTCGAGAGATCCGTCATAAATCCTCCGTTCCGATCATCTTTTTGTCCGCTCGTGACGAAGACGTCGATCGAATCATCGGCCTAGAAATCGGTGCAGACGACTACGTCACCAAGCCATTCAATCCGCGCGAACTCGTTGCGCGTGCAAAAGCTATTTTTCGGCGAGTTGGGGCACAGGCTGCGCCACTTCCCGAATCTTCCAGCGGAAACGTGCTTCGGCATGGTCAGCTCACGCTTGATATCGAGCGCTTCAAAGCGTTTTGGAACGAAGAGCATATCGAGCTGACCAAAACCGAATTCTTGTTGCTTCGCACGTTATTGCGCCATCCTGGTCGAGTTTTCTCACGGGACGAGTTGATGAAGGGTGCGTACGACGACGGTACCTTCGTATCCGACCGAACCATCGACAGCCATATTCGCCGGCTGCGTGGCAAACTCGCCGAGATCGGCGCAGACCCAATCGAGACTGTTCGAGGCGTGGGATACACGCTTCTCGAAGAGCTCTGAGCGCGGCGTCGCTGGAATTCTCCATCTATTTGTGTGATACATTCCGCCATTCGTGACGGGTCTATCCGTCT
>JBBKVQ010000085.1:0-20995 GCA_037968515.1 Bradymonadaceae bacterium
AAGTATTCTCGTTCGCCGCATGAATGTCACGTCACTTGGCGGGAATCATATCCTTCGGCTATGTGTGTCCGCCCGAGGCGCCGATGAAACTCAGGAGAAAAAAAAACCAGCACCTTCCCCTGCGCATGACCCTATGGTTTTGCGTAGTGCTCGCGTTCGTGTTGGCACTACTCAACCAGACGCCGCTTCCGGTCAACGTTGAATTCCCAGAAGAGGAGCCCGTCGAGCTGACGCGCGACACTCCTGCCGACGTCGTAATCGTGATCGACTGGAATGCCGTGCGAGCCTCACCGGCGACCTTTTCTGGCAGAGACTTCTCGGCCTCTTGGATCAATCTTTTTGAACAAGAGATAGGCCCCGTCACGATTGCCACGCCAGTCACTTTGAACGCTCGCCTTCTTGATGGAGCGCGGGTGATCGTGTTGACGTCGAGTGTGGCCAAAGAAATTCCTGAAGCGATCACGAAGCTCCTTCGCGAATACGTCCTCGCGGGGAAACTACTGGTCGTCGTCGAACGCCCAGAAGGCGAAATGCGCGAGCGCTTTGGCGCAAATGGACGCGTCGGCTCTCAACGCGGTCGAAAGATTTCTTGGGTTCGCGACCTCGAGGATCCCTCCAGACAACATCTCTTGGACGCTGCCGTTGATATCGAGTTCATTGGCTCCACCATGCCTAAAGAAGGCGCGACCACGTGGATGAGCGTGGACGGCGCGCCGGTAGTCTATTCGGTGGAAATCGGCCAAGGCCACGTGGTTGTCGTGGACTTCGACTTCGGTGAATTTCTGGTCAGCTCGCAACAGGGCCGCCCTAAAGACGACTTCACGCTCGCCGGCGCGACGCCTACGACACTTGACCTCGCGTCATTTCAAGAGGGTCAAGCGTTTCCAGTCGCCGACGCTGTTGAGCGATATCTTGTCCACGGAATTATCGGTCGCCTTACCGAGCTTCCGTCATTCTGGCCGTTTCCCGCAGGCAGCGATGGCGTTGTGGTGGCTTTGCACGATGACTCTTCACTCGGAAACGGCGGAGCATGGATGCTCAGATACGAAGCGACTCGAAAGGGAACTTCGACGCTGGTCACGTCGGTCAAAAGTGGGTTCGACACCGAGGGTCAAGAACGCGTCGACAAGCTAGGCGGCGAGGTGGGACTGCTGTGGCAGATGCAGGACACCCCGACGGCATCGATGGAGAGTTTCGGCATCGGGCCTGTTCGCCCTTTTGCACGGCCACAAACACTTGAAGCGCAGATTGAAGATTTGGTGAAAAACACCGGGAGCCGCCCAACGAGCGCCCAGATTCTGGGACATTCATGGACAAAAGACTGGGTCGCCCCTCTGCAGGCGATGTCGTCTCAGGGCATTCGGGTCGATTTCTCGTACTCACCAGGCGCCAAACCCGGCTACCGCTTCGGCACCGGGCTGCCTTTCTTGGCCTTGGACGAAACCGGGCTGCCCCTGTCTATTCGGGAGCTACCGGTGGTCGTTCCCGAAGCCACAGACGCTGGACCCGAGATTCTGGAATTCCTGACCAAGAGCCAAATTTCGACCCATCAAGTCATCACGATTTCATCGCGACCTGCCGCCTTTGCAGACTTCCCGGACATCAAAAAATTTGAAAAATGGGTAGAGATGTTCGACCACGTCGAAGCCACTAACCATCGCCTGATGAGCGCAAACACGCTCGACACGTTCATGCGCGGACGTCGGGCAAGCTCCATTCGTACCGTCGTGTTGGCTCCGACCGCGGACGCGCCGGACAACCTTCAGGTCGTGCGGGTCACCGTCGAATCTAAACGCGGCGATCTTGAGCTCATGCTGCCAGAACGCCTGCATGGGCGAACGCTGGCCCGTGTTCGCCAAAAGGTGAATCGTGTCGGTGACGAATTAGTTTCGGGCGAGCTTGAAACCACCACCTCGGATTATATGGGAATCGCTATTCGACGCGTCAAGTTAGAATCCGGGTTTAACACCATCGACGTCTACTACGAGGGCCAATGAGCCGCCTGAGAAGCTCCATTCTGTTTGGGTTAAGGTGGGACCTGTTGGCGGTGTCGATCATCGTTTTGATATCCGGGCTATATGTCTGGCTTGATGAGCCAACCATTCGACCCGCCGAATCCGAAACCGTCGGGGGATCGCGCCCACCGGATCGAGCAGAGGGCGATATCTTGCTGTTCCTGCCAGACTCGCCCGCAGCAAAAGCAGCAAACCTTGATGAGCTCGACTGCAGTTACGGGTGGTTCAACTCGCTTTGGCAGGAGTACGGCTCATTTGCGACGGCCCTGACTCGCGACCTTAGCCCCGAAATCTTGGCAGGTCGGACGGTCGTGATCATTCCGTCACGCGTCGCCAGAAACATGCCCACAGCGGGCGTAAGGGCCATCGGTGACTTCGTAAAACGCGGCGGTCAGGTGATCCTCGAGCAGCCCAACGAATCTTGGATGGCGCTGGCTGCCTCGTCCAGCACCGGCAAACCTCGCCGAGCCCAGCACATCACTTCGATCGAAGGGTTAGGCGTCCACGGCGACCTCCGAGAATGGATGCTGCAAATTCCCCTAACCGGCCCCCTGATGCCGGCGCCAGTCATGGAGCCCTACCCTGCCGGCCAATCGATCATCGATATCGATGACCAGCCAGGCTGGGCGATTACGCCCGTGGGTGACGGCTGGGTTCACACACTCTACTTCAACTTCGGCTGCACGGTGACAGCAATCCAACAGGGGTCGCCGACCAAAGACATGCTGTTTGGCACCGCTAACGCGACCGAAATCCACGCCTCCGAGCGACGGGCTTTGCCCGCCGCGACAGAATTTCCAATTCCGTTCGCGGACCTTCTGGAACGGGCGGTTTTCCAGCGACTGTCTGTCGTCCGACCCATTCCTCGACTGTGGCTATATCCCGGAGATTTTGCGGGCGCCGTGTTGATGACACATTCCAGCCCCGATTCAACAGGAGCAGGCTTGGCGCTTGCCGAAGCTGCACACAAAGCAGGCGCAACTGCGACAGTATTTGTGGCTGCCGACCGCTTCAATACTGCAGATGCAGCTGTCGCCGAGAACATTCAGGCCGATATCGGGATTTTGTGGGTCCGCGGCAAACGAAGACCTTTGGTCGTCGAGACGATCGGTATCGGTCCGTTTCGTCCCATCGCCGCTGAACTCGACCTGAACACTCAGTTCACGCGCGTGAATGTTGTGCTTCCTGAGACCCGTCCCTTGCGTGCGGTGAGGGTCGAGGAGTCCGAATGGACCAACGATTGGGCAACTACTTTCAAACGGCTTGCCGCAGCGAGGCTCCGAATCGACTCGAGTTTCGGACCGAATGGAGACAAACAATGGGGCTACCTCTTCGGTACAGGGTTCCCCTACTACCCGCTGGACGAGCGCGGGCTGCCACTGCCGTTGGTTGAACAGCCTTTCGTGTTGCAGGGCTCAGGCCTAAATCCACAAAGGTTGGAGAGAATGCTCAAGGGTAGTTCGCAGGGTTTTCACGAACCCCTCGTGATCGGCGTTCCTTCAGATATCATGCGCTACGACCCGGCACCTGGGGTATTGCTTGCGCTGCGAGACGTGTTCGCCTTGGCCAAGCAATATAATCATTGGGCGACTAGTCTTGGTGAGTTTCTCGACTTTCTGGCAGCTCGCCGGAAGTCAGTGTTAACAAGTCAATGGAATGGACCAGAAAGACGGCTGACAATCTCGGTCAACCTGCTTGGTGCGCACACCGAATCGTTGGTTTCCGTAAACGACCAGGAAAAAATCCGAGTTCGAGAATCTGTGGCCGGCGTGGCCTTTCCGCGAACGTTTGAAGGCGAGGAAGTGGAATCTGTCACTCTCGATCACGATGAGGTTTCGTTGAAGTCTATCGCCACCGCGGGATCGAGCACGGACCGAATCCTGAAGGTGCCTGTTGGACGCCACACGATTGTGGTGAAATATCGCTTGCCCGTCGACCCGACATTGACGCCACCTTGACACACGGGGCGGGCACGAGTGGAATGGATGTGACTGTATTTGTACGAGATTATTTTGATGTTTCGATGGATGACCACAGCTTGTTTGCTACTTCTGCCCTCGTTTGCCTTGGCGCAGCAGCCAGTGCAACTGTCTGATTACCAAATCAACGCAAATGACAGCGGAGTGAAAGCGCTCATCGCGCAGGACTTCCCCAGCGCGCTCGCCAATTTCCAAGCGTCGCTGCGCCTGGGTGAAGCCAATATCACCTGGCTTAATCTTGGTCGGACCTACCAAAAAATGGGACGATGCATGGAGGCAAAAGACGCCTACGCAAAGGCTCAAGACGCCCCGGTCATTTCAAGCCCGAGCCCCGCAGAAATCGCGTCCATCCTAAAGGCCTACAGCGATGAACTGCCGGAAGTTTGTCCTTCAACTGTGACGATAAAATGTGAAGAAGGCGTAAAAAACCCAGTTCTGAATGGCGCGGCCGTGACGTGCGATACACCACTAGACTGGGCCCTCGGTCCGCTCGAGATCACGGCGGAAAACGCCCAAGAATTGGTTGCCGCAGACTTGTCCGAAGGCGAGTCGCGGATACTCAGTCTTGTGTTTCTTGCGCCGGAAACCAAGCCTTCGGTTGTCATAAAAAAACAGCCAACGCCCGCGCCGTCTAACGAAATGTCAGGCCTCAAAACCACCGCATTGGCGATCGGCGGACTTGGAGTCGTAGCCTTAGGAACCGCAGTCGTGTTGGACGCAACTTGGGTCAAAACCGCCGTGGACGACGCAAACAGCGGCAAAACGCAGCCTTTGATCAACGAGGCCGAGAGCCGCCAGAACATGAACAAGATTTTGATCTTCTCGGGCGCAGCACTGGCTCTCGGGGGCGGTGTGCTCTACCTTTTAGCCCCTGACGAAACAGAAACCGCCCTGTGGATCGCGCCAACGTTAAATGGCGCCGCTGTTGGCGGAACGTTCTAACAAAACCGCTGGAAAACAAGGGGGAAAGCGGTTATACCGATTGCAGTCTGTATATCGATTTATCACTCCTTCAAGGGCAACCAATATGCTCGGAATCGGAATCGCGCGCGCGCTCCCTTGGGCTGCTGCCGCCGCAATCCTCACCACATCTGGTGTCGTCAATGCATCAGGGTTCTCGGCTGCTCGCTTCGGCGGCGAACGAGGCAACCCAACTGAAAGCAATCCTTCGACACTCTACTACAACCCAGCAGGCATCGGTTTTTCGACCGGTACCAACGTTTTGATTGATGTCACGACGGCCTTTCGGTCGGCCACGGCCGACCGTCCGCAGTCAGCCATCGATAATCAAAACCCATTCCCGGACGACGCCGCCAAGAATGCTGCTGCACTCGACGCAAACTCGGGGAAAGGCACGCTGAGCAATACCATCGTGGCCCCGATGATCGGTGTGACCACCGATTTTGGACTCGATATTCCGCTAAAGGTTGGCGCTGCGTTTTACGCGCCATTCGGCGGTCAGGCAGTGTGGGACAAAAACGACGCAGCTGACCCTCAATTCCCGGGCGCTGTGGACGGTTCTCAGCGTTGGTACACCATCGATGGAACCATCCGCACACTCGCGATCACCGGCGGCGCTGCTTATTATCTCGAGCCAGCACGACTTTCGATCGGTTTGAGCGGTAACGTTTACCTCAACACAATCGAAACGCTCCGAGCACGAAATTCGGACGGATCTGATGATCTCGAACTCGGAGGAAGCCTCAAAGAAGGCCGCTCGCTCATCTCGGTCAGTAGCACTGATTTTGGTATGGGTGCCGGCGTCCTGTGGGAAGCTTGGCGACGAAAAGCATGGGTCGGCCTGAGCTACCAATCCCGTCCTAACTTTGGGCACATGGAACTCGAAGGCACGCTCCAGAACTACCTTGGCGCGGCTCAGCCCAACGAAGCCGACGTGATTCTTACCAGCTCGCTTCCCGATATTTTGCGATTTGGTATCCGCGTGCGGCCAAAGTTCCGCTACGAGCTGCGAATCTTCGGGGACTACACCCGATGGAGCGCGCTCGAGCAACAATGCCTCGTCGACGCCTCGATCTCCGATATTGACGCGGCTTGCGAGGTCAATGCCGACGGCAGTTTCAAGAATCCGGGCGCAGACACCGGCAAAGTCATCCAGAACCTTTCGCGCAAATGGAACGACGCTTTCGGCATTCGACTCGGCGGCAGCTACTGGTTCTCGAAGGATCTGGAACTGCAAGTCGGAGGTGGTTACGATTCCAATGCTATTCCTGACGAAGCTCTGGATGCCGCTTTGATGGATATGGACAAGTTCACGGCGACGCTTGGCGTTGTTTATCAGGCCACCGAATGGATGGGTCTGGGCGTGGTCGCTACCAACGTCTTTTATCTGGAGCGCGACACCACTGACTCGGCGGGTAATAACGACCTTGTTCTCCCGAGCCGTCAGCCCGGTAATCAGGCTGTCTACAACCAGAATATTTTTGTCCTAAACACCAACGTTACGCTGACGTTTTGAATATGAGAAATCGCATGAACATCTCACGCACTCTATTGGCCCTCTCAGCGATTTCGTTGGTGGTTGCGTTCGTCGCTTGTAACGCTCCCGATCCTGAAGGTCGCTACGACGAATTTGGCAAACTCACCGAGGACTACCGCGCTACCGGCACCACCAATAACGCCCCAAATAACGCCGTCCAGGTAGACTTTTCGGGCCGCTATTTTCTGTCAATTGCGACGTCTGTGCTGCCTTCCACACCACTGTTTTTCGACACGACTGTTACGGTCGACGAAAGCTTTGTGGCGAACTTTTCATTCCAGCCTCTTAAGACTGACTTCGACCCAATGGGCGCTCCACGTGCTGACGCTCGTGTTGCCGTGGGCGACCCCATCATTGTGAACGGCGTCCAGCTGGGAACCGACGGCATCTTTGACCTCGAATTGACCGACGCCGCGGTTTCTGGCGAAGCCAACCCGATTTCAGGCGGAGATATCGTGGCGACCATTCAGCTGCACGGATTTGTCACCAGTGCCACGGCATTCTGTGGTTCCGTCGATGGACAAGTTTCCGAGCCGACTCAAATCGGACTCGCAGGCTCGACGTTTGCTGCAATTCCCATCTCTAACGATGATCTGACCCTCATCATGCCGGAAGGTAAATGCGCGGCGGGCGTTGTGCCGGTTGACGATGCTGGCACGGACGCAGATGACGCTGATATGGGCGATGCTGGCCCGCTGGCCAAAATTCGATGCCCTGCGGGACTTGAGGGCGACTATGTCTTGACCTTCAAGGCCGACGTTCAGTCCGCACGAAGCCAAGTGAAGATGACCGTGGCAGCTTCAGCTGACACGAACCTTTGTTACACAGGCGAGGTCGCGTCACTGACGAGCGGCGATAAGATTGGTGACGTCGAGTATTTGCGTGAAGCCGATGGCGTGATGCAAATCTTGGTTCCGAATTTCAATATCCCCCCTGGCGCGACACCCCTGCTGCCTGACGGCGGCGAGTCACGCTTGGAGCTCACTGCAACCCATTGGACAAAAGAAGGTTCCTGTGGCGACCTCTTTTTCTCGCTTGTTGGGTTGCCCATCACCTCGCCCGGTGATTTCGCGGCCATTCGTCAGGATTCTGTGCTGTTCACCGTTGCCGACAGCATGACCGCCGCAAAATGCACAGCGATCGAGCCGGTGACAGCATGTGGACTTGATGCCTACGCAGGCACTTACAACTTCAAGTTTATCACCGAATCAACAGCAGGCGCCGGAGGAAACCCGACGCTAATCACGCTGGAACTCGCGACCCATCCGTTAACCTGCCTTTCGGGCTCATGGATCTCGAAGACCAATGGCAGCACGCTGGCAAACGTTCAGTATGCGGAGTTGAGCGGCACCGATCAGGTGAAACTGACGGTTCGCAACTTTGTTATTCCGCCTGATCCCACGAACGTGATTTCGTTCCTGCGGGAAGGCGGCTTGGCCGACGCGACGATCACTTCGACTCAGTCGGTTCCAGGAACCTCGATGTGTGGAACGATGTCGGTCAGTCTGATTGAGCCGCTGGCCATCACGTCTGCGGCAACGTTTGGTGCAGATGTGGCTTTGGAACCCGCTGTCGCCTGCCCCTGAACCGAATTTCAATATCGTAAGGCGCGGCTGGCACTGGCCAAGCGCACCCACAAAAAAGGCGGTCAATGACCGCCTTTTTTTTTTATTTTGGAAGCGGTGGCGGCGTTATGATCTCGACGTTGAACGTATGCATCGCCACGTCCGAGACCGCGCAGTCCAAGGCAAGGGCCAGCGCCCTCAGGAAATCAGCTTCAGCCATATCATGCACGGCATCGGCTTCGATGACGCGCGTCACGAGGCCCAGCACCGCCAACCGGTCTGGCTTTGCCAAGGTCAGCAACGGACCAACGCTGTCGCATAGCTTGAATGCCTCGGCCGAAAACCGCGAGAGCTGGGTTGAAAGGGCGTCGGGCAAATTGCCTGAGATAACCTCGGCAAGTACGTCCGAAATCTCTCCAGCCTCAAGGCCATCAAACTCGCCGTCAGCATGAGCCGCAGCCATGAGCACATCACAAAGTGCTTTGAGCTGGGCTTCGTCCAATTGAATCGATTGTGTCATATCACTCCTCGGGATTGCCGCGATTCTGTGTCGATCTCCTGCCGTCGCGCAACCAGCGGAACAGAAAAATCAGGCGCGGTGCACAAAAAACAATCCGCCGCACGACCAATAGTGTGTACCCCCAATTGGAGACACATCATGAATAAATGGATTGGATTGGTCCTGGCGCTTTCTTTTCTGAGCGCAGACGCCCTCGCCGGCGAAGCAACCTTGGCGGCAACAAGCGAGCCTACAGACTATTGGCGAATCGGCATGGGCGGCCGAATCGGCGGATACGGATTTCGACAGGTGAACGACGAAGGAAACCTCGACTTTGAAAACTGCCGCATGAACGGAACCGGGATCTTCGTGACCTCCGAATTCGGTAAACACGGTTACACCGAGTTCGCTGTCGATTTTTATCACACCATCGCGGAACCCACGCGCAACGGCATCGACCGGCTATCAGTACACACCACTGCGGCATTAGGCCTGAAGTTCCTCCCAGACCGTCTCATTTCACCGTTGATTCAGTTTGGGGGCGGAGCCGAGTTCACCTCAGCAGACGTCTACGGAATCCATCAGGCGGCCGTTCTGCCGGTCGCTTTTCTGGGTGCCGGGGGAGAACTGAATTTTGGAGACCTTAAAGCGGGAATGGCCATTCGCACCAATGCGATGCAGCTGCCTGAATACGGCTGGAACGAGTCCGAATCATTGGAATGGCGAACCGAAGTCTCGGGGCAGGCCATTTTTTGGATGCGGTACGTGCTCTAGAACGGGCGTGACCCGCCAATCGCAAGCTGCAAATGTTCGCGCAGGCCAAAATAGGGCTCGCTGATCGAAAACAATAACAACTCACGAATTCGGGTCTCATGATTGAGCGAACCAAACGCCGAAGAGCCGTATCGGACACACGAAGCCGCCGTCGCTAAGTCGCCGCAAAACAACAGCCCTGCTCGGTTCGAAGAATGCTCCAGGCCATTAAGCCAATGACCCATATCAGCGACGGCCCCACGCTGTTTGAACTTTCCGACCAGGGTACGAAGCGGAGCCTTCAGCGGATCCGGAAGCTTGCGCAATTCCTTGACCGCTTTTTCGAAATTCGGATCCCGAAGCTGTTGGGTGTAGCCAAATGACGGGTCGGCGGACTCCAGGACGGCCATGAGCATGGTCTGCAGAGCCTCGGCGGGAAACAGCGACCCTAGATAATTCTCGGGACGCATCGAAAATGCCATCTTTGCCGCATAAAAAGCGCTCTCGCGGTCATTAGCAGATTCACGTCGCTCAGGCCCAACGCCCACAGCAGGCGTTTCGCCATTCAAATTCGTCAGTCCCGGAGCCTTCGTTGCATAGAGCTCGGGGGCCGAGGGCATCGCCAGCGTTTGTGCAACGTAGGTCCAAATCTGCCTAAACACGACGTCTGAGTCCGCGGAGATCAAGGCCCGTTTTGCGTCAATGCCGTGCGATCGAAGCGGGACGCCGTAGATCGAGCGAAGCCCTTCAGCGGCATACGAAAGCAGCGCGCTCAACACCGCATCCTGTGAGCCGTGCGTCAGATACGAGTACTTTTCGTGGGTCAGAACTCCTTGGCCGAGCCGCAGATTTCGGCCCAGATATTTCTGGTGATAACTGTCTTCGTTGGCATTCGAGGACCGCAGAAAGCAAAGCGCGCCCGCCACACACCACGCGGCGTCATACCTCGCTGTGTGAAGATAGGCGTCGTGCAAAACATGGAAGGAATCCACTCGTTTTGGATCTTCTTCGATGAGGCGACGGTGCTCGTTGAGCGCTCCTTCGGCATCGCCCATCTTTTCATACAATTCGGCAAGAATTCTGCGGAATTTCTCGTCGCCTTGGCTCAAAGCTTCGAGCACTTTATAGGCATCGATCGCCATTTCATAATTCCCCAGTCGCGACCGATAGATCTCGGCGAGCCCCTCCCAAAGGAGTCGCTCAGTACGTTTTGCGGTGGGTGTCTCGGCGGGCGTGACGCGATTGAGCATGCGTCGATACGAACGCTCAAGCCCTCTCCAATCTTTGCGACTTGTTAAAATCCGGTCGATTGCCTCAAAAGACTTCAACATGTCTCTGTCGTCATCCAACGCCGCTTCAAAATGGTCGACGGCCGCGCTCTCGTTGCCGACGTGGTCTCGATGGAGCACGCCAGCGGTGTAGTGCAAAGTCGCACGCCGTGGTGCCTGCGTTTCGCCGACGATCAAGCGCTCCAGCACCTTTACCGCGAGGGGGTATTTTTCGGTTCGGGTGTACAGGTCGAGCAACTTACGCAACACCACGATGCTGCCGGAGTCGATGTCCAGCGCGGCACGATAAGCCACCATCGCCAGGTCTGGCCGGTTCAACATGGTTGCCCAGACCTCGCCGACTTTGGTGAGTTGGCGAAAACGCACCAAGGGCTCGGGCTCTACCACGACCAGCAAATCCGCATACCGAATGAAATTTGCCCAATCTTTACGCCGATCGAAGGCCTCAACCAACGCGCGTAGCGACTCACGATGCCGTGGATTCAACTCGACGACCCGTTGATGGGATGCAATCGCGCGGCCCTCGTCATCGATACCTTCGAAAGCCCGGGCGGCCATGAAATGAGTTCCGGTAACCTCGGCCGGCTGCATTCGGCCTGTGTGTTCGTTAAGCAGAAGCCCAAAAATACGAATCGCAGGTTCCCACTCTTTCGATTCAAACAGCAATTTGCCCAAGCCCATCACGGTGGCAGTATCTCGGGGGTTCAACTCGTACGCGTCACGAAATGCTTGAAGCGCGGGAGCAGCCTTACCCAGACGGTCACAGCATTGGCCGTACTGGACGTAACGACGATGCAGCCAAGCAGGATCGCGGGTCATCCGACCCTGACGCAACAGATTTTCCAGCAGCGGCGCGGCCTTGTCCCATGACTTTTCGGCCAGCAGAATATCAGCCATAGGCTCGGCTGCATTGACCAACTGCGAATCCAGCGAAAGTGCTTCAGAATAATAATGATTCGATGCCAAGGAATCACTGAGCTCCGTCGCATAAACTCTGGCCACTTCGGCTAGAAGACGAGCCCGAACGGGACCCTCTACACGGTCAGCTTCCCTTTTCAATGTGGCCACGAACGTCTTGGCGTCAGCAGAAGAAGCTCGAAACTGCTGGATGGCATTATCGACGTCGCCCAACCGCGCCAGAACCTCAGCCAAACGCTGGTTGAGCTTCTGACGCTGGTCGCCTTGCCCAGTTCGCGCAATCTCAGAGCGCAGCAGCGCCGCGACATCGGGCCACCGCTGTGCATCACGGTAGGCCCCTTCAAGTCGTGAAAAACCCGCCGCATCTGGCGCGAGTCTAAAAGCGTTTTCGAGCGCTTCTGTGGCCAAATCGGCATCATCAAGCGGCCCTTCGGCCAAGGCCGCAATATCAAGCCAAGCCGCCGCCTGGTCCGATACTTCGCCTCCTGCGTCGGCTCGAAACCTCAACATTTCCGCCAGCGCCCGAAAATCCGAGCGTTTACGACAATGCTCCTCTAGCAGCTCAATGGCCGCCAAGTCGTTGGGTTTCCGTTCAAGCGCTCGCTCCAAAAGTTGGACGCCCTGGTCTTCGTCATCAGCAAAATAAAGGCACCACCGCCCCAGTCGAACCAGTAGAGGCTGCGAACGTTCATCATCCTGCAGCTGACTCAGTACCGGCGAAATCGCCTCGAACACACTCGCCCAATCTGACGTCGCCTTCCCTAAGCGCTCTAAATCGTCCAAGACTTCTGACGACTCCAATACATCCGAGCCAAGCGCTGAGGTCAGCACCAATAACGCGGCGTCAGGACGTTTGAGCTCAGTCTCAAAAATCGCGGCGCATTTTCGACGCAACTTCAGGTATTTTTCGAGGTCATCGGTCTGCCGTTCCGACTGATCCAAAAACAGGCCAGCCAACGATTCCAGGGCCGCCCCGCTTCCGATTTCGCGATAAAGCGACTCCAGTCGGCCTTCGGCAAACGAGACTGCCTCGGGATTACCCACGCCAATCATGTACTCGAGCAAGCCTTTGAGCTCTGTCCGCAGCTCGGTTTGCAACGGCTCAAGCACTTGTTTGCGATGTTTTTCCAGCAATACAGCCAGATCGAGCCAACGGTCTTGGGCCCGATATTGTTGTCGAAGCTCATCAAATGACATGGGTTCCTCGCGAAGTCCTAACAGCATATCCGGCCCTCGATTCTTGACCAAGGGGCAACCGTCCCGCAGTTGAATCCGCGCATCGAATTGTGCACACTGCCCCGCAAGACCTAATGGAGACAAATAAATGAATTGGTTGGATTTTAAGAGATTGCTGCTTTGTGCGGTTTTGTTGGCAAGTGCCTGCGGAACCGATGATTCAAACAAGAAAGGAAACATCAACGTTGAACCCGATGCTGGCTTAGACCAGTCCGACGACCTGAGCCCCCAGACATGCGCCAATACGGAACTCGATGGCGACGAGACCGACCTCGATTGTGGTGGGTCATGCGCCCCGTGCGGGCTCGGAAATGACTGCAATGCGGCCACAGATTGCGAAATCGGCGCATGCACTGACGGGATTTGTGCACTGCCGGTAGGCAGCACCTGCACCGATTCCACCGAGTGTGTCGGGGAGCGCTGTGAGGCCGTAGGCGATCAGATGATCTGCACCACTGAGTGCACGGACACCTGCCCTGGCCAAAATCTGGCCTGTTTTTCGGGGCGATGTGTCCCAGACACCTACTGCGAAGATCCAGACGCAGATGGACTCGGCGAGGGACCGGGTTGCGAAGGCACGCCGTGTGACCTTTGTGCAGAAGACGCCACCTGTTCACAACAGGTCGACCTCTTTGTGTGCAACTGCAACGTCGGTTTTGAGGGCGACGGCACAACGTGTACCGACATCAACGAGTGCGATAACGGCACAGATGATTGCGCGGCCGAAGCCACCTGCACCAACACCGCTGGAAGCTTCACTTGCGAATGCGAGGCTGGGCTGACAGGCGACGGAACAACATGCGCCGACATTGATGAATGCGCGACTTCGACCGATGATTGTGACCCCAACGCGACTTGCACCAATGTCGACAAAACGTTCCTGTGCGACTGCAACGTCGGATTCACCGGCGACGGCAAATCCTGCAGCGACGTCGACGAGTGCACCACGGGAACCGATAACTGCGGGGCCAATTCGGTGTGCTCTAATATCGGCGGCTCATTCGAATGCGCCTGCGCGACCGGATACGCTGGCGACGGCATCACCTGCGCCGACGTCAACGAATGCACGTCCAACACCGACAACTGCGCTGCCAACGCCACGTGCACCAACACCACTGGCTCGTTCACCTGTGCATGTCCGGCGGGATATAGCGGTGATGGAACCACTTGCACCGACATCAACGAGTGCACCACCAACGCAAACAACTGCAGCGCAAACGCGGCATGCACCAACACCGTCGGTAGCTTCACCTGTGCGTGTGCTGCCGGATATCAAGGCAATGGCGTCACCTGCACCGACATCAACGAATGCACGTCCAACACCGACAACTGCAGCCCAAACGCAGCATGCAGCAACTCCGCGGGCGGATTTGCATGCGCCTGCAACCCAGGCTTCTCGGGCAACGGATTAACCTGCACCGACATCAACGAATGCAGCAACGCCAACCAGTGCGGAACCAACGGAACCTGCACCAACACCGTGGGTAGTTTCACCTGCGGCTGTGTCGCTGGGTACGTGAGCAACGGCACAACCTGCGTCGATATCAACGAGTGCGCGACGGCTAACACCTGCAGTGTAAATGCGGTTTGCCTGAACTTCCCGGGCGGATTTAGCTGTGCATGCGGCACGGGATATACCGGTGATGGAACCACCTGCACTGATGTCAACGAGTGTGCTTTGGGCACCGATAACTGCGATGCCAACGCCGATTGTCAAAATGTCCCAGGCTTCTACGCCTGCAGTTGCAAGGCCGGTTACACCGGCAACGGTTTCACTTGCGTCGATAATAATGAATGTACGCTCGGCACCGATAACTGCAGCGATAACGCTGCGTGCACCAACACTTCCGGGTCGTTCAATTGTGCATGCAATATGGGCTACCAAGGCAATGGAGTGACCTGCGCCAAGATCGGCGACACCTGTCCCGTCCCCTTTACGGTTGGCGCACTGCCGTTCACCGGTTCAGGAGACACGAGCACGTCGACCGGCAATTATGGATTTGTAAATAACGAATGCCCGGGCGCGACCTATTCACGCGGTGGCGGCTCACGCGACGACGCGTGGTCGTTCACACCAACGACTACTGGAAACTACCGAATTCGACTTTCGTCCGCATTTGATTCCGTCGTGTACGTCGTCACCGATTGCAGTTCGATCGGCACGACCTGCCTTGGAGCCGAAGACACGGGTGCTTCCTCGACCGCAGATGTCGAGGAACTCGACGTGCTGCTGACCGCCGGGGTCAACTATTTCATTATTGTCGACGGGTACCCTTCTACCTTCGACAGAAACGGTCCCTACACCCTAGATGTCCAGCTTAACGCCTGCGTAAACGGCACGGACAACTGCACCGGCGCCGCGATTTGCAATGTTGAATACCCCGGATTTTCATGCGAGTGCCCAAGCGGCTACACCCTGCAGGGAAATACCTGCGTCGACATCAACGAATGCACCACAGGCGCGAATGATTGTGATGTCGCTGCGACCTGCACAAACACTGCGGGAAGCTTCACTTGTACCTGCAACTCGCCACAAGTCGGTTCTGGGACCGAGTGTTGGGACGGTTCAGTGCTCGGAGAGTCTTGCACAAACCCAGAAGTGATTTCGGCTGTACCGTTCAACTCAACTGGCACGACGTCGACGGCTTTCAATGACCTGTCCCACGGCACAAACCAGTGCCCCGGCAACACCACAGCTGAGGGTGGCGCTGGCGCCGACCGCGTGTACTCCTTCACGCCAACTGTGACAGGAAACTACGAATTCCAAGTGACCCCGACCTCTTGGGATAATGCGATCTACCTCGTGACTGATTGTGCGGCCATTGCCACCAGTTGCGTGGCCTCCAAAGAAACAGGAGGAACAAACGGCACGGAAACTCTCACCAGCCTGCTCACGGCGGGAACGACCTATTTCTTCGTGATCGATTCCTACGGAACTATCTCGACCAGCAACGGTGCGTACTCGATCGATGTCACGTGCACCGACTGCCCCTAAGCAGGAAATTTTCGCCCGGGCACTTTAGCCCGGGTGGCTTCAGCGCTAGCTTTGGCGATATTCACTGCCGTTGCCGGCCCAGCATCGAAGCAAGCGCTACAAGGCGTGCAAGCCCTTCATAAGCGAAGCCAGTTCCAGTGGAACCATTTTTTTTGGGTACGGGAAGCCTATCCAGAATGGCGGCTTGCTCTTATTTCTTGAGCTTTTTGCGAAGGTGCTTCATCAGGTCAGGAAGCGTGTCGCGCTGGGCCTTCTTGATGAGTGAATCCGGCACCATCATGTCCGGCACGGCATGTACCGTGTAGACCACCAACGACTTGGTACCCTCAAGGTCAAATGCCTGAATTCGCCAACCGCCGGTATTCGACTCGAAGTCACCCTCGATTAAGTTCCACTCACGCGACCACACCGGTGGACCCACTGTGTGTTTGGCCAGCGTTTTTGCCCTCAGATTCGAGAACGGAAATGGCATTTCTGTCGTAACTTCGCAGGTTACGTCGTTGCCTTTTCGCGAGACCTCACGCGCCTCTGCAACCCGAATCATGTTCTTTTTGTACTTGCTGCATTCGCTGATGATGGCCCAAACGTCCGCGGGAGCCGCGTCAATGACCGCGGTCACGATCGCCTGAGGAACGTCACTGCCTTTGACCGCCTTGGTCTCGACGATGATTTCCCCGGCCGTTAGACGTTCATGGAATGACCCTTTCGCACTGGCAGTCGCAGCAACAGCGACTAAAACCACCGAAAAAAGAAAGACTCGAGACACACGCGATTTGTTCATTCATTACTCCATCTGTCCCGAGGGTAGCAGGATTCAGAATCCCTGCAACGGACGTCCCAGCCTCGTCCAAAATTCAAAGAAACAAAAAAAAGGACCGCCGCGGCGATCCCTTTTTAACACCCAGAATTCGCCCTCAAAGGAAGGCTTTGATGCAACATCCCTGAGCGCAATACTCGTCCGCAGCAGCACATTTGGTGGTTGCGGAACACACCTGTTCACCGTTGTCACAAGTGTACCCAGGACCACCGGGCCCCCCGGGACCGCCCATATCTTCGTTGCCGCCCATATCAGCCCCAGAAGTGAAGCAGGACGCGGGCAGGTCAGCCACGGTTTTGCCGCCACAAAGCTCACAGTCACCACATTCGTTGCCGCATTGTGTCGACGGAACGCATTGCGGACAGGCCACCGGGTCGTCAAACTTATCGTCCGAACATGAGTTGCCGATTTGAATAAAAATCGGGGAATTCTGACCGCTCGGATAGACCTCGCAACAGCCAAAACAATCGCAGCCGTTGGGCGCATACTTCGCGCAGAAATCAATACATTGCGTCGACAACTGACAGTCTGGGTCGCTCTGCGGCAGTTCCCCGGTCAGGCAGCCGGTCTTGTAGCGGCAGCCGTCATCGCCCGCCCCAGAGTTTCCGTCGAAGAAACAGTCCTGCCAAACAGGATCCTTGTTATCGCCAGGAATCCCGGTCGCAAAGCTGTCCTCGTCGTTGTCAAACGGACCCGTGCACTCGATGTCGAATCCATCGATTTGTCCGTCCCCGTCATTATCAATGCCGTCAGAGCACTGGCAAGGCTCGGTGCCGCACAGCACTTGCCCCGCGTCGTTGACCTCGAACGGCAGGTCAGGGAACCCGCCGTCCAGCAGTTGGTTATTCGCCCCATTCGTGGAGTTGTTTCCTCCATCCACGGCGACATTATTTGCTGTTCCATTATTCGACGCGTTACCCGAATTACCAGCGGTATCGTCCGAACATGCCCCCGCCAGAATCATCAAAAACGCCGTACCAAGTCGTCTTAATCTCATGGTTACCCCTAATTTCCGCAGTCGATCGCGTCGCCCACTTCGGCGGCGGCGACCAACATGTCGTCGTTGGTGTCGCTGAAACTATAACATCCCTCACAGGTTGCCGACGAATTGACGTCCCAATTCCCTTGCACACCGATGTTCGTAAGCACGGCATTATTGCCGGCTACTTAGACATTTCCGAACACTTCACACGACGCCACCGTCGCGCCGTTCGACTCGATGTGCAGGTTGCCCTCGATGCGACACAGAGCCAGCGACGAGTTGTTGGAGTTTGACTCAAAGGTCACGTTCCCTTGCACGGTGAGGCCTCGGATGCGGGCGTTATTTGAAGCCAAGTCGATGTTCCCTGAGACGATGGTTTTGTTGACGCCATTCCCGTACAAAACTACGCGCTCTCCATCGAGCTTAATATTGCCCGAAAGCGGCTCGCCGTCTGAATCTTCGGGGAAGGTGATCACGGTTCCGTTCTGGTTTGAAGGCAGCGTGATGTTTCCGTCCGCGTCAGTTTGCAGCTCCTCGACGTCGGTCCCATCGTCTATGGGTGGGTAACAAACCACCGAAATCACCTCGCCTGCGTCGTCCAAAAACACATCCGCCTGCGCATTTGGGTCATCGCAATAGCGACCGTCGACGTCGGCAAGGTCCACACATTGGTCTCCCAATTGAACACAACCGTCCCCTTGACCCGTGACCACATATGTTTGGCCGTCGGCTCCCACGACCACGGTAGAAGTGGTGCCAAATTCCACCTCATCGCCGGCCCCTTCGGAAACCCTCCAGCCGGCCGATGGTTCGTCGTCCGAACAACCGACCAAAAGTACGCACAATAACCCGAGGCGTATTCCAGACTTTAACAGACTTACTTTGAACATGGTTCTCCTGGATCAATTTCAGCGTTTCAATTCATGGGCGATTCTCGCATAATGAGAGGAACGAGTCGCCTCAAAGCGTTGCAGTATTCGTATTCCAAGCGTATACAAGATGGCGTCACAAAGGAACAGATGAGTTGGAAACCAGACATATTTGGGTATGTAGATTATCGCAATTACATGCGGGATTACTACGACGCTGCCAAAGACCACACCAAGGCCGTATCCTACCGATACCTCGCCAGAAGAGCCGGTTTCTCGTCGCCCAATTTCATCAAGCTCGTCATGGACGGTCAGCGAAATCTGGGTGTGGATAGCGTCGAGAGCGTCGCGCACGCATTTGACCTCGACGATGACGAGGCACGTTTTTTTGGCATGTTGGTGAACTTCGTTCAGGCGTCGAGCCCTGAGCAAAAAAACGAAGCGTTCGAGGCGCTTTCGTCGGTTCGGCGATTCAGAAGCGCACGCCGAATCGAAACCCATATGTTTGAGTACCTTTCCCACTGGTACTACCCAGCAACCCGAGAACTCGCTGCTCGCGCGGACTTCAAGATGGATGCATCCTGGATTTCCAAACAGCTATGGCCCCGCGTGCCTATCGCTAAGGTGCGGCGCGCCATGGAGCTCCTTCTTGATATTGGTCTGCTCATCGTGGAAGACGACGGAAAAGTGACCCGAGGCGAGCCCAGCCTCACAACAGGGCACGAAGTCGGTTCGCTTGCGATCGGCAACTTTCACAGGCAGATGATGGAACGCGCCGCTGATTCGATCGACTCGGTAGCCCGAGAACGACGAGACGTCAGCGGGTTGACCGTTTGCGTGCCACACGAGCTTGTGCCAGAACTTAAGGCACGTATTCACCAGTTTCGAGAATCGATGATGGAAGTGTGTGACCGCAACGGCGAGGGCCAAGTTGTATACCAACTTAACGTCCAGCTCTTTCCGCTATCGGATGAGGATTCAAATGAATAGGCCAGGTATTTTAACTTCCGTGGCGGCGCTCTTCGTCGCGTCCGGATGCGTCGGAACCGATGTCGGCAATCCGCAGACACACACGCCATCAGAATTGGAGTTCGTGGTTCCGGTCGTCGAAACCACGGCACAGGCGTTGATGTCAGAAGGTTGGACAATCCAGACCCTTGAAATCTACGTCGATAGCCTGAGCGCGGTCGCCACAGGCGAGGCAAACCCAGAAATCGTGCTTTTGAACGGACCGGTTAAGATCGACTTGGTTGGCCTGCCTGCACCGCTTGAATTTGAAGCAAACGCCGAAACAGTCCAACAACTCGCTGTCTCGTTCGAACGCGAGTCTGCCCCGTGGCTCGAGGCCGAGTTGATCTCCCCAGACGGTCGTGTGATTTTCATCGAAGCATCGAGCACCAATCGCATTCGGTACAAAGGTGAGATCCCACTCGCCGAGGGGCTGTTATTCTCGACCCACCCAGTCTTGCCATGGCTCGTCGAAGAGGCCGACTCGCTCGCTTCATTGGCCGGCAACTCGACGATCTCTGAAACCAACGAACCACAGCTGCTCCGCTCGTTCCTCAGAGCTTTTGCTCCCGACGCCAAGCTCTTTCTGGATAAGGACAAGAATTCGAAATTCGATGAACAAGACCTGAACGTTGGAATTCCGATCCCGTGAGCCTATTCGGCGCCCAAATCTTTGGCAGTCGCCAAGAGGAACTCGATGAGTTTGGGGCGCAGTTCAGGTCGGTTTAACGCAAACGCAACGTTGGCGGTAATCAAGCCGATCCTGTCCCCGATATCGTGGCGACGTCCCTGAAACTCATACCCGATCAATGCACGCTCTCGCGCCAAACGTGCGAGTGCGTCTGTGAGCTGAATCTCACCGGTCTCGTCCGCCCGTCCTTCTTCAAGGTAATCGAAGATAATCGGTGGCAGCACGTAGCGGCCAATCACAGCCGAATTTGACGGGGCCGTGCCCTGCCCTGGTTTCTCGACCACGGTACGCACACGCCACAGGCCCGGCGACCATTGCTCACCCGAGACAATACCATAACGATCGGTTTCGTCGCTCGGGACTTCCATGAGCGCTACTACGCCCTCGCCGTACTTTTCGTAGATGTCCAACATCTGACGCGCGCAAGGTGGGTCGGCAGAGATGATGTCATCTGGAAGAAGGACCAAAAATGGCTCGTCTCCAACCACATCTTTTGCACACAAAATCGCGTGGCCTAGACCCAACGGCTTCTTCTGCCTCACTGCAACCGTGCGGATCATTCCGCCGATATTACGAACGGTCTCCAATTCCTGAGTTTTCCCACGCTCGGCCAAGTGGCTCTCGAGCTCGTAGGAATAATCAAAATGGTCTTCGACCTGCCCTTTACCGCGACTGGTAATGAAAATGACCTCCTCGATGCCCGAGGCGATGCACTCTTCGACGATAACCTGAATCGCAGGAACATCCACGATCGGCAGGAGCTCTTTGGGGACAGATTTGGTAACTGGCAGCAGTCGGGTACCCAGACCTGCCACAGGAATAACAGCCTTACGAACCTTCTTCGACATCGTATTCAACCTCATGAGGTAAGCGACCTAAAGT
>JBBKVQ010000086.1:0-6363 GCA_037968515.1 Bradymonadaceae bacterium
GATCGCCCCCAACTAGTAAGCCTAAATCATCATACGATTTTGAGTGCACTGGGGTGTTTCGATGTTTTCCCGTTTTTTTGCGGCCATATTCCTACTTCTCTCTTCTACCGCCTACGCACAGTCCGTTTCTGTGCAGGTGCAGCAAGACGCTTATCGCGTTGCAGACACACAGGATGCGACGCTGCAGGTCGAAGTTGAAGTCGTAAATCAAGGACAACAAGCGCTACAAAACGGCGTGCTGACCATGTCCTTGCCGACCGGGACTCTGAGCCATCCGAAAGCTGCTTTGCATGACGGAAAATTCGTTTTTGCACTCGGGCATTTGATCGAAGGCGACCGTTACAAGATCACACTGGAAGTCCCGGCGAGTGAAGGCGTGCTTAGCCCAGGCGCTACCGTGCAGGGCACGATTAGTGGCCGCATGCACACCATACTCAGTCGCCCCCTTGAGTTGTACGGCAATGGGTTTCCGATCGATTTTCTGAAAGGAACGCCAGAGGCCAATCCCGACGATCCGGTTGTGAAACATCAGGCGGCGGCGCTCGGCAATAACCCCGAAAACATCTTCCGTTTTGTGCGCGACGAGATCATGCACCAGCCTTACACGGGCTCGCTGCACGGGGCTCGAGGTGTCATCTACGAATCGGCCGGTAATCGTGTCGACCGAGCCAGCGCATTGGTAGGATTGTTGCGGGCGTCCGGCATTCCAGCGCGATATCAGACGGGTAATTTGTCGCAGACCCGCGAGAACGAGTTGGGTTATGCGTTGCTGGCGCAGATGCAGGACCTGAGCGTCGCCACCAACACAATGGACGAGCTTCGCGACGAACCGCGCCGTGCACTTTCGGACATGTACCCCTATGACGCTTACGCGCTGGGCAGCACGATGGCGGAACGCATCGCGGCCATTCGGGCGATGAGTGACAACGACCTCGAGGCCAAGACCCGCATCACCCTTGAAAATCCGCTGGTTCAGCGCTTCATCAACGATCCTCATGTCTGGGTTGAGGCATATTTAAATGGTCAATGGATTTCGATGGACCCAGCCTTTGGCGAGGCGCTGGTCGGTGTGGAAATCGGCTCGCCGCTGCAAGAAATGGCAGGTCTCCCGGACGCGTGGAAACACAAGGTCGCCGTCCGAATTTACCACGAAAAATACAATGCAGCGTTCAACTCCAAGCGGTCGATCGAGGCCGCAACGATCGACGTCGAGTTGACTGCAGCCGAGCTAGTCGGCAAGAGCCTCGTAGCCACTCATAAGGTCGATTCGCATACCACTTTTGGCCTGTTTTATGTCATCGAGCGAACACTCACGCCGAGCATCGATATTCGGGATTCCGAGACAGTTGGCGAGTTTGAGACGATCGAAACGACCTCGTTCACAGAGCTCGCCACGAGTTTTGTGGGGCCGCTGGCCAGCTCGTTTGTGACGGGTGTTTGGCTCGAGATCGAGCTTATCGAACCCGGCCAGGTCGCGGGACAGGGCGAAGTCATGGTGCAAACGCTGGCAGACCGACTCGGATTTGAAGCACGGAACGGACTGCCGGTCACGATCAACGGAACGGAGTTCTCTCAAACCCCAACGGACCGTCTTGATGTGACGACCTTGTTGATTCAAGCCGCCCATTCACCTCCACGCGTGATTCGAGCTTCGCAAAACTCACTCTCGGCCATCACAACCACAGCGGAGCAAACAGCAAGAGTCACAGAACTGCTGCCTTACACCGACCCGGGAACCGCGGAGGTCTTGGACCAAGCGACTGAGTTCACGCGCGCATTCACAAGTGGTCTGGTTCTGATGCACTCGGCCGGAATGTGGGACCGCACACGCTCGATTTCTCAAGCGACCCGACAGGTTCCTTACTCGACCAAACCCAGAGTGATCGCGGCCACGGGACGTGTTAACACTGACACGATCACAGCCCAATTTGGCATCGACTTGATGCGAGAACATATGGACGGTGTTGGCCAGGTTGGGCAGCCAGCCTCCTCAACTCATACGTTTCGGGGTGCTTACGGCATGGCGGCCACTGAGCTTGAGGGCTCCATTTTGAGCCGAGTTGGTGGGGCTCAAGTGGTCTCGACCGACATCATCTTCAACGCTGCAGATGCCCAGAACATCGATATCGATATTCTTGTCGGTGACTACGGCATTGCGATGCTCGAAAACACCGATCTTTCGGCCGAAGCAAAAATCCGCATTCGCCGTGCATTGCAGGCGAACCTAGTCGTCTTGGCGCCAACCCAGGCGGTCACAGTTGGTGGCAAACCACGAGTTGCCTGGATCGAAGCTTCAGCGGACGGCCATTTGATTGGTCGATTGGACACGGGTGCGGGTGGTGCCGCGCTTGAATATGCGCTGCTCCTGAAGAAAGTCGCATGCATGTATGTGCCTTGCTTGGACCTTGAAGGCACGACGATCGCCCAGCAGATTGGCATGGGAACAGGATACCTTTACGGTTTGATCGCGTCCGCGGTGGCATTTGCCGTGACCTGTAACGGAAACGGCACCCCTTCTGGGAGCGACATCTTCCCTCCGACGTCCGGTTCATGCTCGAAGTTCTTGTCGCCCGCTTGGGACCAAGCTTACCACAAGGCGCTGGGTAAGGCCGGACAGGCCTACGCTGGCAAACTCGAAGCACCGGACGGCTGGGATTGCACAATCAGCGCGGCTTTGGGGTTTGAAGTCGATCTTCCGGAAGCTGTTTCAAATCTGGAACTTATTGGTAAAGGTGCCTGCGCCACGATCGGCGGCATGGTGGACGCGGTGACCATTGTGAATGGCGCGCTGCAAGACCCGGTCATGCCGAATACTCCGACCGGGGCGGTAGACCCGGTTCGTGGCGATCCCAACGATCGAAACTTCGCCTTCCAGACTGTGACGGCCACCGCGGCGTTGTCCAAAACCGATATCACCGGAACAGCTCCGTACCGCCACTTGAGCGTTGTGGGCGAAGGCGTAACGCAGTGGAACTCTGCCGAAGACCAGCTGGTCCTCGCGCTCCGGATCAATGCGTCTGGCGTCCTAGAACTGGAAGAACAAGCCGCCGGCGCGATGGCGAGATGGGATGGTGCTCATAACCCGGTCGTGCTCAATCGAAGGGCCGACTACTCGGTCGGTGGCCCGACTCTTTTTGACGCCTACTCGGACACCTTAGACGGAGTCGCCATTTTGGGTTCGTTCGGCCCTTACGACGGTGACGGATTCGACCTCGCCTTGGGCGCATCGACGTTTGGCCTAGACACAGCGGGCACCAGCGGCGCGTCGCTTGGCCGCGCTGGCTTCATGGAAGTCGACGGAAGCGTTGCCACTCGCGGTTCGTGGGGCGGCGATTTGACTTCGCTTCAGATCGCGGGCGTTCACGCGGCGTCACTTAACGCCTCGACAACCTTCACGTCGGCGTCTGTAGCCGCATGCGTGGACCTCGACGGAGCAGGTTGGACCGCTGGAAGCAGCGTCGACCCCGCCACGGCATTTTCATTTGCCAACGCTGCGGGCACACTCGTCTTCGACTCGGCGGCGGGTATCGATTCGGTCACCGCAAATCTGGCAAACGCAGATATCGCAACCCTCGAGCTTTCATCAGACAGTGCCAGTGGTTTTGGAACCAAATCCTTCGACATCACGTTGGCGACCTCTCTCAGCGGCGACTACACGCTGATCGCCGAATCCGTGCCTGGAATGCAGGTCGTGTGGACCGACGCAGACACGGTGCAAGTAACGCCGTTGGCAGGTCTCCCGGACGGAACCTATGAAGTTAATGTGTCGGTTCGAAACACCGCAGGCATCTGCCTTTCACGTGTGTTCACCTACGCGGTCGCGATGCCAAGCACGCCGCAAGTCGCGGCAAAAATCGTCGAGGACTCCCGGTTCACCGTCGATGTCCGCGGCGTTCGATTTGCTGCCCGACAACTGGAAGTCACACACTGGGGACGAGACCGTGGCGATTACGGGATCGATATCATCGTTTCCGACCCACGCCTTGTGGTCAAACAGGCCACGGACGCGCTGAACCTGCGCCCAGGTCAAACCGGCCGAATCGGATTCTGGGTCGAGCCTGTCGAGGGCCAGCGATGGCCAGCCCCTGGCACGTCGTATCAGCTCATGGTTTCGGTCGATGGAACCGCGCAAGAAACTCTGGTTCAGAACGAAGTGATTGGTTCGTTGAAAGGTACCGACCTGACCGGGCCGCGCACCTACACAACCGCAGAATCCGGCGACGTAAAAACCGTCACGTTCTTCTTGGAATCGACCGGGAACGTAAGCGCGCTGCCCTCGCTCGAAGTCTCCGCGTCTCCAAATGTGACTCATACGTGGACCGCTCCAACCGCAATGCCACCTGGCACGTCGAAGTCTGTCGATGTTGTCGTCGAGGTCCCAGGATTCGCTGAATACCCCACTGTGATTGATGTTGAAGTCGGTTTGGTAGCCACGGCTTTTGAAATCGAACGCGAGCTCGATGCTCGAGCCCAATTCGTAAAAATCAACGTCTTCCCGGCTGGCACAGCAGAGATCGGAGAGCTGGCGCTCAACGCGATGAACGACGAAAACTACGAGCTCGCTGTCGACATGAACAGAGTCGTGGGAGCCGCTGGCGCAAATGCCGAGGGTTGTACGCCGGCCACTGTCGCTACGCTGATCAGCGCCTTGCAGACTGTGCGTAACGGCTACGCAGCCGACGCTGGTGCTGCGGCGCTTGTGGCCGCCTTGGACCAGCAGATTCTGGCGCTCCAGACGGATGCCTGCACGGCCGTGTTGGCGCTCGGAAGCGTCGCCACCAACCTTGAGACCATCAATGGACGCGCGAACTTGATCGGTACGATCAGCACCGCGTCACCTGTAATCAATGGCGTGGTTACCCCTGTGAATCTGAGCGTGATCAATGGCGGCGCCACCGAGGCGCCTGCGCACGTGGCGATTCTGAAGGCCCGGCGAGGAGCCAGCATGGCGGTCGAAATCGACCGTTTTGATATCCCGGCGTTGGCGCCAGGCGCGTCGCACGACCTGACGAGCAACTACGACACGACCAATTCGCTTGGCACCTACGTCATGGAATTTGTGATCGACGTCGACGATGTTGTCGCTGAAAGAAGCGAGACCGATAACGTACGTTTAGCCGTGCTTGAGGTCCTGCCCAACGACGCCCCACCGCTGAACAACAGCGCTCCGGTCTTTGGCAGCGTAGCAGTGTCGATCGCATCGGTAGGCGCTGACTACACCTACGCCCCCACACTCACGGACCCGAACGGAGACTTGGTCTTCCTTGAAGCTCCGGTCCGGCCGCCCGGAATCAAGCTTGTCGGAAACGAACTGGTCGGCGTGCCGCCTCAGCCCGGAACCTTCCCAGTCGTCTTGTTAGCCATGGATCGATTTGGCGCGGTCACCGAGCAATCCTTCGACCTTGAAGTCTCACCGTTCCCCATCGTGAACGCGGTACCTAAGGTAACGACCACGCCCGCACGACGCCTTGTTGTGGGGCAGCCATGGACCTACGAAATCGAGGCGTTTGATGCCGACGGAGACGGCGTCACGTACTTCGACGATTTGGCTCCCACGGGCTTGATCCTGACGTCGACCGTGGCCGGTGCACAAATGGCGTGGACTCCCGGTCCGGCAGACGTTGGCATTCACTGGATCTCGGTGCGAATCACCGATTCCAGGGGCGCCGAGACGCGTCATCGCTTCTCGGTTAATGTCGCGGCGACCGCGCTGGGCGCGGACTTGAAAGTCTCCCGGTCCGACGCAACTGGAGTTTTGTACGGCGTTGGCCGCACTGGCGTTTTGATCGTCGATGTTGTGAATCAAGGCGATACGGTTGCGGCGGCAACAGACCTTGATGTCTGGGAAGAACGCGATTTTGTTGCAGGGCGCAGCGGTGCTGATGTCTTTGCTGGAACCGGAGTGATTGCCACCCTGACACCAGGCGAGTCTGCCAGTGTCGTGGTCAATATCAGTGGGGCCTACGCATTTAAAAACAATATCCTGCACATCGGAATCGACGCCTCTGATTTGGTCGCCGAATCCGACGAAACCAATAATATTCGACATACGGCAGAGGTCTCAGCCCCTGCAAACGCGACCTATGTCGCGTTCCAAGATCAGGAATCAGACCTGGTGTTGGTCTCCGCAGAAACTCGGAGTTTCCGAGTCTTTGACCCTGCCACCGACGAGACCATCAACGAAGGCACGCTGCAGGCGATGACGCCAACTTACGTGCCGGTCACGATCGATGATGGCGGAAGCCAGGTCGCGCTGTTGGACACCTTTGTGATCGAAGCTGACGGTCCGATTTCGGCGTATGTGAATTACGAACTTTTCAACGCTGATTTTGGCGGCGATTTTTATCATGTCGCGACTGACGG